>NZ_JAVXCU010000190.1:0-504 GCF_036659295.1 Brevundimonas sp. | reverse complement strand
AAGACATCCAGGACGTGATCGCAGCCTTCGCTCAAGCGGCCAAAGATGCACAAAGCATCGGCATGGACGGCGTGGAAATCCACGGCGCCCACGGTTACCTGGTCGACCAGTTCTTCTGGGAAGGCAGCAACCAGCGCACCGACGAATACGGCGGCAGTCTGGCCAACCGTTCGCGCTTTGCCATCGAACTGATCCAGGCGACCCGCGCCGCTGTCGGCCCGGATTTTCCGATCATCTTGCGTTTCTCCCAGTGGAAGCAGCAGGACTACACCGCGCGCCTGGTACAAAGCCCTGAAGCGTTGGGTGAGTTCCTCAAGCCATTGTCTGACGCTGGCGTGGATATTTTCCACTGCTCCACCCGTCGTTTCTGGGAGCCGGAATTCGAAGGCTCCGACCTCAACCTGGCCGGCTGGACGCGCCAGCTCACCGGCAAACCGACCATCACGGTGGGCAGCGTGGGCCTGGATGGCGAGTTCCTGCAGTTCATGGTCAACACCGACAAAG
>NZ_JAVXCU010000189.1:0-514 GCF_036659295.1 Brevundimonas sp. | reverse complement strand
CCAGGAAAAACTCGGTACGGTAGAGCACGAAATCCGCAAGGAAATGAGCCGCTACCGTGCCCAGCCTGATGGCGAATGGAAAGTGCCGGCCGGGCACTACTTCATGATGGGCGACAACCGCGACAACTCCAATGACAGCCGGTACTGGGATGACCCCAACATTCCCAAGGACCTGCTGGGCATGGTTCCCGACCAGAATATCGTCGGCAAGGCCTTCGCGGTCTGGATGAGCTGGCCGGAACCCAAACTCAGCCACCTGCCGAACTTCTCGCGGGTCGGGCTGATCAAGTAATACAGGCGGCGCTGTGAACACAGCGCCGAATGCTTTTCTGGGGTGGGGACAAATCTGTCCTGCCTCATGCTGCACCAATCAGGATTTGAATTTGAACACTGCGTCAATCGTCGATGGCCGCCGGTGCCACCAAACAGATATGGGTAAACCGTGAGCGTTTCTTTAAGCCGTCTCGAGCGCCAGCTCGGCTACACCTTCAAGGACCAGGAATTAATGGTCCTT
>NZ_JAVXCU010000188.1:0-516 GCF_036659295.1 Brevundimonas sp. | reverse complement strand
ATCACCATGCTGCCGGAAACCGTCTGCGCCGAAGCCGTACGCAACGGCGAGCTGGAAGTGGTGTTGCCGGACTGGTCATTGCCGCAGGGCATCTGCCACGCGGTGTTTGCCTCGCGGCGTGGGCTGTTGCCGGCGGTGCGGGTGTTCATCGACTTCCTGGCCGAACACCTGCCGACCGAGCTGGAGGCCTCGCGCCTGCATTGTGGCGGCGCCTGCGAGCGGGCCAAGGAGAAGATCCGCGCCTCGATGGCCGGTTCGCTGGCAATCGAAGCCGGTTGAACAAAAAACCCCTCGGGCATGCGAGAATGCGCGCCCCGGAGCGTTATCCGGGAGCAATACGTTACGGGCAGATGGCCGAGCGGTTTAAGGCACCGGTCTTGAAAACCGGCGAAGGGTTAAACCTTCCGTGGGTTCGAATCCCACTCTCTCCGCCAATGCCAACATAAGGTATTGATTTTAATTAGATTATTTCGAATATACAGGTCCGCCAGCGGAACGCAGGTCGGGACACACCTC
>NZ_JAVXCU010000187.1:0-520 GCF_036659295.1 Brevundimonas sp. | reverse complement strand
CTACACCGCCATCATCCGCGACATTTCGGAAAGCCTGCAGGCCGAGGCCGAGTTGAACCAGGCGGTCAGCGAGGCCACCGCCGCCAACGCCGCCAAGTCCGCCTTCCTGGCCGCCATGAGCCACGAAGTCCGCACCCCGCTGAACGGCGTCCTGGGCATGGCCCAGGCCATGGCCCGCGACGTCCTGCCCGCGAAACAGGCCGAACGGCTGGAGGTTATCCGCCAATCGGGCGAAAGCCTGCTGGGCATCCTCAACGACATGCTGGACCTGTCCAAGATCGAGGCCGGCAAGCTGGAGATGGAGACGCTCGAGTTCGACCTTGGCGACTTGATCGCGGCGACGCACAATACCTTTTCCGCCCTGGCCGCCCAGAAGGGGCTGCAGTTCGATCTGCACGTGTCCCGCCGCGCCGAGGGCGCCTATCTGGGCGACCCGCTGCGTCTGCGCCAGGTGCTGAACAACCTGATCTCGAACGCCGTCAAATTCACCGAGACCGGTCTGGTGGAGGTCGATGTCGAT
>NZ_JAVXCU010000186.1:0-531 GCF_036659295.1 Brevundimonas sp. | reverse complement strand
CCAGCCCCGGACGTCTCACGCCAGACCAACCCGGCCGCCGCCGGACGAGCATCGGGGGGATACCGAGCTCGATGACCACCAGAGGGGATAACCAGACCATGCGTGCAGCCTTCGCTCGTCGAAGCTTGAAGACGGCCATGTTGGCCACCACGGCCCTGTTCGGCGCCGCGACCGGCGCCGTCGCTCAGGAAGCCGCCGAAGACCAAGCCACCCAGGTCGACGAGATCGTCGTGGTCGGCTCGCAGATTCGCGGCGCCAAGGTGACCGCCGCCCTGCCCGTCTCCGTGGTCAACGAGGAACAGATCCTGGCCACCGCCGCGACCTCGGGCGACGACCTGATCCGGTCGATCCCCCAGATGGGCGACGTGACCTTCAACTCGGCCTACCTGCCCGCCAGCTCGAACTCGGCGCGCGGCGACACCGGCTCGGTCAACCTGCGCGGTCTCGGCATCGGCAACACCCTGGTCCTGCTGAACGGCCGCCGCGTCGTCGGCCACCCGACCAGCCAGGCCAACGAGCACCTGGTCCCGG
>NZ_JAVXCU010000185.1:0-534 GCF_036659295.1 Brevundimonas sp. | reverse complement strand
CCCGCGTATTGAAGCAAAAGGTAAACCGCATGAAAATCCTCGTCGTTTTAACCTCCCACGACCAACTGGGCGACACGGGCGAAAAGACCGGCTTCTGGCTTGAAGAGCTTGCCGCGCCTTACTACGCCTTCCTCGATGCCGGTGCGCAGTTGACTCTGGCATCGCCAAAAGGCGGCCTGCCACCGCTGGATCCGAAGAGTAACGAGCCCGACTTCCAGACCGACGCCACTCGTCGCTTTGAGGCCGATACCGCCGCCATGAAAGCGTTGGCAAATACGCGAACGCTCAGTGACCTCTCCAGCGCCGAGTTTGATGCTGTGTTCTACCCCGGCGGCCATGGCCCGCTGTGGGATCTTGCCGAAGATGTCACGTCCATCGCCCTGATCGAGCACGCCAACGCATCCGGCAAGCCGATCGCAACTGTTTGTCACGCGCCGGCGGTATTGCTCCACGTCAAGGGCAGCGACGGTAAGCCACTGATCGCAGGCAAAGCGGTCACCGGTTTCAGCAATAGCGAGGAAGACGCCGCGGGCC
>NZ_JAVXCU010000184.1:0-536 GCF_036659295.1 Brevundimonas sp. | reverse complement strand
CGCCGCCGCCACGGAGGCCGCTCCGGCCGCCGAGGGTGCGGCTCCGGCCACGACCCAGGCGACCCCGGCCGCCCCGCCGGCCGCGACCAGCGCCCCGACGGCGTAAGCGTCAGACATTCGTGACGACGGGAAAGGCGGCCTTCGGGTCGCCTTTTCTGCGTTTTGTGGTCAGGTCCCCCTATCCGCTCATCCCCGCGGAGGCGGGGACCCAGTGAGAGCCACGGACACACCGACAAGACTTCGGTGCAGCGGATGCAGCCAAAGGACTGGGTCCCCGCCTCCGCGGGGATGAGCGGATTATTGTGGCTTAGATCCGCCGGAACACGGCCGAGGCGAAGCCTTCGCCGGTCAGCCGGGCCTCGACTTCGGCCAAGGCTTCGATGACCACGCCGCCGTGGGCGCCGGTCGCGTGGATGACCTGATCGGCGTCGACCATGATGGCCGAGTGGCCGGTCCAGTCGTGATCGCGGTTCGGGGCCATCCAGACGACCAGATCGCCGCGCTGGGCGGCGTCGCGGGCGATGGGACGACCGAGG
>NZ_JAVXCU010000183.1:0-539 GCF_036659295.1 Brevundimonas sp. | reverse complement strand
CATCCATGCAGCCCGTGGCCAGCGTGGGCAGATCGACTCGGCCGCTGCCTATCGCGACCTGCTCGGTGAAAGCAGCCAGGTGTCCCAGTCCCACCAGAACTGCGACAAAGTGCAAGACCCGTACTCCCTGCGCTGCCAGCCGCAAGTCATGGGCGCCTGCCTGACCCAGTTCCGCCAGGCGGCCGAAGTGTTGGTGGTCGAAGCCAACGCGGTATCGGATAACCCGCTGGTATTCGCCGCCGAAGGCGATGTGATCTCCGGCGGTAACTTCCACGCCGAACCGGTGGCGATGGCCGCCGACAACATGGCCCTGGCCATCGCTGAAATCGGCTCCCTGAGCGAGCGCCGTATCTCGTTGATGATGGACAAGCACATGTCGCAATTGCCGCCGTTCCTGGTGGGCAATGGCGGGGTCAACTCCGGTTTCATGATTGCCCAGGTGACGGCAGCGGCGTTGGCCAGCGAGAACAAGGCGTTGTCCCATCCCCATAGCGTCGACAGCCTGCCGACGTCGGCCAACCAGGAAGACCACGTGTCGA
>NZ_JAVXCU010000182.1:0-550 GCF_036659295.1 Brevundimonas sp. | reverse complement strand
GAATGATAAAGTTAAGCAAAATGGTCAGAAAGTTACCGTAGGCCAGCACGGCGCCCGCCTTTTTCGCTTCCACCAGCGTCATCGTCGTGGCTTGGCCATTCAGGGGCAGGTAGTAATTGGCGAAATCGAGGCCGCCGAAAATGCGGCCGATGGGCGGCATGATCACGTCTTGCACCAGGGAATCGACAATCTTGCCGAAGGCGCCGCCGATGATGACACCGACCGCCAGATCGACGACGTTGCCTTTCATTGCAAATTCTTTAAATTCCTTCATCATTGCCATGAATTTCCCCTTAGGATAGATATAAAAACATGCCGATCATACTATTGATTCCTGGGGACACCAACTTGTGGTTGTCGGCGAGACCAATTCGTGCACAGCCGGGGCATCTAGTTCGAAAGAACTAGCCACCTCCTGCAAAAGTATATAAATTATGGTACAAGCAACGTTTTTGTTCTATTCGTTGTTTGCTTCACTTATAATTTGCGGTTGCCAGAAGTGGATTTTTCACTTCCGGATAATCAACAAGAAACTGGCATGGGCTGCGCC
>NZ_JAVXCU010000181.1:0-552 GCF_036659295.1 Brevundimonas sp. | reverse complement strand
GTTGACTCCGTTCTGCTGCTGGTTGACGCTCAAGACGGCCCTATGCCGCAAACCCGTTTCGTGACCAAGAAGGCTTTCGAAGCCGGCCTGCGTCCGATCGTGTGCATCAACAAGGTTGACCGTCCAGGCGCGCGTCCGGACTGGGTTCTGGACCAGATCTTCGACCTGTTCGACAACCTGGGTGCTACCGAAGAACAGCTGGACTTCCAAGTCATCTACGCCTCGGCCCTGAACGGTATTGCTGGTCTTGACCACACCGACATGGCGGAAGACATGACCCCGCTGTACCAGGCGATCGTTGACCACGTTCCACCACCGAAGGTTGACCGTGAAGGCCCGTTCCAGATGCAAATCTCGGCACTGGACTACAACAGCTTCCTGGGTGTTATCGGCGTTGGCCGTATCGCTCGTGGTAGCGTCAAGCCGAACACCCCGGTTGTCGCCATCGGCGCCGACGGCAAGAAGCGTAACGGTCGTATCCTGAAGCTGATGGGTCACCACGGCCTGCACCGTATCGACGTTGAAGAAGCTTTCGCTGGCGACATCGTGTGC
>NZ_JAVXCU010000180.1:0-565 GCF_036659295.1 Brevundimonas sp. | reverse complement strand
GGGAGCCTGGATTGACATCCGTTACCCTTTTGGCGCACGCAAAAAAACGCCGCGTACCTTGCGATACGCGGCGCCTTTCACATCAACACACCGTTAGGCTTGAATCACCGGGATGTTGGCGCTTGCTGCGATCTTGCGGAACTCGGCGATCTGGTCGAAGTTCAGGTAGCGGTAGACGTCACTGGCCATGGTGTCCAGTTTCGCTGCGTAGCCCATGTATTCTTCGACGGTCGGCAGGCGACCCAGAGTGGAAGCGACCGCCGCCAGCTCAGCCGAAGCCAGGTAGACGTTCGCGCCATCACCCAGACGGTTCGGGAAGTTACGGGTCGAAGTCGACACGACGGTCGAGTTCGGCTCAACACGTGCCTGGTTACCCATGCACAGCGAGCAGCCCGGCATTTCCATGCGCGCGCCAGCCTTGCCGTAGATGCCGTAGTAGCCTTCTTCGGTCAGTTGGTGAGCGTCCATCTTGGTCGGCGGCGACAGCCACAGACGGGTTGGCAGCTGGCCCTTGACCTGCTCCAGCAGCTTACCGGCAGCGCGGAAGTGACCGATGTTGGTCATG
>NZ_JAVXCU010000179.1:0-569 GCF_036659295.1 Brevundimonas sp. | reverse complement strand
AGATCGCCTGGCTGCAGTTCGAAAAAGCCTGACAGATAGCTGATGGTTTCATTCACAGACCAGATGAGGTGGCGAATATCGCTACGCTGGTGATCGTCGCCGTTGACCTGCAACCAGATTGGCGCATGGTTAACATCCACACTTTCGCTGGCTTTATGCAACGGCGCGATGGGCGCGGAGAGATCAAACGCTTTGCCGATTTCCCATGGACGCCCCATCTGACGCATCTCCATCTGCCGGTCACGGCGGGTCATATCCAGACCGGTGGCATAGCCCCAGATATATTCGTACGCTTTTTCCAGCGGTATATCGCTGCCCTTTTTACCTATCGCCACCACCAGCTCTATCTCATAGTGATAGTTATCGGTCTGCGATGGGTACGGCAGTTCAAGGATCTGACCAGCCGCCACCGGGACTACCGCATCGGCGGGTTTACAGAAGAAGAACGGTGGTTCACGATCCGGATCAAAGCCCATTTCACGGGCATGAGCGGCATAGTTACGGCCCACACAATAAACGCGGCGTACGGGAAATTGTTCATCACTACCAACCACCGGAACGGTAACAGG
>NZ_JAVXCU010000178.1:0-570 GCF_036659295.1 Brevundimonas sp. | reverse complement strand
AACGGCGTCGATAATATAGGCTTCGGCCATCAGGCGACCTCGTAGGCGAAGGTTTGGTCCGGCCCCACAGGGCGGGTGAAAATGCGGTTGGCGACACGGGCGCGGTGCAGGGCGGGTTCACCCCAGCTATAGGTCAGGCCAAGGGCGCGTTTCAGCACCAGATGGACATCGACCTCGTAGCTGTAGCCCATGGCTCCATGTACCTGCAGGCTGGCGCGCGAGGCGTAGTCGGCGGCTTCCAGACAGGCCAGTTTGGCCTGGCTGATACGCGCACGGCTAAAGATGTCGTGATTGCCAAGGCTGACGGCTGCGGCATGCAGGACCGGACGGGCGAACTCGATCTTGGTTTGGGCCGAGGCGAGGTGGTGTTTGACCGCCTGATAGGTGCCGATCGGCTTGCCGAACTGCTGGCGCTCCTTGGCGTATTCGACGGCTAGATCGACCGCGCGCTGGGCCAGACCCAGACCTTGGGCGGCAGCAAACAAGGCTCCGCGATCAAGAGCCTGATCCCACAGCTCGGTGCGGTCGCAAATCTGGCTGGCGCGGTCCGGCGTCCAGTCCACACGGAAC
>NZ_JAVXCU010000177.1:0-576 GCF_036659295.1 Brevundimonas sp. | reverse complement strand
ATCGAGGACTATGAGGGCGCCGAGCGCTCGGCCTTGCGGCGCGCCCTGCTGGACCCCGAGGATCACCGGCCCTGGCTGGACGTCGCCGCCGCCCGCGAGAAGCAGGGGGCGTTAACCGGCGCTCTGGATGCCCTGTCGCGCGCCCGCGCCGTGGACGGCCCTGCCGACGCCCATCGCGCCAGCATGGACCGGGTGCGGATGCGCCTGAACTAGCCCCGCCAGCCCCATACGCCGTCATCCTCGGGTCAAGCCCGAGGATGACGGCGGCTATGGAGCGGTTCTGCGCTCAAGCAGCGAGCGACCGCGTCGCGAGCGATAGCGCCCTTCGCTCAGAGGAAACTGTAGGGGTCCACGTCCACCGTCAGCCGCACGGACGCCGGCACCTTCACCCGGCCCAGCCAGGCGCGCAGGAAGGCCTGCAGGTTCACGTCGCGATCGGCCCGGACCAGCAGCCGCTTGCGCCGCCGCCCGCGCACCAGGGCCAGGGGCGCATCGGCAGGGCCATAGACCTCCAGCCGCTCGGCGTTGGGAATGGCCTCGGCCAGATCGCGGGCGACCTTTTCCACCGCCATGGCG
>NZ_JAVXCU010000176.1:0-581 GCF_036659295.1 Brevundimonas sp. | reverse complement strand
GAAGGCGCCATGGTCGTTCCGGTGTGCAACAAGATCGAAGCGGAAATCGCCGAGCTGGATGACGGCGAAGAGAAGGACATGTTCCTCGAGGCCCTGGGCCTGGAAGAGCCTGGCCTGAACCGCGTCATTCGCGCCGGCTACGAAATGCTGCACTTGCAGACCTACTTCACCGCCGGCGTCGAAGAAGTCCGCGCCTGGACCGTCAAAGTCGGTGCCACTGCACCACAGGCCGCCGGCGTGATCCACACTGACTTCGAAAAAGGCTTCATCCGCGCCGAAGTGATCGCCTACAACGACTTCATCCAGTACAAGGGCGAAGCCGGCACCAAAGAGGCCGGTAAATGGCGTCTGGAAGGCAAGGACTACATCGTCAAAGACGGCGACGTGATGCACTTCCGCTTCAACGTATAAAATCTGCACCCATGAAAAAGCCGCGTTTGATACGCGGCTTTTTTGTGTCTGAAATTTATGGCCCAACACATTCCTGCAATGGGTAATGCGTAAATCAGGGCTTTTTGGTGCGCGGCAAGAAAATCGCCAACACCCCAAACAACGGCAAGAACGAGCACAGGAAATACACG
>NZ_JAVXCU010000175.1:0-585 GCF_036659295.1 Brevundimonas sp. | reverse complement strand
CAAGGCCCTGGTGGAGGTCGGCGGTCGCGCCCTGATCGACCACGTCCTCGACCGGCTGGCGGACGCAGGCGTCGAACGCGCCGTGGTCAACGTCCACTGGTTCGCCGACCGGCTGGAAAGCCATCTGGCCGCCCGCACCCGTCCCGCCATCGTCATCTCCGACGAGCGCGCCGAACTGCTGGAGACCGGCGGCGGCCTGAAGAAGGCCCGCCGCCTGCTCGGCGACGATCCCGTCTTCGTCGCCAATATCGACAGCGTCTGGATCGACCGGGGCGACGCCCTGGGCGACCTCATCCGCCTGTGGGACCCCGAGCGCATGGACGCCGCCCTGCTGCTGGCCCGGCGCGAGGGCTCGATCGGCTTCGAGGGCGGCGGCGACTTCTTCCTGGCCGACGACGGCGCCCTGACCTTCCGCGGCGAGGCCGCCTCCGCCCCCTTCGCCTATATGGGCGTCCACATCACCCGCCCCGACTACGCCGACGCCGGTCCCGACGGCCCCTTCTCGCTCAGCCCCCTGTGGCGCGCCTCCGCCGCCCAAGGTCGCCTGTTCGGCTGCGTGCTGGACGGCGACTGGATGCACGTCGG
>NZ_JAVXCU010000174.1:0-640 GCF_036659295.1 Brevundimonas sp. | reverse complement strand
CCTGACCAAACTGGTGTCGGGCGAGTGGACCGGCACAATGTGCCTGACAGAACCGCACTGCGTCACCGACCTGGGCATGCTGAGCACCAAGGCCGAGCCTCAGGCCGACGGTTCCTACAAAGTCTCCGGCACCAAGATCTTCATCTCGGCCGGTGAACACGATATGGCCGACAACATCGTCCACATCGTACTGGCCCGCCTGCCGGACGCACCGGCCGGCACCAAAGGCATCTCGCTGTTTATCGTGCCAAAATTCCTGCCGAACGCCGACGGCTCGGTCGGCGAGCGCAACGCGGTGACCTGTGGTTCCCTGGAACACAAGATGGGCATCCACGGCAACGCCACCTGCGTGATGAACTTCGACGCGGCCACCGGTTTCCTGATCGGCCCGGCGAACAAAGGCCTGAACTGCATGTTCACCTTTATGAACACCGCTCGCCTGGGTACCGCGCTGCAAGGCCTGGCCCACGCCGAGATCGGTTTCCAGGGCGGCCTGAAATACGCTCGCGATCGCCTGCAAATGCGCTCCCTGACTGGCCCGAAAGCGCCGGAAAAAGCCGCTGACCCGATCATCGTGCACCCTGACGTACGCCGCATGCTGCTGACCATGAAGGCATTCGCCGAAGGCAACCGCGCGATG
>NZ_JAVXCU010000173.1:0-640 GCF_036659295.1 Brevundimonas sp. | reverse complement strand
CATCGACAAGGCACTGGACGCCGCCCACGCCGCTGCGGACGCCTGGGGCAAAACCTCGGCCCAGGACCGTTCGCTGGTGCTGCTGAAAATCGCCGACCGCATCGAGCAAAACCTCGAACTGCTGGCCATCACCGAAACCTGGGACAACGGCAAGGCCGTGCGTGAAACCCTTAACGCCGACATCCCCCTGGCTGCCGACCACTTCCGCTACTTCGCCGGCTGCATCCGCGCCCAGGAAGGCAGCAGCGCCGAAATCAATGAACTCACCGCCGCCTACCACTTCCACGAGCCGCTGGGCGTGGTCGGCCAGATCATCCCGTGGAACTTCCCGCTGCTGATGGCCGCCTGGAAACTCGCCCCAGCCCTGGCCGCCGGTAACTGCGTGGTGCTCAAGCCCGCCGAGCAAACGCCGCTGGGCATCAGCGTGCTGATGGAGCTGATCGGCGACCTGCTGCCACCGGGCGTGCTGAACGTGGTGCACGGTTTCGGCAAGGAAGCCGGCGAAGCCCTGGCCACCAGCAAGCGCATCGCCAAGATCGCCTTCACCGGTTCCACCCCGGTCGGCTCGCACATCATGAAATGCGCCGCCGAAAACATCATTCCGTCCACCGTTGAGCTGGGCGGCAAGTCGCCGAACATC
>NZ_JAVXCU010000172.1:0-645 GCF_036659295.1 Brevundimonas sp. | reverse complement strand
TGTCTATTCTAGCTTTTTCTTCATAATCTAAAGCATATCTTATAAATTCATCTTCTATTTTTGTATTTTCACATACTTTTTTTATTTCTTCTTCAGATGGATTTACTAAATTTATCCAACTACCTTTTTCAAATTCCTTTATTTCTTTAAAAACTTTTTTTTCTATATCTGTATTATATATTTTTAGCATTTCCTCCCCACCTTTTCTTTTTACTTAAAAAATCACTACAATTTTTGAAGTGATTTTGGTGCGCCATAGAGGGATTGAACCTCCGACCATCAGATTAAGAGTCTGCTGCTCTACCAACTGAGCTAATAGCGCATATTTTACAATTTTTATTATAACTTTTATATTTTCTTTTGTCAATAGTGTTTTACATTTACATTTTTTTATACGTAAATAGAGCTAATCTAAAATTAGCTCTATCTTTTATTCTTTATGTTTCATTTACTGGTTTTTCTATCGGTTTTTCTGTTGGTTTTTCTGCTGGTTTTTCCTCTTCTTCTTTTTTCTCTGGTATTACTTCTTTTACTTTTCCTTTTCCTCTTATAACAATATTACTCATAGCACTATATGTATCTCTTGATAATAACTTTTGTGATATTACTTTTCCATTTAAATTTTTAGTTATATATGTTTCTGTT
>NZ_JAVXCU010000171.1:0-651 GCF_036659295.1 Brevundimonas sp. | reverse complement strand
GCGACCCTGTTTATAGGCCTGCTTGGCGATCTCGGCGGCTTTCTGGTAACCGATGACCGGGTTGAGTGCGGTGACCAGAATCGGATTGCGCGACAGCGCTTCCTTGAGCCGCGACTCGTTGACCTTGAAGCTGGCGATGGCTTTGTCAGCCAACAGGCGACTGGAGTTGGCCAGTAACTCGATGCTGCTCAACAGGTTCTGGGCAATGATTGGCAGCATCACGTTCAGCTCGAAATTGCCCGACTGGCCGGCGATGGTGATCACCGAATCGTTGCCGATCACTTGGGCGGCAACCATGGCGGTCGCTTCCGGGATCACCGGGTTGACCTTGCCCGGCATGATCGACGACCCCGGCTGCAGGGCTTCGAGTTCGATTTCGCCGAGACCGGCCAAGGGGCCGGAGTTCATCCAGCGCAGGTCGTTGGCGATTTTCATCAGCGACACAGCGATGGCCTTGAGCTGTCCGGAGACCGCTACGGCGGTGTCTTGCGAGCCGATCAGCGCGAACAGGTCTTTGCCTTGGGTGAACTGCACATGCGTCAACTGGCTGAGTTGACGGCTGAACCGCGCAGCGAATTCCGGATGCGCGTTGATTCCGGTACCGACCGCCGTCCCGCCCTGCGCGAGGGATTGCAGGCTTGGCAGCAGGTC
>NZ_JAVXCU010000170.1:0-653 GCF_036659295.1 Brevundimonas sp. | reverse complement strand
AGTGATGAAGTCCGAAGGCAACATCATTCTCTTCATCGATGAGATTCATACGCTTGTCGGTGCAGGCAAGGGCGAAGGTGCCATGGATGCCGCCAATATATTGAAGCCGGCACTGGCTCGTGGCGAACTGCGTGCCATCGGTGCTACAACGCTCGACGAGTACCAGAAGTATTTCGAAAAGGACAAAGCGTTGGAACGTCGTTTCCAGATTGTACAGGTAAACGAACCCGATACGCTGAGCACCATCTCCATCCTTCGCGGACTGAAAGAGCGGTACGAGAACCACCACCATGTACGTATCAAAGATGATGCGATCATCGCAGCCGTTGAACTGAGTAACCGCTACATCACCGACCGCTTCTTGCCCGACAAAGCAATCGACCTGATGGACGAAGCTGCGGCTAAGCTGCGCATGGAGGTCGATTCTGTACCCGAAGGACTCGATGAGATATCGCGCAAAATCAAACAGTTGGAGATTGAGCGCGAAGCCATCAAGCGTGAGAAAGATGAAGTGAAGTTGAAGCAACTGGGCAAGGAACTGGCCGAACTCAAAGAGCAGGAAAGCTCCTACAAGGCCAAGTGGCAAAGCGAAAAGACACTGATGGACAAGATTCAGCAGAACAAGGTCGAGATAGAGAGCCTGAAGTTCGAAG
>NZ_JAVXCU010000169.1:0-653 GCF_036659295.1 Brevundimonas sp. | reverse complement strand
GGAACGACGTCGAAACCCTGCGCAAGGCCTACGCCTTCAATAACCTGCAGGAGTTTCTCGACCTCTACTACAAGGGCGCCGATGTATTGCGCACCTCCCAGGATTTCTACGACCTGACCTGGGCCTACCTGCTGCGTTGCAAGGCGCAGAACGTGATCCATACCGAACCGTTCTTCGACCCGCAGACCCACACCGACCGGGGGATCCCGTTTGAAGTGGTGCTCAACGGCATCGCCAGCGCGCTCAAAGATGGCGAGCAGCAACTGGGCATCACCAGCGGCCTGATCCTCAGCTTCCTGCGCCACCTGAGCGAAGAGCAAGCGCAAAAAACCCTCGACCAGGCGCTGCCGTTCCGGGATGCGTTTGTCGCCGTAGGCCTGGACAGCTCGGAAATGGGCCACCCGCCAAGCAAGTTCCAGCGCGTATTCGATCGCGCCCGTGGCGAAGGTTTCCTGACCGTCGCCCATGCCGGTGAGGAAGGCCCGCCGGAGTACATCTGGGAAGCCCTCGACCTGCTGAAGATCCAGCGCATCGACCATGGTGTGCGCGCCATTGAAGACGAGCGCCTGATGCAGCGGATCATCGACGAGCAGATCCCGCTGACCGTGTGCCCGCTGTCCAACACCAAGCTGTGCGTGTTCGACGACATGGCC
>NZ_JAVXCU010000168.1:0-659 GCF_036659295.1 Brevundimonas sp. | reverse complement strand
AAGGCATTTCGCTGTTCCTGGTGCCGAAGTTCATGGTCAATGCCGATGGCAGCCTCGGCGCGCGCAACCCGGCGAACTGCGGTTCGATCGAACACAAGATGGGCATCCAGGCGTCCGCGACGTGCGTGATGAACTTCGACGAAGCGGTGGGTTATCTGGTCGGTGAGCCGAACAAAGGCCTGGCGGCGATGTTCACCATGATGAACTACGAGCGTCTGGGCGTCGGCATCCAGGGCCTTGCCACTGGCGAGCGCTCCTACCAGAACGCCGTCGAATACGCTCGCGACCGCCTGCAAAGCCGCTCGCCGACGGGCGCGCAAAACAAAGACAAGGTCGCTGACCCGATCATCGTCCATCCGGACGTGCGTCGCATGCTGCTGACCATGAAAGCGTCGAACGAAGGTGGTCGCGCATTCTCCACTTACGTGGCGATGCAACTCGACACCGCCAAGTTCAGCGAAGACGCGACGACGCGCAAGCGTGCGGAAGACCTGGTGGCGTTGCTGACGCCGGTTGCCAAGGCGTTCCTCACCGATCTGGGTCTGGAAACTACCGTACACGGCCAGCAGATTTTCGGCGGCCACGGTTACATCCGCGAGTGGGGCCAGGAGCAACTGGTACGTGACGTGCGCATCACCCAGATTTACGAAGGCACCAAC
>NZ_JAVXCU010000167.1:0-681 GCF_036659295.1 Brevundimonas sp. | reverse complement strand
CACAGCGCCGCGGCAGGGATCCGCCGTGCTGGTTGTCGGAAAAGGAGCCGCTAGTGGGAAAGAGGAGGGTAAATTTTCAGCGTTGCTGGCTCCCCGTCAGCCGGATTGGGTTGCATCGCAGGGGTGTCGAAAGAGTCAACTGCGGTCCAAAGCTGTTGGACTTGGGTGAAAAGGGCGTTTATTCTTCCTATACGTTGTCGGCAGCGGGCCAAAAAGGAATACGTCCATGCCCATCGAGGTGAAACCGGCTGTGAGCGCGGGTTCAAGCATATAGCCCGACAGGCGCGTATCCTTGCCGATCACGACACGATGGCGGTGGTCACCGCGACGAAAGACACGGCCAGCCGCCATGCCGACGCGCAAGGCGGTTTCCGCCGTCATCGCGCCTTCGTTGGCTTTGCCACGAATACCGTCTGTGCCGAAATATTTGCGCACCATAAGGTCGATTATCCTGTCGTCGGGTCGCCCTCAAAGGGGACATGCCTGCTGAACCGCGAATATAGAGAAATATCCCGAATGTGCAGTTAACGAATTCTTGCGGTTTCTTTCAGCGCCGCCAATACCGCCAGCCCGTCGCGCAAGGGGCGCGGCTCGTGTGTGCGGATGAAGTCAGCTCCACCTGCGGCGGCGGCAAGCTCTGCAGCGAGTGTCGCGGCCCCGACATCCCCCGGACCACGGCCT
>NZ_JAVXCU010000166.1:0-686 GCF_036659295.1 Brevundimonas sp. | reverse complement strand
TGAACTTGATGAAAGTCGATGGCCAGTGGATGATCTTCGCCAAGCTCTTTCACAAGGCCGGTGAAGTGACAACTCAGTAAGCTAACGGCCAGATGCAAAATGAGAACAAACTTATGTAGTGCACTCTTCGCGTTGCCAGTTTACGCACTCCAACTTACAACGCAAAAGCGCTTTGCCTAGTTGGATATGGCCGGCAGAAGAGTCTTTGTGACAGCGCCCACAAAAAAGCCCCAGGTCTTGCGACCTGGGGCTTTTTCATCTGTATCTGGTGCACCCGGCGGGATTCGAACCCACGACCCCTGCCTTCGGAGGGCAGTACTCTATCCAGCTGAGCTACGGATGCTTGTGCGGGCGACATCATACCCATGTCGACCTTGGGCGTCCATGCTGGTCTTTGGGCGTTCACGCGTAGGAATCTGCTGCTTAGAGGCCCTGCGCCGGGGGCCGGTGATCGGGGTGCTGGAACCTGGCCCGAATACGCTGATCAGAAAGTTTCGGCAAATGGGCCATTTTCGTTCTTTTTTTCGAACAGACTATTGCCCTGTACCCCCATTGATCCTAGGATTCGTTTGAGATTTCAAACGCTCTGTCTCCCGCGTGCGCTTCTTAAACCCGTGCGCTGGGGCTGATTTCCCTGACGGCAGCCCACAAGGCGCCTTTCAACAACTCTAATTCGCTCCGCGCGT
>NZ_JAVXCU010000165.1:0-691 GCF_036659295.1 Brevundimonas sp. | reverse complement strand
CGTTCTGGTTTCGCTGGGCCAACGTGTTCTGGGTCGCTATGCGGCTGAGAACATCATGGAACCAGGTACCGACAACGTCCTGTTCCCGGCAGATACCTATCTGCAGGAAGAAGAAGTCGACGTTATCGACGAACTGGGCGTGGCCTCGGTCAAGGTCCGTTCGGCCCTGACCTGTGAAGCTGAAGCCGGTATCTGCGCCCACTGCTATGGTCGCGATCTGGCACGCGGTACCAATGTGAACATCGGTGAAGCTGTCGGCGTTATCGCTGCCCAGTCGATCGGTGAGCCGGGTACCCAGCTGACCATGCGTACGTTCCACATCGGTGGTGCTGCAAGCCGGACCTCGGCTGCCGACAGCGTCCAGGTGAAGAACGGCGGTATGGTACGTCTGCACAACCTGAAGCAGGTTGAGCGTGCCGACGGTAACCTGGTTGCCGTATCGCGTTCCGGTGAGTTGGCGATTGCCGACGAATTCGGTCGTGAGCGTGAGCGTTACAAGCTGCCGTACGGTGCGGTGATTTCCGTGAAGGAAGGCGACAAGGTCGACGCTGGCGCAATCGTCGCCAAGTGGGACCCGCACACCCACCCGATCGTTACCGAAATGAAAGGTACCGTGACCTACGTGGGCATGGAAGAAGGCATCACGATCAAGCGTCAGACTGACGAATTGACCGGTATGACCAACATTGAA
>NZ_JAVXCU010000164.1:0-693 GCF_036659295.1 Brevundimonas sp. | reverse complement strand
AGTTACGGCTGGCGAACAGTTCGTCGTAGAGCCAGCTCTTCTTGAAGGCGTCGACGTAAGTGGTCAACTCTTCAGTACCGTCCTTTTCAGCGAACAGCGCGTCAGCCACCGATTCAGCGGCGAGCATGCCGGATTTCATCGCGGTGTGGCTGCCTTTGATCTTGGCGAAGTTCAGGGTGCCGAGGTCGCAACCGATCAGCGCACCGCCCTTGAAAACCATCTTCGGCAGCGAGTTCAGGCCACCTTTGCAGATTGCGCGTGCGCCGTAGCTGATGCGCTTGCCGCCTTCCAGATACTGAGCCAGCACCGGGTGATGTTTGAGGCGCTGGAACTCGTCGAACGGCGACAGGTAGGTGTTGCTGTAGGACAGGTCAACGATCAGGCCGACCACCACCTGATTGTTTTCCAGGTGATAGAGGAACGAGCCGCCGGTGTTCTCGGTGCCCATGATGTCCAGCGGCCAGCCGGCGGTGTGCACCACCAGGCCTGGCTGATGCTTGGCCGGGTCGATTTCCCAGATTTCCTTCAGGCCGATGCCGTAATGCTGGGCGTCGGCTTCGCTGTCGAGGTTGAAGCGCTTGATCAGTTGCTTGCCGATGTGGCCACGGCAACCTTCGGCGAACAGCGTGTATTTGCCACGCAACTCCATGCCCGGGGTATACAGGCCTTCTTTCGGATTGCCTTCGCGATCGA
>NZ_JAVXCU010000163.1:0-718 GCF_036659295.1 Brevundimonas sp. | reverse complement strand
CAGCGTTGTCGCCACAGGCTATGATATTTCAACCACAGACGGCGTAAATGAAAAAGGCCTGGCCGCGAACCTGCTGTGGCTGGTGGAATCTGAATATCCGGATGTGAAAAAGAATGCCAAGCCGCCGCTCAGCATTTCACTTTGGGCGCAATATGTTTTAGATAATTTTGCGACAGTGGACGAAGCTGTTAAAGCGCTGGAAAAAGAGCCGTTCATGATTGTGACAGATCAAGTGCCTGGTGAAAAACGCCTGGCCACGCTTCACCTGTCCATTTCTGATGCGTCAGGCGACAGCGCAATTATTGAATACATTAACGGCAAGCAGGTGATTCATCATAGCCGTGAATATCAGGTCATGACAAACTCACCGACATTTGACCAGCAGCTGGCGCTGAATGCTTACTGGAAAAAAATTGGCGGCACGACCATGCTGCCGGGAACCAACCGCGCCGCAGACCGCTTTGCACGGGCTTCTTTCTACACCAATGCAATTCCTAAAAATGCCTCAGCGGAGCATTCTTTAGCCAGCGTATTCAGCGTGATCCGCAATACCTCTGTGCCATTCGGCTTAAATACAGAAGAGGAGCCGAATATTTCATCTACGCGCTGGCGCACGGTTATAGACCACAAACGCGGCTTGTATTTCTTTGAATCAGCAGTGTCGCCAAATGTATTTTGGGTTGATTTGAAAGACATTAATTTCAATAATGGCCAGACC
>NZ_JAVXCU010000162.1:507-757 GCF_036659295.1 Brevundimonas sp. | reverse complement strand
GCAAATGCAGTACACGGTCCATCTGCCGGGCCATGCTCATGTCATGGGTCACCACCAGGAACGCGGTGCGCATCTGGGTGCTCAGTTCCAGCATCAAGTCCTTGATGCCCTGGGCGGTGTGGGAGTCGAGGTTGCCGGTCGGCTCGTCGAGCATCACCAGGCCCGGGTTGTTCACCAGGGCACGAGCAATCGCCACGCGCTGGCGCTCACCACCGGACAACTCCGCCGGCTTGTGCTCCAGGCGGTGGCC
>NZ_JAVXCU010000162.1:0-497 GCF_036659295.1 Brevundimonas sp. | reverse complement strand
CTTCAGGAATCGCGGTCTTGCCGATCAACAGCGGCATGCACACGTTTTCCAGGGCGGTGAATTCCGGCAGCAAGTGGTGGAACTGGTACACAAAGCCCAACGAGCGATTGCGCAGTTGGCCGCGGGCCTTTTCATTCAACGCCGATAGTTCTTCACCGGCCAGCCATACGCTGCCCTGGGACGGCGTATCAAGGCCGCCCAGCAGGTTCAGCAAGGTACTTTTGCCGGAACCGGAACTGCCGACGATCGCCACGCGCTCGCCCGGGTGCAGCTCAAGTTGCAGGTTGGACAGCACCACCACCGACTCCGGGCCTTCCTCGTAGGATTTGCCCAGGTCGCGGCAGCTCAGGATTGCTTTTTCACTCATGCCCGATTCACTCATAACGTAATGCCTGTGCTGGCTGGGTACGTGCCGCGCGCCAGGCTGGATACAGGGTGGCAAGGAAGCTCAGGACCAACGCGGCGCCGCCCACCATCAGCACGTCCTGGGTTTGCAC
>NZ_JAVXCU010000161.1:0-760 GCF_036659295.1 Brevundimonas sp. | reverse complement strand
CGCTGAGTTTCATCTCGGTTGTCTATTCTTGTGCCAGATTTCTGTTCAGCATAAATACCGGCAAAATCCCAAGCCGGATTATCACAGATTTTTTGCATATAGTAAGCTGCTTGTGATTTTAAACTTTGTCTTTGTTTCTCATACTCTGTGCTGACACGGCAATAGGCAGCAACCATTAACCGTTTATTAGATTGATTCTCTGTTGCCGGGATAGTAGTAATTTGTTTAATCATTTCCAAACCTCCTTGACGCAAAAATGCAGCACCCGCTTGGGTACTGCAAATTTCAATTGCTATTTTACATATAATAAAAGCTACATTTTCGTTGGTGTACTACCAACAAAAATGTAGCTTATAACTTGGTGCGCGAGGCGGGAGTCGAACCCGCACGTCCTTGCGAACACTGGCACCTGAAGCCAGCGAGTCTACCAATTCCACCACTCGCGCAAGTGGTTTCGCACGTTTCAGTGCAAGAAAGATGATACCATGTGGGTCATAAAATGTCAAGTGCTTTTCCAACCTTTCTTTCCTGATTTGTCGAGAAAGGAGTTGACAAACCGCCCCACTGCCGTTATAATAATCAAGCGACCTTTTGCGAGAGCGATTGGTACATGCGGCTGTGCTGGAACTGGTAGACTGGCATGCTTGAGGTGCATGTGTCCTACGGACGTGCGGGTTCGAGGACCGCCGGCTTCGACTCCCGCCTCACGCACCACCCATAAATTAGGGTGCCATCTTTTTATACCTTAACGGGACAGGAG
>NZ_JAVXCU010000160.1:0-778 GCF_036659295.1 Brevundimonas sp. | reverse complement strand
CCGGAACTCTTGGCCTTGAACAACGCGGAGTCGGCGTTGCGCAGCAACTGTTCGGCACTCAGGGCATCGCTGGGGAACAGGCTGATGCCAATACTGACGCTGACAAACAGCTGGTGGCCGTTGAACACGAACGGCTGCTTCATGCTGTCAATGATGCGCTGGGCCAGGGCGGCCGCCTGGACCACCTGTGGACAACTTTCCGCCAGCACCGCGAACTCATCGCCACCCAGGCGCGCCAAAGTCACGCCGGGACCGAACAAGCCCTGCAGGCGCTCGCCCACGGCCTTGAGCAACTGGTCGCCTACATTGTGACCCAGGCTGTCGTTGATGATCTTGAAGTGGTCCAGATCCAGCATCAACAGCGCACAGCCACGCTTGTGAATCTGCGCCGAGGCCAGCGCCTGCTCGGCGCGGTCGGTGAACAACAGGCGGTTGGGCAGGTCGGTCAACGGGTCGTGGTGGGCCAGGTGCGCCAGTTCGTGCTCGGAGTGCTTGATGGCGCTGATGTCAGAAAACACCGCCACGTAATGGCTGACCCGGCCCTGGTCATCGTGGATGACACGGATGGTTTGCCACTGTGGATAAATTTCCCCGCTTTTACGGCGGTTCCAGATCTCGCCGCTCCACTCGCCCTCTTGGTTGAGGGCGCGAAACATCTGCTCATAAAAATCCGGCGAATGGCGCCCGGACTTGAACAGGCTCGGCTGGTGGCCCATCACGTCTTCCACCTGGTAACCGGTGATTTCAATAAACGCGCGGTTGACGTGGACTATCTGCC
>NZ_JAVXCU010000159.1:0-800 GCF_036659295.1 Brevundimonas sp. | reverse complement strand
CACCACATCGCCGTTCAGGTCCGCCACACCCCACAGCGACGCATACCCCTCGATCCTCATCGCTTGGCCCCCTCCAACTGACGCTCGATCCGCTCCAGAGACGCCCGCATCGCCTCGCCTTGCGCCTCCAGCCGCGCCAGCCTCTCTGCCACCAAAGCCTGCTGCGCCACCTTGCCCTCCAGCGCCGAAATCCGTGCCGCCGCCCCGCCAGCCCAAACCAGCCCCCCAATCGTCTGCACCACCAGCGCCACCACCAACGCCACCGGAACCCCCTTCATCCCAACCTCCTCTACCTCTCCCCCACCAATCCCTTCTCCCAATGGGAGAAGGTGACCCACAGGGCCGGATGAGGGCTCTTTCTTTAAGTTGGCCGCGCTCGTCGCCCCTTCGGGACCTCCCGACCCGACGCGGCTTCATTTAAGTTGGCCGCACTCGTCGGCCCTTCGGGACCTCCCGACCCGACGCGGCCTGTGCCTCCCTCCTCCCCTGCCCTGCGGGGGAGGTGTCGCGGCAAAGCCGTGACGGAGGGGGCCTCTTTCTGAGTAAGCCCCGCCCGAAAGTCACCCTCATCCCTGCTTCGTCATCTCCCGACTTGATCGGGGGCCCCAGCGGCGCGCATCAGCGCGAACAACAAGCACCGGGATAGCTGCCACGGCTCACCCCGAACTCACCCCTCCACCCCCGCCATCTTCCGGCGCTCCTCCACCGTCAAAAACCCCGCCGCCTCCAGCCTCGCCCACAACGCATCCCGCTCTCCCTGCAAGGCCGGCACCGCATCCAGATCCGCCTCGATCCTACAG
>NZ_JAVXCU010000158.1:555-814 GCF_036659295.1 Brevundimonas sp. | reverse complement strand
CCTTGGCATCAAAGATGGAGGTGCGGGGGTCGGTGATGAAGTCGGAGGAGACAACATCCTCGTCGGTGTAGCCCAGAACGCCCTTCAGCGCGCCCTCGGAGGCCTTCTTCATAGCGGCGCAAATGTCGGCGTACTTTGCGGGCTTCTCCAGGTTGACGGTGAGGTCAACCACAGACACGTCCAGAGTGGGGACACGCATGGACATGCCGGTGAGCTTGCCGTTGAGGGCGGGAATGACCTTGCCCACAGCCTTGGCGGC
>NZ_JAVXCU010000158.1:0-545 GCF_036659295.1 Brevundimonas sp. | reverse complement strand
ATGTTGCCGGCAGCGGCACGGCCACCGCGCCAATCCTTCTTGGAGGGGCCGTCCACGGTCTTCTGGGTGGCGGTGGTGGAGTGAACGGTGGTCATGAGGCCGTCCTTGATGCCAAAAGCGTCGTTTAAGACCTTGGCGATGGGGGCCAGGCAGTTGGTGGTGCAGGAGGCGTTGGAGACAAAGTTCATGCTCTTATCATAGGATGTGTTGTTGACACCCATGACGAACAGGGGGGTGTCATCCTTGGAGGGAGCGGACATGATAACCTTCTTGGCACCGGCATCGATGTGGCCCTGAGCCTTGCCCTTTTCCAGGAACAGGCCGGTGGACTCCACGACGTACTCTGCGCCGATTTTGCCCCAGGGAATCTCGGCGGGGTTCATGCAGGCGTAGACCATAACCTTACGGCCATTGACGGTGATGCTGGTGTCGTCGTAGGACACCTCGCCGTCGAAACGGCCGTGAACGGTGTCGTAGCGGAGCATATACGCCATGTAGTCAGGGGTCATGCCGGGGTCGTTAATGCCAACGAACTCGATGTTGGG
>NZ_JAVXCU010000157.1:0-818 GCF_036659295.1 Brevundimonas sp. | reverse complement strand
CTTGAGGGCGCTTCCGTCACGGACGTGTACAACCTGGTGCTCTCCGAAGTCGAGGCGCCCTTGCTCGAAAGCGTGATGAACTACGTCAAGGGCAACCAGACCAAAGCCAGTGAGCTGCTGGGCCTCAACCGTGGCACCTTGCGCAAAAAGCTCAAGCAGTACGATTTGCTGTAAGCATTCAATCAAACCAGAAAGGCGCCCGCGTAAAACCGGTCGCCTTTTTTGCTGACTTCCTTTGCTTTTGATGGAAATTGAGATGACCGACCAGACTACCCGCCTGCCGATCCGCCGCGCCTTGATCAGTGTTTCCGACAAGACCGGGATCCTCGAATTTGCCCGGGAACTCGAAGCCCTGGGCGTGGAAATCCTCTCCACGGGCGGGACCTTCAAACTGCTGCAGGACAACGGCGTGGCCGCAGTAGAAGTCGCGGACTACACCGGTTTCGCAGAAATGATGGACGGTCGGGTCAAGACCCTGCACCCGAAAATCCACGGCGGCATCCTCGGCCGTCGCGGCATCGACGACGCCATCATGGCCGAGCACGGCATCAAGCCGATCGACCTGGTGGCCGTTAACCTGTACCCGTTCGAAGCCACCATCAACAAGCCAGGCTGCGACCTGCCGACCGCCATCGAAAACATCGATATCGGCGGCCCGACCATGGTGCGTTCGGCAGCGAAGAATCACAAAGACGTGGCCATCGTGGTCAACGCCAGCGACTACGCCCAAGTGTTGGACAGCCTGAAAGCCGGCGGCCTGACCTACGCCCAGCGTTTCGACCTGATGCTCAAGGCGTTCGAACACACCGCCGCCTATG
>NZ_JAVXCU010000156.1:0-1824 GCF_036659295.1 Brevundimonas sp. | reverse complement strand
CGCGCTATGACGGCTATGTCGCACTGGGCACCATCATCCGTGGCGAGACCTACCACTTTGAAATCGTGGCCGATCAATCGGCCATGGCAATCTCGCAGCTTGGCCTGAAGGGCGTTGCCATCGGCAATGGTATCCTGACGACCGAGGACGAAGATCAGGCATGGGCCCGCGCCCGTGTTTCCGAAGCAGACAAGGGTGGTTTTGCTGCTCGCGCCTGTCTGGACCTGATCAATCTGCGCAAGCGACTGGCTAAAGGACTGGCTTCGTGACCGACGCCCCAAAACCCGCAACTGTAGCCGAAGTCATGGCGCAACTGGACGAAGTCCAGAAGACCAAGGCCGAGCCGCAACTGACCAGCCGCCAGCGCCGTGCGCGCACGGTGGCCCGTCTGGCCGCCGTTCAAGCGCTGTACCAGATGGAACTGGTGGGTGAGCCGGTCGAGCAGGTTGTACGCGAGTTCCGCAATTTCCGCTTTGATGGCGATATCGACGGCCAGACCATGGCCGAGGCCGATGAAGACTGGTTTGCCGAGATCGTACGCGGTGTTGTCGAGGACCAATCGGCGATTGATACGCTGGTCAAATCGCATCTGGCGTCGAACTGGCGCATGGAGCGTCTGGACTCGACCGTTCGTGCCCTGCTGCGTTGCGGCGCTTGGGAACTGAAGCACAAGGCCGAAGTGCCGCGTGAAATCGTCATCGACGAGTATGTCGAACTGGCCAAGGCCTTCTTCGACGATGCAGAAGCCAAATTCGTGAACGCGGCGCTGGACGCCGTGGCACGCGATGCCCGCGATTGATGCCGTAGGCGAATTCGAGACGATCCAGCGGCTGTTCAAGCCGCTGGCCCACCCCGAATGGGCGAGGGGGCTGGCCGACGATGTGGCCGCCCTTCCGTCCCGTCCGGGGTGTGATTTGATCCTGACCAAGGACGCCTTGGTCGAGGGTGTCCATTTCCTCCCCGAAGACCCGCTGGATACGTTGGCGCAAAAGCTGTTGCGCGTGAATCTGTCCGATATTGCTGCCAAAGGCGCGGTGCCGTTTGGTTATCTGCTGGCGTGCCACTGGTCGGAACGGTGCGGCTGGCCGGAACGCGAGGCCTTTGTAGCGGGCCTGCGCCGCGATCAGGCGCTTTTCGATATTTATCTGCTGGGCGGCGATACGGTTTCGACACCGGGACCCTTGTCGTTTTCCGTCACCATGCTGGGCTGGGTGCCTTCGGGACGCGCCGTGCACCGCGGCGGAGCCAAACCGGGTGATGTGGTGTTTGTGACCGGCACTATCGGTGATGGCTGGCTGGGCCTGCAGGCCTGTCAGGGCACATTGAAGCTGGAACAGGACCGTTTGGACTATCTGTGCCGTGCTTATCGCCAGCCCTTGCCCCAGACCGAGTTTGCCGAAGTCATCCTAAAATCGGCAACGGCCAGCGCCGATGTCTCCGACGGGCTGATGGCCGATGCGGGGCGTATTGCCGAATCCAGTGGCGTTCGTATCGAACTGGACCTTGAGGTCACGCCCTTGTCTGCGGCGGCCGATAGCTGGTTCTCGGGGCGCGTGGATGAGCAGGCTGCGCTGGAGCAGTTGGCCAGTGGTGGCGACGACTATCAGATCGTATTTACCGTTCCGGCCTCTCAGGAAGAGGCTATGCGCCGTGAGGCTGACCGCCGCCATGTCCGACTGACAAAGGTCGGTCAGGTCGTGGAAGGTACGGGTCTGTTGGTTCGTTACCGCGGCGAGGATGTGAGCCCTGCCAAGACGGGCTGGACCCACGACTAGCAATCAGTTGCTAAGAGCTATGCGGTATTATTGGCCCATGCAAAGACGC
>NZ_JAVXCU010000155.1:0-2102 GCF_036659295.1 Brevundimonas sp. | reverse complement strand
AAAGACGCACCTTGATCTTGTCGATGGCCGTATTGGCGCTTGGTACCCGTCCGGCCATGGCCGCACCGGAAGCAACTGCGCCTGAACCGGCATCTGTCACTATGACAGGTGTAGGATTGCCTGTTTTCGTAGATGGGCGCGTTCGCAACCACATCTTTGTCGAGTTGAAGCTGCATCTCAAAGCGGGCTTTGCGGTCGAGCAGGCGCGCGCCAAAGATACTGTGATGCGCGACGCCTTGATCCGCGAGGGACACAGGCGCTCTTTCGGGATGGCGGATAACTGGAACCGTGTCGACGAGCGGGCGCTGGCAGCGGCAGTTATGCAGATTACGGCAACGCATCTGGGGCGCGGTAATGTGGTGCGTGTAGAGATTGTACGACAGACCCCGCGTATGCGTGTGCGGACACCGTCTGCGGTTCCGGCAAGTTGAATACAAAAACGGCCCCGAAAACATTCGGGGCCGTTTTTGATTGCATGGCGACAGGGTATTAGTCGCGGCGCTGTTGGCCCGGCTGGTCCTCGTCCGTGCGCGGCAGCTGGCCACGGCCGACGTTACCCAGAAGCTGTTCCAGAACCGTCAGCGAACGGCCACGGGTCGGGGTTTCGCGCTTGTTCATCGCGATATCGACCTTGTCGTCCAGGTTCAGGCTGCGAACAGCCGATACAACACCACTTTCCTCGTTAAAGGTGACTTCGGTGATGTTGCGCTGAGTGACCTTGGGCGTGCTGTAGGTATAGCGCTCGGTCGTTTGCGAGATGTAGTACCAGACGTTTTCGGCCTCAAAGGTCGAAGCGGTCGAAGGCGAACCCAATTTTGTCAGGACGGATTCGCGGGTATCGGTGCCGACGACAATGTCCTCGGGCTTGTTGTCGATGACCTGAAAACCCTGCGGCGAGACGCGCGGCGCACAGGCAGCGGTCAGAACGGTAAGGGAAATCACGGCAAGAAGCGACTTGGTGCGGAGCATCTGCGATGGGCCTCTGCGAAAACTGTTCTTTGACCTAACCTCCGGAGCGCCTTAGTGCAACGTCGCGGAGTCATGAGGGCCATGAAATAATATGTTCAAATCACTATTCAGACCCAAACCGGTCGAACGTGACGCTCTGGAACTGTATGCCAAGGCGGTCGAACAGGCACGTCAGCCGGCCTTTTATACCGATCTGGGTGTGGCGGACCGTATCGATGCGCGATTCGAGATTTATACGCTGCATGTCCTGCTGCTGTATGTGCGCCTACGCCATGAAAACGAGCGCGGCGCGGCACTGGCCCAGAAGCTGTTCGATCACTATGTATCAGCACTAGATAATGTGCTGCGCGAACTGGGCGTAGGCGATGTTGCGGTAGGCAAGAAGATGCGCAAGCTGGGCGAGGCTCTGTATGGCCGTATGGCCAGCTATGAAAAAGCTCTGTCGGAAGGTGATCGCGACGCTCTGGTCGCGTCCATTGCCCGCAATGTCTACGAGACCGAGGATTCCGCCCACGCGGGCACCTTGGCCGACTACACCCTTGCCACTCACCAAGCCCTGAGCCTTCAGACGATGGCCGAGATTGAACACGCGCCGCAATGGGCGCAAATTAACGGATGACCAAGATTCAACTCCCCTATAGCGAGCCTGTCCGGCTCCATCAGATCGGTGCAAACCTTGAGCGCACGCTTGTGCCCGAGGCCGCCGATCGTACACGCATTGCGAAGGCACTTAATCTGGCGTCGCTTGATTCCCTGACCGTCGATATGACTGTAGTCCCGACGGTTTCGGGTTTTCGTATGGACGGGCGCGTAAGAGCCGAGGCCGTGCAGGCCTGTGGCCTTTCGCTGGAGCCTATGCCGGTGACAGTCGATCGCGACTTCACCGTGAATTTCGTTCACGAAGCCGAACCGCAGAATAACGAAGACGGCGAAATCGATATCGAACTGGATGACAACTTCCCTGATGTCATCGAGGACGGCAAAATCGATCTTGGCCAGCATGCTGTCGAACAATTGTCGCTGTCGCTTGATCCGTTCCCGCGTAAGGAAGGTGCCGTATTTGTGCAGCCGCCCGAGCCGGTCGAAATCTCGCCGTTTGCGGCACTGAAAGCGTTGAAAGATACGAGCCAAGG
>NZ_JAVXCU010000154.1:0-2263 GCF_036659295.1 Brevundimonas sp. | reverse complement strand
ATAGCCGATGGCAGAACTGTCCAATGGACAGAAGCCGATACGGCGATGGATGTTATTAGCTACGGGGCTGTTTCCTGTCCTTTAAACCTGCTGTCCAGCGCCGTTCCTAAAAGTCGAAGAGCCCTAGGCTGGAAACAGATTTCCGGCTTGGCACTCGTTTTGGCTCTGAGCCCTGCATGGGTGGGGCTGGCCCATATCGCCCACGATAAATGGACCGGATACACAGCGAACAAGGAAGCGAAGGCTAAGGCTGTCGCCTTCATGCCCGATCTATCTCAACAAAAAGATGCTCTCAACCAGGCAGAGCAACGCTTTGCCGCCCAACCTCCCTTAGGCAGCCATGCCAAAACTATCGCGGCACTGACAACGGTCATCGAGACCAGAGCGGGCACGACCCTTTCTGAAGTCACCGGCACAGGTGGCGAGGTGAGGGGCATATTACGACTTCGTGCGAGCGAAGATGCCGCTGTGATCCGTGACGCCTTGGTCCGCTACGGTTTGGATTTTCAAAACTGCGCCCCCACCAGCGAAGGCGGCCAGACCGTTTGTGCGTTCACGATCGGAGCCCTGCAATGATGTCCCTACAAAGCATTTGGGATTCTCGCACCCGGCGTGAGCAGGTGATGCTAGCTGGGTTGGGGCTGCTGGTTGCGGGAGTTGTGGCTTGGTACGGCATTATTCAACCGGTCCAGAACTGGCGCGATAGTGCAGCCTTTGAACGTCAGGCTGCCGAGGCGCGCCTGTTGCGCATGACACGCCAGATCGAATATGCGCGCGCCTATACAGGTTACCGCAATGTACGCAGCGCGCTGGAACAAGCCGCCAGACAAGCGGAAGTCCAGATCCAGATTTCCACTCAAGGGGCCGGACTGGCTTTTGATCTGGACCGTATCCCATCTCAAAGCGGACGGGCGTTCCTGATCAATATGGAGCGCGCCAGGCTGTCACCGAAACTCCTGCACATTCAGGCTTATGATGACGGAAGTTTGCGGATCAGCGGGCAGACAGACTAAAGCTGCTGCCCCATGCCGTGTCCGAACCTCTGCCGATAGCGTCGATTGCAGCAGTCATCGTCCCTTGCTTTTGCAGCAAGCCGTCCGCGATTTCGATCATACGGCGGTTGGGTGTGGCATAGGGGGCTTTGGCGCGTAAGTTCATAGCGATGTCGCGCTCACAGCTTGCCCCGTTGCGGGCAATGGCTGCGATATAGGCCGCTGCCGGAGAGCGGCTGACACCGGCCCAGCAATGGATCAGTAGAGGTCTGGACCCTTCCCAGCTATCCAGAAAATCCAGATAGGCACGTATATGGATTTCATCCGGCGCAATCAGTCCGTCTTGCAGATGATTGATAT
This sequence comes from Brevundimonas sp., assembly GCF_036659295.1. GTDB lineage: Bacteria > Pseudomonadota > Alphaproteobacteria > Caulobacterales > Caulobacteraceae > Brevundimonas. Next base: position 911 of record NZ_JAVXCU010000154.1, on the reverse strand, counting down.
CATTGAACCGCAAAAACAGATGTTCGCTTTGGCCACTGGCTAAATCCAGATCCAGATCGGCCGCTGGTGAAATCAGGCTGACGACATGGCTGGGTTGCCTGATTGCCACCAAGGCGCGGACATCATGCAAGGGGCAAACTATGATCCGGTTCACAACCGGATGACCGCGCCAAGGGCCAGAAGAAAGCCGATCTCGAAGCTCTGTTCGACGGCTCCCAGCACATCGCCTGTGCGCCCCCCCAAATGCTTCCATGCCAGAAAAGCAGGAATGGCGGCGGCCAATAATCCCAGTCCGAGACCTGCGCCTGCCATCACGGGCGTTAGCAGTGCAAAGGGTGCAAGACCAATCAGTACGGCAATAATGACATTGTAAGGCGCTGTGCGATCGGGATTGCCTTCCTTAGCCATGCCCGGATTACCACCATAGGGCATCACCGCCATGGCCATAACCGCAGCAGAGCGTCCGAAACTCTGGGCGCAGATCATGGCAATAGCCGCCAGTGCGGGTGAAACCGAGATCAGGGCCGCAAGACAGGCTGCGCGTATCAGCAGGTTCAGAAACAGCACCGACGCACCATAGGTGCCCAGTCGGCTGTCCTTCATGATTTCCAGACGGCGTTCGCGGCTTGATCCGCCCCCTATGCCATCTGCCGTATCGGCCAGACCGTCTTCATGGAAACATCCGGTCAGGGCCATACTGGCCGCGATTGCCAGCAAGGCGGCAACCAATGGAGTGGCCAGTTGCGAAGCTCCCCACAGCACACCCGCTGACAGGGTACCAACCAGCATGCCGACCAGAGGATAATAGCGGGCGCTGGCCTGTATCCATGCGGGATCAAACTGTTTCAGTTGCGGCGTCGGTATCCGTGTCAGGAACTGCACCGCACAGATCATCAGGTTTAGTTCGCGGC
>NZ_JAVXCU010000153.1:0-2332 GCF_036659295.1 Brevundimonas sp. | reverse complement strand
GCCCTGTTTGGGCGCGTCCAGACGTCTGGACGGATCATCTTCGCGCCAGCCTTCACCCATCGCAAAGCGGTAGAACTGGCGAACCGAGGCGCGTCGTCTGGCGGCTGTAGATGCCGATAATCCGCGCACAGCCAAATCGGCAAACCAGTTTTCCAAATCTTCCTGGCCAGCCTTCAAAAGCCCGCCCTTGGCACCCAGCATTTGCTCGGCATCGGCGAGGTCGCGACCGTACGCCGCCAACGTATGAGGGGAGGCATCACGTTCGACGGCCATCATTTCCAGAAAGGCTTCGATTTGTGGGGTCATTGGTGACTGCAAGGGGTGTGGAGAGTGGTCATCCGTGTATAGAAGAGGTTAAGAACATGAACTGTGACGCCTCACCTGATTCCCCGATTTTGAAGCTGAACCGCACCATTGCATTGGTGGGGCTGATGGGCGTCGGCAAATCCACAGTGGGCCGCCGTTTGGCCGCGCGCCTGAATTTGCCTTTTGCCGATGGCGATCACGAGATCGAATCTGCAGCCGGTATGAGTGTCAGCGAGATTTTTGCGACCCGTGGCGAGGCTGATTTTCGCGCAGGCGAAGCACGCGTCATGAAGCGTCTGCTGGAAGGCCCGCCGATTGTGCTGGCGACCGGTGGCGGCGCAATGATGAATGACGAAACCCGCGCTATGATGAAAGAACACGCCGTTACGGTGTGGATGCGGGCGGACCTGCATGTGATTGCCGAGCGGGTGGCGCGTCGCGATACGCGGCCTTTGTTGCGCGGACGCGATACGATCAAGGTGCTGAGCGAATTGTCCGAGAAACGCTATCCCGTCTATGGCGAAGCGGATGTGACGGTTGATGTTGGCGGCGGATCGCACGGTGTGGCGCTTGAGGCCATGCTGACGGAATTGAGAAAGTACGCGTTGGAGCAGGGTGTCCGATGACCACGTCCATCAAGGTAGAGGGCGGCGATTTTCGCGCCTATGACGTTGTGGTTGGTGCGGGCCTGCTGTCCTCGCTGGGAGAGCGCGCCAAGGTATTGAAGCCGACCCGTGGGGTGGTCGTGACCGACAGCACGGTTGCTCCACTGCATGCCGATGCGGCCCTGGCATCCCTGAACGCGGCGGGTATCGAAGCCGAACTGATCACGGTCCCCGCGGGCGAGGCTTCGAAAAGCTTTACCGAGCTGGAAAACGTGCTGGACCGGATGATGGCGGCGGGTCTGGACCGCCGCAGTCTGGTGGTGGCGCTGGGCGGTGGTGTGATCGGTGATCTGGCCGGACTGTCGGCGGCGCTGTTCATGCGCGGTATCGACTTTATTCAGGTACCGACGACGGTATTGGCGCAAGTGGATTCATCCGTCGGCGGCAAGACAGCGATCGACACCCCGCGTGGCAAGAACCTGATCGGGGCCTTCCATCAGCCGCGTCTGGTGCTGGCCGATATCGATATCCTCAAGACCTTGCCGGTGCGTCAGGTGCGTTCGGGCTGGGCTGAAATCCTCAAACACGGCCTGATTTGCGATTCTGCCTATTTTGAGTGGCTGTCCGGTGAAGGTGCCGTGGGTGCTGAAGGTGACGCACAGGCTTTGACCAAAGCCGTCATCCGTTCGGTCGAGATCAAGGCGCAGGTTGTCGGCGAAGACGAAAAAGAAGCGGGCCGCCGTGCCTTACTGAACCTTGGGCATACCTTCGGCCATGCACTAGAAGTCGAGGTCGGGTTTGACGACACCCTGACCCACGGCGAAGCGGTGGCTGTCGGCTGTGCCATGGCATTCCGCTATTCGGCGCGCTTGGGTCTTTGTGATGCGGTGGATGCCGAGCGGGCCGAGCAGGGGATCCGTGCTGCGGGTCTGCCGACGCGACTGGCCGATATCCGTCACGCGTTTGAGGCTGCTGCTTTGCTGGAGCGGATGCAGGGTGACAAGAAGGCCGAGGGCGGTCGTCTGACGCTGATCCTCGCGCACGGTATCGGACGGGCCTTTGTGACCAAGGATGTCGATGCCGACGATGTTCTGGTCTTCCTGAAGGACGAAGGGGCGGCCTGATGTTGCCGGTTGCGGTTCTGGAAAACGCCTTTGTGCAGCTGGAACCGTTTGATGAGGGCAACAAGGATGCTGTCCGTGCGGCGCTGGATCATGATCCGGAGGCCTGGGACGGTATGGTCACTGCAGCTTACGGCCCCCACTTCGATGCCTGGTGGGATGCTGCGATTGCGGCAATGCGTAGCCAGAGCCGCATCGCCTATGCCGTTCGCCGTAAAAGCGATGGCGTGATTGTCGGTACGAGCAGTCTGTACGAAATCAAACCCGAACATTTGCGTTGTGAGTTGGGTTCGACCTTCT
>NZ_JAVXCU010000152.1:0-2343 GCF_036659295.1 Brevundimonas sp. | reverse complement strand
CTCTTGGCGCGCTTCTTCAAGCGCGCGGTTACAAGGTTCGACTGCGTAAGCTCGATCCCTATCTGAACGTCGACCCCGGTACGATGTCGCCCTACCAGCATGGTGAGGTGTTCGTGACCGATGATGGTGCCGAGACGGATCTGGATCTCGGACACTACGAGCGTTTCACCGGTGTTTCGGCGGCCAAGTCCGACAACATCACCACAGGTCGCATCTATTCGACGATTATCGAAAAAGAGCGCCGTGGCGACTATCTGGGTGCGACCGTGCAGGTGATTCCGCACGTCACGGACCAGATCAAACAATTCTGCCTGAATCCGGCCAAGACCGATGATGGCGAGGACGTGGACTTTGTGCTGGTCGAGATCGGCGGCACGGTCGGCGATATCGAAGGCCTGCCGTTCTTCGAGGCGATCCGCCAGTTGGGGCAGGACCTGCCGCGCGGCCAGTCGTGCTTTGTCCACCTGACGCTGCTGCCGTTCATCAAGACGGCTGGCGAGATGAAGACCAAGCCGACCCAGCACTCCGTCAAGGAGCTGCGCTCCATCGGTATCCAGCCGGACATCCTGCTGTGCCGTTGTGAAGAGCCGATCCCGTCGGACGAGAAGCGCAAGATCGCCCAGTTCTGTAATGTGCGCCCTGACAGCGTCATTCAGGCCATGGATTCGGCCGATATCTATGCGGTGCCGCAAGACTATCACGCCGAAGGTCTGGACACGCAGGTACTGGCCCATTTCGGGATCAATGACGCGCCGGAGCCGGAGCTGTCGGGCTGGAACGAGATTGTTCGTCGTCGCCTGAACCCCGAAGGTGAAGTCACCATCGCTATCGTCGGCAAATATACCGTCCTCAAGGACGCCTATAAGTCGCTGATCGAAGCCCTGATGCACGGCGGCGTGGCCAACCGTGTGAAGGTGAATCTCGACTGGGTTGAATCGGACACCTTTGAAGGTGATCCGGTGGCCTGTGCGGATCGCTTGAAAGATGCGAATGCCATTCTGGTACCGGGCGGCTTTGGCGAGCGCGGGGCAGAGGGCAAGATCCAGGCGGCCCGTTTCGCCCGCGAGAACAAGATCCCTTACTTCGGTATCTGCTTCGGTATGCAGATGGCCGTGATCGAGGCGGCCCGCCATCTGGCCGGTTTCCCGAACGCGACCTCGACCGAGTTCGGTCCGGCCGAAGAGCCCGTCGTGGGCCTGATGACCCAATGGTCACAAGGCAATGAGCGCGTTCAGCGCGAACATGGCGGCGATCTGGGCGGCACCATGCGTCTGGGGGCCTATGATTCCACGTTTGCCGAGGGTTCGCTGATTGCGGACATCTATGGCTCGACCACGATCAGCGAGCGTCACCGTCACCGCTATGAGGTGAACATCAATTACCGTCAGGCGATTGAGGAAAAGGGCGGTCTGTATTTCGCGGGCCTGTCACCCGATGGCGTGCTGCCGGAGACAGTAGAGCGCAAGGACCATCCGTGGTTCGTCGGCGTCCAGTATCATCCTGAATACAAGAGCCGTCCGTTCAAACCTCACCCCTTGTTTGCCAGCTTCGTGCAGGCAGCCATAGTCCAGAGCCGCCTCGTCTAATCTATCCCCTGCAAGCCGTTACCGTGTTCGAAAAATAGCGGTACACGGCTTGCTAGCCTCTCGCAGTTGTGTTTCATATCCGCACGCTGGAGGTTGGGGCCATGGTCGGCACCTTCGTGAGTTTCCTACACCGCAATGCCAGAGCCGTTCTGCTACTGGTATCGTTGTGTGTACTTCTATTGAGCTGCAGTGTTGTGCTGAGAGCTCTAGTCAAACTGCTTGTCGCCTAGCGTGCAAGCAGCTGGAGGGGGGAACCGGTTGCTGTCGCAAGACACCCGGCAGACCTATTCCAGATGTTGGGTCACCCGCTTGGGGGAGTGGGTGACCCAACTATTTTCATGACATTGCCAAGCCTTACAGTCGCTCGCGATAGGCGAGCAGACGAAGGGCATTGAACACGACCAGCAATGTCGAGCCTTCGTGCAGCGCGATGGCGGGGCCTATGCCCAGCCCGAAAATGGTCGCAGGTACCAGAAACGCCACGACGCCAAGACTGACAAACAGGTTCTGCCGGATGATGCTGCGCGTTTGGCGGCTGAGGCCGATCGTGAACGGCAGCTTGGACAGGTCATCACCCATCAGCGCGACATCGGCCGTTTCCAGTGCGACATCGGAACCTGCCGCGCCCATGGCAATGCCCACAGTTGCGGTGGCCATGGCAGGGGCGTCATTGACGCCATCACCGACCATCGCAACATTGGCGCCGGACCGCAGACCTTTGATCGCCTCGACCTTGTGATCGGGCATCAGGTCGCCC
>NZ_JAVXCU010000151.1:0-2439 GCF_036659295.1 Brevundimonas sp. | reverse complement strand
CAACCGAAGCGGCCCAGTCAGGCGTCGGAACGTCGAGGCTGGTGGAATCCTTGGTGTCGAACGAGCACATGGATTTCAGCAGGATCGCCGAGTCCTTCACCGTCTTGGTGATCGGGCCAGCCTGATCCAGCGACGAGGCAAACGCCACCATGCCAAAACGGCTGGCGCGGCCATAGGTCGGCTTGATGCCCACAGTGCCGGTGAATGCGGCCGGTTGGCGGATCGAGCCGCCGGTGTCCGAAGCGGTAGCCGCCAGACACAGGTTTGCCGCCACAGCCGATGCCGAACCACCCGACGAGCCGCCCGGTGTCAGTTGCGCATCATCGCCCTTGGCTTTCCACGGGTTCACAACCGGACCGAAGGCCGAGGTTTCGTTGGCCGAGCCCATGGCGAACTCGTCCATGTTCAGCTTGCCCAGCATAACCGCACCATCGCGCCACAGATTGGCGGTGACAGTGGATTCATACGGCGGCACGAAACCGCGCAGCATGTTGGAGCCGGCCGTCGTCTGCACACCCTCTGTGCAGAACAGGTCCTTGATACCCAACGGTGCGCCCTCAAGGTCACCGCCCTCGCCCTTGGCGAGCTTGGCGTCAGATGCGCGGGCTTGTGCCAGTGCCTTTTCGCCGGTGACTTCGATATAGGCGTTCAGCGTCGGGTTGGCGGTCGCAATCTCGCCAAGGAAGGCTTGCGTCAGCTCTTCCGACGAGAAGGTCTTGGCTTTCAGGCCGTCAACAGCATCGGCCAGTGTCAGTTTGGTCAGGTCGCTCATAATCTTACTCCACGACCTTCGGCACAACGAAGAAGCCGTCTGCGGCCTTGGGGGCGTTCGACAGGACATCGGCAACCTTATTGCCGTCAGTCACAACGTCGTCACGCATGCGCAGGGTCTGGGCCACGTTCGAGGTCATCGGCTCGACACCGTCTACGTCCACCTCGTTCAGCTGCTCGATCCAATTCAGGATGCCGTTCAGCTCCTGGGCCAATGGCTCCAGTCGTTCCTCGGGGGTCTTGATACGGGCGAGGTGGGCAACCCGCCTCACCGTCGCGGCGTCGATAGCCATGGAAGTCTCCGAATAATCCGGTAGCGCAGACGATAGGGAGTCGTCGCGCCTACATTAAGAATGTGGGTTACCGCTCTGCCGCGCTTTCGACAAGCGGTTCACGCGACATCGTCCCCTGACCAAGGGCGTATACCCCTAGAATTGCCTCGCAAGTTACATAAAGTGGACCGCTAGACCGAGGCGGTTGCTTCGGTTTCACGTTCAGCATTTCAGTTCTGGTTTTCCGTAATGCGCAAATACGAACGAAGCCGAATGGCCATCATACTCAGTGGCACAGGGGGTGCATTGCTGATGCTGGCTCTCTATTTCGTATTCTCTATGATCTTTTATGCGCTTGTTGCTGCAGCGGTCCTGGCGTCCGTCGGTTTGGTGCTGACAACGGTCTATAAGTACGAAAATTTTTGGCCCGAAAATGATACATCTGACACGAAAAATGACCGTAGAGCGCTGTTTGTATGTAAGTTATTTTTGATCATGGGCCTCACGATCGGTCTGGTGTTGAGGCTGGCGAACGAGAACGGGACCATCGCTCGCACGGCGTTTTTTACGGGCGCAATCCTGCTGGTTTCAGGCATGGCACTGACGATCTGGCTCAGGCTACGCCGATACAACCGCCAATGGACCTAAACGCCAGAGCGTCTGTCGGCGTTGGCACTTGGGATTTAGACCTGTAAGGAGCGGCTGTGCCTGTATTTGACCTTAAAGACCTGCCCGCTGCCTGCCCTCCGAACACTGCGTGGATCGGACTGGACCTTGGCGAAAAAACCATTGGTGTCGCGGTTTCCGACACCAGCCGGATGATTTCCAGCCCTCTCAAGCTAATCCGCAAGAGCAAGTTCTCGATCGAAGCCGAGGAACTGTTCAAGCTTATGGAGGGCCGCAACGTATCGGCGCTGGTTATCGGCCTGCCGCTTAATATGGATGGCACCGAAGGTCCGCGCGCCCAGTCATGCCGCGCCTTTGCCCGCAATCTGGAGCGCCTGCGTCCTGTCAATGTGGCGTTTCAGGACGAGCGCCTTTCCACAGCCGGTGTCGAGCGTTTCCTGATCGAGGAACTGGACCTCAATCGCAAGCGTCGCGCAGAGGTCGTGGATCGCACCGCTGCGTCGTGGATTCTACAAGGCGCACTGGACACTCTTCGCCTGACCAATCCGTCTTTGTAAGCACAATCGGAAACGTGATGTGACGCCATCCACTGATATGATGGCGTCACCCTATTCCCTCGGGCTCCGGACACGCCTATAGCGGCTTCTCGATGACCCAAGCCGCACTTGTCACCGAAATCATTCAGGAGCGGCTCACCCCGTTCCCCAAAGCCCACTTCCTTGCTGCTGCGGATTTAAATCCGCCTGCCGCCATGGCTTTGCTCGATCTG
>NZ_JAVXCU010000150.1:0-2465 GCF_036659295.1 Brevundimonas sp. | reverse complement strand
CGATCACGCCGTAATGCATGTACGGCGCGTGCTTGGAATAGTTGAAGAACAGCATCTCGCCGGTGCGTTCATCGGTCTTGGGGTGGGCCGAAACACCATCCAGCGGCACCCATGAGGCAACGCCCAGTTGCTCCATCGTTTCGGGGTCCAGCATGTAGGCTTCGCCACACTGGTAGAAGGTGGAAACAGCCTTGCCGTTGTGGATCACCACGTCGGTCGAGGATGAATCCTTCAGGCCTTCATGTGCGCCGAAACCGGGGCGTTTGGAGGTGCCAGGACCATCCTGAATGCCGCCCCAGAGTGCACCCTCGGCGATCTGTTCGGCGACAAAACCGCGCGTGCGGATAAAGCGGTTCCGGTAGTCGGCCTTGCCGTCCTTGATATCGATCTGGTGCAGCATGCCGTCACCGTCAAACGGGTGATAACGGCCCAGCGGCTGATGCAGGGGGTTCTCGGTATTCCGAAGATAAACCCCGTCGATATCGGTAGGAATGGCCCCTTCGATCACGTCCAGATCAAGGGCCGTGACCTCTTCCCACTGCGGGGTCCATGCACCCGTCATATACGGATGGTTGGTGGCACCCAGCGAAGTTTTAACAGGCTCAAGACGTTCGAGTTTCATCACAGCCCCATTGGTTGATGGAGTGAGCGTAACTCTGTGCGTACTGTTATGCAAGTGACTTTGCCGGTTGGGCTCAAAGCCCCGAAAGGCTCTCGCGTGTCAGTTCCTCGCCACAGTGTGAGCAGGTCAGAAGGGGGGTGATTATGCCGCCGCAGGGCTTGTGCCGGATATATTCGGGAGGACCAGCAGAATCGGACATCCAGCGCCCGCCCCAGCGCACCAGTTCGAGAACCAGCGGGAACAGATCAAGGCCCTTGGGCGTCAGCTTGTACTCGTAGCGGACAGGGCTGTCCTGATACTGGCTCTGTTCGAGTATCCCCAGCGAGACCAGTCGGGCCAGTCGCTCGGACAAGATGTTGGTGGCGACACCCAAAGCCTGCTGGAATTCGCTGAAACGACGATGCCCGTAGAATGCACCGGCGATGACGTGGGCAATCCAGCGGTCACCAAGGACTTCGATAGAGCGTTCAATCATGGCGTGGGTGCCGCTATTGATCTCGACCGTAGAGCGGCGCTGGGCGCGGGCCTTGGGCGCAGGCTCCATACCGGCACCGGGACCGGGTTCGCCAATCGTATCGCGCGCGATGATCTCCATGCGGCAATGGTTGCAGCGGCACTCGGGGATGAAGTCGTGCCCGCAGCTGTGCTTCATATTGTGGGCGGGGACCTTGGGATCAAAGTGCCAGCGCTTTTCCCAGCGGATGATCATCATGCTAGGGCCAAACAGGTCGCGGCCCATTTCGGTCAGAAGGTATTCGTCGCGCGGAGGGCGTTCGCAATAGCGGCTGCGGACCAGCACACCGGCAGTTTCCAGACGACGCAGGCGGTCGGTCAGCAAACTGCGGGCGATACCGATTCCCGACTGGAAGTCCTCGAAGCGGGTTACACCGGCAAAGGCACTGCTGCTGATCATCAGTGTCCAGCGATCACCCAGCAGATTTAGCGCCCGCGAGGCGGAGCTGGCAGCGATCAGACGGTGGGCTTCCGCTGCTTCCCTGGAGGTGTTGGCGGTCGAATTATCAGCAGTCATAGTGTCCTTCGGGCTTGCCCCTATGCTGGACCCTTATTGGCCCGGGCTCCGGAGTCAAGAAAGGGGGCAGGTCGTCTCCGACCCGCCCCCGAGTATCATGGGTTGGAATAGGATCGTGCCTAGTAACGAACCGCCAGACGTACGCCATAAGTCTTGGGTGCGCCGAACAGGGAGACTTCGTCGCCTACGAACGGGATGACGCTGGTGCGATACAGGGTGTCACCCATATTGCGGCCCCATACCGTCAGGCTCCATCGGCCATCTTCCGAGGCGACACCGATACGGCCGTTCATTTGGCCATAACCGGCTTCGCGGTTGGTGCTTTCAGGGCCCCAGAACATCATGTCCTGATAGGAGTAGTTACCCGCGGCGATGAAGTTCAGCTTGTCATTGATCGGCAGATTGACGTCTGCGCCGACCGAGTACTGATACTCTGGCGTGCGCTGGATGCGGTGGCCGCTATAGTCTGTGCCACGCAGCGGATCGATATATTCTTCATATTCTGCATCGATCAGCGAGCCGGAGGCTGACAGGGTTAGCCAGCTGGTTGCGCGGGCCTTCACTTCGAATTCCAGACCTTGAATCACAGCGTCGGCGGCATTGGCGACAACCAGTGTCAGCGACACGTCGTCCAGCAGTTCAACCTGCAGGTCTTCGAAATCGGTGCGGAAGGCGGCCAGATTGGTGCGCAGACGACCGTTCAGCCAGTCAGCCTTTATGCCGACTTCCCAGCTGGTGGCATGTTCCGGATCATAGGACTTGTTGGCCGCTATTGCGTCCGGCGCAGCCCCTTGCCAGCCTCCGCCCTTATAG
>NZ_JAVXCU010000149.1:0-2574 GCF_036659295.1 Brevundimonas sp. | reverse complement strand
GGGCCGCCCCCTGCCCAAAAGTCTGTCCCGCGACGAAATTGACGCGCTTTTGAACACCGTTACCGCACAGGACGGAGCCGCTGCGCTTCGGCTTCTGGCTCTGGTCGAGCTGACCTATGCATCAGGGATGCGGGTGTCAGAGGTTCTGGGCCTCAAGCTTGCGGCCGTGCAGCGTGACCCCGCCTATCTGATCATCACCGGAAAGGGCAACAAAGAGCGTCTGGTGCCCCTGAACACCTCTGCGCGCGAGGCCGTGAAGGCATGGCTGGATGTACGGACAAAGCCAACACGCAAGGCCAAAGACACGCCCAAACCCGTTGATAGCCCTTGGCTGTTCCCCTCGCATGGTCGCTCTGGCCATCTGACACCACGCCGCTTTGCCCAATTACTGGATATCGCCGCCGCCGCCGCCGGCATCGACCCGTCCCGCATCAGTCCCCACGTTTTGCGCCACGCCTTTGCCACCCATCTGCTGGAAGGCGGAGCCGATCTGCGCGTCGTGCAGACCCTTCTGGGCCACTCGGATATCTCGACCACCCAGATCTATACCCACGTCGCTACAGACCGATTGGCGCAGGTCGTGCACAAGTCTCACCCACTGGCGCGTAAAAACTGATAGGCTTTCAGTCTTGCCGCGAGGCCCGACGAGTTTTAGGGTCCGCGACCTTTCCGTAGCGCCAGGATGGCGCGGTCGTTACACGGGCGCTTTATGGCCACGCATTATCTCGAATTCGAAAAACCTATCGCTGAGCTTGAGGCGAAGATCGCCGAGCTTTCCCAGCTCGCCCCCTCCAGCGGTGACTTCGAGGCAGAGATCAACACTCTCAAAGCCAAGGCGTCTGCCCTGCGCGTCGAGACTTATGACAATCTCGATCCGTGGATGCGTACGCAGGTGGCCCGCCACCCGCAACGCCCGCACTTCAGCAACTATATCGACGGCCTCTTCACCGATTTCGAAGAGCTGCACGGTGATCGCCAGTTCGGCGACGATCAGGCCATCCTCGGTGGTGTGGCCCGTTTCCGTGGTCAGGGCGTCATCATTATGGGCCACGAAAAGGGCCACGACACCCAGAGCCGCCTGAAGCACAATTTCGGCATGGCCCGTCCCGAGGGCTATCGCAAGGCTGTGCGCCTGATGGACATGGCCGAGCATTTCGGCCTGCCGGTCCTCAGCTTCGTGGACACTGCCGGTGCCTATCCGGGCCTCGGTGCCGAAGAGCGCGGTCAGGCCGAGGCTATTGCCCGCTCGACCGAGCGCGGCCTGACGCTGGGCGTGCCCTATATCGCTACGGTCACCGGTGAAGGTGGTTCGGGCGGTGCTATCGCTATTGCTGCGGCCAACCGCGTGATGATGCTGGAACACTCGATCTATTCGGTGATCTCGCCCGAAGGTGCCGCAGGTATCCTGTGGCGTGACGGCAGCCGCGCCAAGGATGCGGCCATGGCCATGCGAATCACCGGCCCCGACCTGCTGGAGCTAAAGATCGTTGATCGCGTGATCGGTGAGCCTCTGGGCGGTGCCCACACCGACCCCGAAGCCGCCATCAATGCTGTTGGCGATGCGATCGAGGACGAACTGAAGATCCTTTCGGCCCTCGATGCCAACCAGATTCGTGCCCAGCGCGCCGATCGCTTCTACGCCATTGGCCGCCTCGGCTAATCCGGCCTGAAACAACAGCCTTGCCATAGGCAAAGGGCATTGTCCCTTATGATACCTATGGCAAGGCTGCCCCTATTGCCTGCAAGAGGACCAGCGTGACTTTGATGACTGCGCGTTCACCGGGAATCGGCGAATCCCTACGCGAAAGTGCCGTCTTCAACTTCGAAGGCGCGGTGACCATGGTCATCGACGATTCCACCTTCGCGCAGGAACTGACGATTCGTGCCCTCAAGGGATTTGGCCTGTCGACACGGCATGCCTGCACATCTGCCGCCGAAGCCATTCCTATTCTCAAGGAAAATGCGGTCGATCTGATCCTTGTCGATTCGGACATGCCCGGCATGACCGGTTTTGAATTTGTTCGCTGGCTTCGCCGCTCCAAACTGGAGCCGAACGCCTTTGCGCCTGTGATTATGACCGCGGCCCACGTTCGCCAGTCCAAGGTTCAGGAAGCCCGCGACTGCGGTGCCAACTTCCTGATTACCAAGCCGTTCAGCTCGCTGACCCTGCTGGAGCGTATAGTCTGGGTTTCGCGCGATAACCGGCCTTTCCTTGAGGTCGGTGACTATCTTGGCCCCGACCGCCGCTTCCGTGTGGGCGATTATGATGGCCCCGAACGCCGTGCTGACGAACTTCGCAAGAAGGCAGGACTGTAATGACCACTGTCATCACCCATAACCGTCGCCGCTCGCGGCTTTCCAGCCTGATTGATCAACCGGGCGGCATCAGCACTGGCATAGCCCTGAAACAGGCCGCCCAAAATCTGGCCTCGATGGAAGAGCAAAGCCTGCAACTGGTCGAACAGACCATCCAGCAACTGGCCGCACTTCCCGCCCCTGACGGTATCGAAAATCTGGAAGGTGCACTGAACAAGGCCTACGCCCTGTCGGCAGGCATTATTGATGCTGCCGGCC
>NZ_JAVXCU010000148.1:0-2651 GCF_036659295.1 Brevundimonas sp. | reverse complement strand
CGCCTCGTCGGCCACGCCCTCATCGAGGGCAAGCGCCGCGGCGTCAAATATGTCATCGTTTCCATGTGTGTCGCCGGCGGCATGGGTGCCGCCGGTCTCTTCGAGGTCGCTTGATGCCCCAGATTTTTGTAACCCAGCAAGACGGTCAGACCCTGACGTTGGACGTCGCTTCCGGTGCACGCCTGATGGAGGCCCTGCGCGATGGTGGCACCACCGTCGAAGGCACCTGTGGCGGGGCGTGTTCGTGCGGCAGCTGCCACGTCTATGTCGACGAGAAATGGCTGTCCAAGCTGGATGCCGCCGCCGATGACGAAGCCGAAATGATCGAGGCCATCGGCGATGTGATCGAGGTTCGCCCCTCCTCGCGTCTGGCCTGCCAGATCCACATGAACGATGCGCTGGACGGCCTGTCGCTGACCATTGCCGAAGCCATCTAGGAGCCTGTGATGAGCCGCGATTTCGCGCCCGAACTCGAAGGCTTCCGGCAGGAAGTCGCCCAATGGCTGGACGACCAATTATCCGGCCCCTTTGCCCACCTGCGGGGGCTGAACAACCACGTTGATCTGATCCCCGAGCGCCGTGAATGGGAAGCGGCGCTGGGCACGGCGCGCTGGAGCTGTATCGGCTGGCCAGAGCAATGGGGCGGCCGTGGTGCCAGTATCGAGGAACAGGTGATCTTTGCCGAGGAGTATGCCCGCGCCAAGGCCCCCTCACGCATTGGTCACATCGGCATCGAGCTGGCCGGTCCGACCATCCTGCTGCACGGCACCGAAAAACAGAAGAAACAGTTCCTGCCCGCTATCGCAGCCGGTCAGGACATCTGGTGTCAGGGCTATTCCGAGCCCAATGCCGGATCGGACCTGTCCAATGTGCGCACCACCGCCTGGCTGAAGGACGGGCGCTGGATCATCAACGGCCAGAAGGTCTGGACTTCGATGGCCCAGTTTTCCGACTGGGTGTTTGTGATTTGCCGCGCCGATTCAGGTACGCACGGGGCCAGCGGTCTGGCCTATCTGCTGGTGCCGATGAACCAGAAGGGCGTCACCGTGCGCCCTATCCGCCAGATGACCGGCGAGGCCGAGTTCAACGAGGTCTTCTTCGACAATGCCGAAACTGCCGCCGAGAACATTGTCGGCCAACCCGGTGAAGGCTGGAAAGTGGCCATGTCCACCCTCGCCTTCGAGCGCGGCGTCTCGACACTGGGCCAGCAGATGCAGTTCCGCAACGAACTGGAAGAACTGGTGGCACTGGCCAAGGCCAATGGGGCCGCCAAGTCTCCGCTGATCCGCCAGCGACTGGCCAAGGCCCATGTGGGACTGACGGTCATGCGGGCCAGCGCCCTGCGCATGCTGGCCAATGACGATCCCAATAAAACACCCGCAGGAGCCTATACCTACAAGCTGTACTGGGCCTTGTGGCACCGTGCGTTGGGGGAGCTGGCCATGGATGTTCAGGGGCTGTCCGGTCATGTCGGTACGGGCGAGGCCGACTTTGGCGCGCTAACGCACATGCACCTCATGTCGCGTTCAGAAACCATCTATGCTGGCACCAACCAGATCCAGCGCAATATCATTGCCGAGCGGGCGCTGGGCCTGCCGCGTGAGGCCCGTGGCGCGCAGCATGCTCGCGCGCCTCAAGCCTAAGTAGCCTTATCCTCAGCGAACCTAAAAAAAGGGCCTCTCCATTCGGAGAGGCCCTAGTGGTTTGCACCGGGGAGAGGATCAAACCAGATCGAGGAAGGACGGGCGTTCGCCGCCGCCGTCCACCGACAGGCGTGTCCCGCTGACATACGAGGCCAGCGGCGAAGACAGATAAAGAACGGCATTGGCGATATCGCGCCCCTGCCCCATACGCTTCAGCGGCAGGGCGGCAGCAATGGCCGCATGGCCCGCGCCATAATGGTCGACCGAGCCTTCGGTTTCGATCAGCCCGACAATGATGGCGTTGACGCGGATTTTTGGCCCCCACTCCATCGCCAGCGACTGGGTCAGGTTCAGCAATCCCGCCTTGGCCGCGCCATAGATGGCCGTGCCGGGCGACGGACGGATACCCGAGACACTGCAAATATTGACGATGGAACCGCCGGTTTCCTGTGCCTGCATGTATTTGTGCGCCGCCTGCGACACATGCAGCGGGGCCATCAGGTTCAGCGCCACAATCGCGTCGCTAAAGCGCGGCGAAGCCGTGGATGCATCGGCCAGTGGCGATCCACCCGCATTATTGACGACAATATCCAGACGGCCAAAACGGGCGGCGATCCCATCCACCATGGCCGCAACCTGATCGGGTGCCCGCACATCACAGGCCATAAAGACGGCTTCACAACCTCCACCGGACGGCAGGCTTTCGGGCGCGTTGCGACCACAGACGACAACCTCGCAACCGGCCTCCAGCAGGGTTTCGGCAATGGCGCGGCCTATGCCCTTGGCACCGCCTGTGACCAGCGCCACCTGACCGCCTAGATCAATGCGCACGCCGTCAACCGGCATGGCGCAGACCTTCGTGTCCCGAGGTCAGCAGGAATTTCTGCACCTTGCCCGCAGGGTTGAGCGGCAGGGCGTCCAGAATTTCGATCGCGCGTGGCACCTTATAGTTGGCCATGTTGGCCCGGCTCCATTGGCGAAGCTCTTCGGCATTGGCCGAGGCCCCTG
>NZ_JAVXCU010000147.1:0-2768 GCF_036659295.1 Brevundimonas sp. | reverse complement strand
ATCGAACTCTCCCAAGGTTTGGCCAAGCCGGTCGTCATCGGCGGTGGCAACCGGATCGTTTTCATCGCTGGTCCGTGCCAGATGGAAAGCCGCCAGCACGCGCTGGAAACCGCGCATGCGCTGAAGGAAATCGGTGACCGCCTGAACGTCGGCATCATCTACAAGACCAGCTTCGACAAGGCGAACCGCACCAGCGCCAATGCCGCACGCGGTATCGGCCTGAAAGACGCCATGCCGATCTTTGCAGAAGTGCGCGAAACCTATGGTCTTCCGACCCTGACGGACGTCCACTCCGAGGCCCAGTGCGGTCCGGTGGGCGAGGTTGTGGACGTACTGCAAATCCCGGCCTTCCTTTGCCGCCAGACCGACCTACTTCTGGCCGCCGCTGCCACGGGCAAGGCGATCAACGTCAAGAAGGGCCAGTTCCTCGCGCCTTGGGACATGAAGAACGTGATCGCCAAGATCACCGGCGCGGGTAATCCGAACGTCATGGCGTGTGAGCGCGGTGCTTCGTTCGGCTACAACACCCTCGTCAGCGACATGCGCGCCCTGCCGGAACTGCGCTCTATCGGTTGCCCAGTCGTGTTTGACGCAACCCACAGCGTCCAACAGCCGGGTGGTCAGGGCACGTCTTCGGGCGGCCAGCGCCAGTTTGTACCGGTTCTGGGTCGTGCTGCTGTGGCTGTCGGTGTGGATGCTGTCTTTATGGAAACCCATCAGGACCCCGACAATGCGCCCTCGGACGGTCCGAACATGGTTCCGCTGGACAAGTTCGAGGCTCTGGCTGCCGAACTGATCGCGTTTGATGATCTGGCGATCAAGATTGGCGCAAAGGGACCAGTGGCCTGATCGGCGTGAATCCGGTAGTTCGGCATTATGGCTGAACGTTCTTTCGATCTCGCTGACCTCCGCAACCTTGTGGAGCGGATTAAA
Source organism: Brevundimonas sp. (assembly GCF_036659295.1). Taxonomy (GTDB): domain Bacteria; phylum Pseudomonadota; class Alphaproteobacteria; order Caulobacterales; family Caulobacteraceae; genus Brevundimonas. Next base: position 1,835 of record NZ_JAVXCU010000147.1, on the reverse strand, counting down.
AGCATCAAGGTCGCCTGTGTGGGCGACCTGATGCTGGACCACTTCGTCTATGGCGAGGTGAATCGCATTTCGCCCGAGGCACCGATTCCGGTGCTGAAGGCCCGCCGCACGGTGTCCATGCCGGGTGGTGTGGGGAATGTGGCGCGAAATATTGCGGCATTGGGCGCTGTGTCGCGTCTTGGCGCTGTGACAGGACAGGACCGCGCTGGTGATGAACTGGCGGCGCTGATTGATGCGGACACCCGTATCGAGGACAAGATCCAGCGACCGGATGATGCCCATACGATCGTCAAAACCCGCTTTGTTTCGTCCGGCCAGCAATTGCTGCGTCTGGATGATGAGCAGGGCCTAAGCCCAGCCTATCGCGACAAGAGCGTTTTTGATCACGCCAAGGCCATTCTGGTTTCGGACTATTCCAAGGGCGTTGTAGATGATGGTCTGATCGCGGCCGCGCTGTGGGCCGGTCGCCAATATGGCGCGCCGGTGATTGTCGATCCCAAGGGGAGCGATTTTGCCCGCTATGGCGCAGCCGATGTGGTCAAGCCGAATGCCAGTGAACTGGCCGCTGCCACGGGCATGCGGACCGGTACCGATGAAGAGGTAGAGGCAGCGCTGGCGGCGCTGTTGAATAAGACCACGGTGAAGGCCGTGGTTGTAACCCGTGCAGGCAAGGGCATGAGCCTGATCCAGCGCGGCGGTGAAGTTCAGCACTATCCGGGCCGTGCGCGCGAAGTTTTCGATGTTTCGGGTGCCGGTGATACAAGCCTTGCAGCGTTGGGACTGGCACTAGCTGCGGGTCTGACGCTGGGACAGGCTGTCCAGTTTGCGTTGCTGGCGTCAGGGGTCGTTGTCGGTAAGGCAGGGACGGCCATCGTCACGCCACAAGAACTGATCGACGCCGAAGAAGCCGAGGTTGGCCGCCCCCTGATGGGCGATGTGGTGACAGTCGATGATCTGGCCGATACCGTGGCCCGCTGGCAGGCTGATGGGCTGAAGGTCGGCTTCACCAATGGCTGTTTTGATATCCTGCACCGCGGGCATGTCACCTATCTGGCGCAGGCGCGTAGCTGGTGTGACCGTTTGGTTGTGGCGTTGAACACCGATGAGTCTGTCAGCACCTTGAAGGGGCCAAGCCGTCCCGTCAATAATCTGGAAAGCCGCGCCAGTGTGATCGGTGCCTTGGCCAGTGTGGATGCGGTGACCTTCTTTGGCGATGACACGCCGCTGGAAGCGATCAAGCGTCTGCGACCCGATGTTCTTATCAAGGGTTCGGACTACACCAAGGAACAGGTTGTGGGGGCCACCGAAGTCGAAAGCTGGGGCGGTGAAGTACGCCTTGCCAGTTTCGAGGCTGGCTATTCCACGACCAAAACTATCGAAAAAATGACCGAAAAGACGGACAAGACCCCATGACGCCTCGCATGATTGTAGTAACGGGCGGTGCGGGCTTTATCGGCTCCAATATTGTGGCCCATCTGTGCGAAACGCAGGCATGGGATGTGGTGGTGTGCGACCGTCTGGAAACGGCGGACCTTGGCAAGTGGAAGAATATAGCCAAGCATCCGATTGCCGATTTCTGGCAACCTGAGGAACTGTTCGAGAATCTGGAACGTCACGCCGAGCAGATCGAGGCGGTCATCCATATGGGGGCGATCTCCTCGACGACCGAGGCTGATGCAGACCTGATTATCCGCACGAATTTCAGCCTGTCCCGTGACATCTGGGACTGGTGCGCCATTCGCAATGTGCGGATGATCTATGCCTCGTCGGCAGCGACCTATGGCGATGGAGGGCAAGGTTTCGAGGATCGTGATGATCCTGAGAGCCTGAATGCG
>NZ_JAVXCU010000146.1:0-2893 GCF_036659295.1 Brevundimonas sp. | reverse complement strand
GCCTCTGTCGAACCGCGAAAAGCCGCCGGTTCGTGAAAGCTATGACGAGGCCGACCGCGAAGAGTCTTCGCTGGACACGCTGGTTCCCGCCAATCCGAACCAGCCCTATGACATGAAGGAATTGATCCTGAAGGTCGTGGACGAGGCGGACTTCTTCGAGATCGGTGCCGACTTCGCCAAGAACATCATCTGCGGCTTTGGCCGTCTGGATGGCCAGAGCGTCGGCATCGTCGGCAACCAGCCTCAGACCTTGGCGGGCGTTCTAGATATCGACAGCAGCCGCAAGGCCGCGCGTTTCGTGCGCTTCTGCGACGCCTTCGGTATCCCGCTGGTCACCTTCGTGGACGTTCCGGGCTTCATGCCGGGCACCAAGCAGGAATACGGCGCACTGATCAAACACGGTGCCAAGCTGCTGTTCGCCTATGCCGAAGCCACCGTGCCGAAGCTGACCGTCATCACGCGTAAGGCTTACGGCGGTGCATACGACGTTATGTCGTCCAAGCACCTGCGTGGCGACGTCAACTATGCATGGCCGACCGCTGAAATCGCCGTCATGGGTGCCAAGGGCGCCGTGGAAATCATCTTCCGCAAGGAAGCGGGCGACCCCGAAGCTCTGGCCGCACGCGAAGCCGAATACAAGGAACGCTTCGCCAACCCGTTCGTGGCAGCAGGCCTCGGCTATATCGACGACGTCATCATGCCGCACGGCACGCGCCGTCGCCTGATCAAGGCTCTCGGTACGCTGAAGAACAAGGTCCAGGAAAATCCCTGGAAAAAGCACGACAACATCCCGCTGTAGGTCGCAGAAAAATGTTCGATAAAATTCTGATCGCCAACCGCGGCGAGATTGCTGTTCGTGTCATCAAGACCTGCCGCAAGATGGGCATCAAGACGGTGGTGGTTTATTCCGACGCCGATGCCGGTTCGCTGGCGGTCGAGATGGCGGATGAAACCGTTCACATCGGTGCTTCGCCTGCGGCACAGTCCTATCTGATCCAGGACAAGATCGTGGATGCCGTCAAAAAGACCGGCGCGCAGGCTGTGCACCCGGGCTTTGGCTTCCTGTCGGAAAACGCCAGCTTTGCGCGTCGTCTGAAGGCAGAGGGCATCGCCTTTATCGGTCCGAACCCTGAGGCGATTGACGCCATGGGCGACAAGATCACCTCCAAGAAGTTCGCCGCCGAAGCCGGTGTTTCGACCGTTCCGGGCCATATGGGCCTGATCGATACACCGGAAGAAGCGGTCAAGATCGCCCGCGAGATCGGCTATCCGGTCATGATCAAGGCGTCAGCTGGCGGCGGCGGTAAAGGCATCCGCGTGGCCGAAGGCGATGCGGATATGGCCGAAGGCTTTGCCGCCGTTAAGGCCGAAGCCATGAGCGCATTCGGTGACGACCGCGTCTTCCTCGAAAAGTTCATCGTCAACCCGCGCCACATCGAGATTCAGGTGCTGGGCGACAAGCACGGCAACGTCATCCACCTGTTCGAGCGCGAATGCTCGATCCAGCGTCGTAACCAGAAGGTTATCGAAGAGGCCCCGTCGCCGCTGCTGGACGAAGCCACGCGTCAGGCCATGGGCGCACAGGCCGTCGCACTCGCAAAAGCCGTGAACTATGACTCGGCTGGCACGGTCGAGTTCGTGGCAGGGCAGGACAAGTCGTTCTACTTCCTCGAAATGAACACCCGTCTTCAGGTCGAGCATCCGGTGACCGAACTGATCACCGGCGTTGATCTGGTCGAACAGATGATCCGCTCGGCTTGGGGCGAACACCTCGCCTACAAACAAGAAGACCTGAAGATCAACGGCTGGGCCATCGAGAGCCGTATCTACGCCGAAGACCCGTATCGTGGCTTCCTGCCGTCGATTGGTCGTTTGGTGCGCTACGAGCAACCGCTTGAGGGCCAACAAGACGGCTACATCGTGCGTAATGATAGCGGCGTCCGCGAGGGCGACGAGATCAGCATGTTCTATGACCCGATGATCGCCAAGCTGTGCGCATGGGGCGAAACCCGTGATGCGGCCATCAAGGGCATGGCGCGCGCTCTGGAAGACACCCACCTGTCTGGACTGGGCCACAACGTGCCGTTCTTGGCTGCGGTTATGGATCAGGCGCGTTTCCAGTCGGGCGTTCTGACCACCAACTATATCAAGGACGAGTTCCCCGAGGGCTTTAACGGTCTCGAGCCGAACGCCCTTCAGGTCAAACAGCTGATCGCTTCGGCTGTGGCCATGAACGAGGTCATTGCCGAGCAGGACGGTGATCCGTCCGAGCGTGGCGAGTGGACCGTTCTGGTCGACAAGGCCGCCTATGAGGTCGAGGTCGGTTACGACGAAGCCGAGGACCTGACCGTCATCATCGATGACGAGGAAGTCACCCTGTCGGAAATCGACTGGCGTCCGGGTCTGTCGCTGTTCCGCGCTGTGCTGGACGAGGAAGCCTTTACGGTTGAAGTGAAGCGCGCCGCAGACGGCTTTGACATTCGCTCGCGTGCCACCAAGGCCCGCGTACGCATCCTGCGTCCGGAAATCGCTTCGCTCTATACGATGCTGCCCGAGAAAAAGGCCGCCGACACTTCCAAGCTGGTGCTGTCGCCGATGCCGGGCCTTGTTGTCGACATCCCTGTCGTCGAAGGTCAGGAAGTGAAGCAAGGCGAAACCGTCGCCATCATCGAAGCCATGAAGATGCAGAACATCCTCAAGGCCGAGCGTGACGGCAAGGTGAAGTCGGTCAAGGCCAAGGCCGGTGATCCGGTGGCGGCTGACGACGTGCTGGTGGAGTTCGAGTAAACCATGAGCCAATTCCCCGCCCCGACACCGCTTGAATGGCGTGATGCTGCTATCAAGGCGTTGAAAGACCGCCCGCTGGAAAGCCTTGTCCATCTGGATGCGGACC
>NZ_JAVXCU010000145.1:0-3128 GCF_036659295.1 Brevundimonas sp. | reverse complement strand
CCCACTCATCCGGCTTTGCGGCATCTTCCGGTGTGAGGATGCAGTTATAGTCACCGCACAGGGCCAGTGGTTCCTCATAGGCTAGCAGACCCTTGGCATGGTCGTGCAGGCGCTGGAACCAGTTCAGCTTGTAGGGAAATTTGTCGGTATCGATCGGGTTGCCGTTGGGCAGATAGATCGAGGCCACGCGCACGGGCGTGGGGCTTTCGATCAGGGCCTCGATATAACGAGCCTGCTCGTCGCTATCGTCACCCGGCAGGCCGCGCACGACATCCGACATCGGGAATTTGGACAGCAGAGCGACGCCGTTATAGCTCTTTTGGCCATGCGTCTCGACATTATAGCCAAGGCTTTCAAAGGCCTCGCGAGGGAATTTCTCGTCGACGCATTTGATCTCCTGAAAACAGGCGACATCGGGTTGTGCGGATTCAAGCCACGCCAGCACGGTGGGCAGGCGGGCATTGACCGAGTTCACGTTCCAGGTGGCTATACGCATAAGCTCAAGATTAGGCCGTCAGCGGCCTGTCCGATAGAGGGCAAAAAGAAAACGCCGCCGGGGTGGTCCCCCGACGGCGCTTTTGGTGACGTAAGCGAACCGTGGGTTATGCAGCCGGCGAGGTGTTGTCCTGCGGAGCAGCGGCAGTCAGCTTGCAGCCGTCGCCGATCTTCTCGGCTTCGGCGCACGGGTAAACTTCCTGAATAGCCTTGGCGGCGTCGAGGCGGGTGATGAAGCCTTCGGCACCGTTACAGGCGGCTTCGTAGAAGGCACCATTGTCATTGGAACCCATGAAGCGGACATTGTTGATGTCGCAGCCAGCGGTTTTCTCGTTGGTGGCGAGCCAGGTTTTCACGGTAGCCAGTTGTTCCGGCTTGGTCGTGAAGCTGCACGTTACATTGGCATTGGCCAGTTCGAGGCAGGAAGCAACTTCCCAGCCTTCGGCAGCACGGTTGATGCGGTAGCCGTCGGCGCCGTTGCAACCGATTTCATAGACCGAAGCCTTGCCCTTGCGGCCCACAATTGTGCCCTGGTCCACGGTGCAGGCAATGCCGGCTTCGGAGGACATAGCGGCAAAGACCGGAAGGAAGTTCTGGTTGGCCGGCAGGTCGCATTTCGGCGGCGGAGCGGCTTCTGGCGAGGCGGCGACAGCGCGGTCATAGGTGACCTGTGCTTCGATGCACTCGATGAAGACCGGCTCGACAGCGGCCTTGGCCTGACCTGCTGCGTCGGTGCTGGCGGCAAGGCCCGTCAGCGACAGATAGCCGAAACCGTTGGTGCAGACGACTTCATACATGCTGCGGGTGTCAGGGGTCTGACCACGTAGATTGGCTTCGGTCATCTGGCAGGGGACGCTGTTGGCAGCAAACAGTTGCTGGGCCGCAGCGAGGTTTTCTTCGGGCGTGGGAACGGCAACCGGAGCAGCTTGTGGCTGATTGCGGTTCTGGCGACCAGACACGCGACCGCGCGGCGCGCGGCCCGACTGGTTTTGGTCAGTGACAACACGATCTTCAGGGTGAGGCGTTTGTTGGCCCGAATATGCAAACGCCGACACCGGCGAGAGGGTCATCAAAGCCATAGCGGCGGCAACGCACATGGCGTGCGATTTGGTACGGTGGGTCACTGGGTTGTTCCTCGCCTCTGAAATGTTGTCAGAGCCTTGGCGCTACACACTGGCGTGGTCAAGGTCAGAAATCGGCGAACACTGGACCCGAGGCGCAAATTCTGACAAGTCCATTGGCAAGTTTTGATTGGAGACGGACCTTGGCGGACGGCGCACCCCCCTCATTGGAGCGGACGGAGAGAGGATTGACCTATCCTCAGCCCGCATTGCCGTTGCCGGGCGAGGCCGTAACGGTCGCCGAGGGCGTTTTGTGGATGCGCCTGGCGCTGCCGATCGCTCTGGACCATATCAATGTCTATGCCATTGCCGATGGTGACGGGTGGGTACTGGTCGATACCGGACTGAATACGCCACCGACGCATGCGGCATGGGAAAAAATGCTGGCAGGCCCGCTGGGCGGCAAGCCGGTCCACCGTCTGATCGTGACCCACCTGCATCCGGACCATATCGGTGCCGCGGGCTGGCTATACGGCAAGACCGGTGCGCCGCTACTGATGTCGCGCCTCGAATATGTCTGCGCGCGGATGTATGTGGCCGAAGAGGCGGGCGGTCCGACGCTCGAGGCCGAGACCTTCTTCCGTCGTCAGGGCTGGGATGACGAAGCGATTGCGCGCTGGAAGGACGGTTTTGGCCGTTTCAGCTGCAGTATTTCACCGATCCCGCCGCAGTTTACCCGTCTTCAGGAAGGCGAGGTCCTTTCGATCGGCGGGCGCGACTGGACGGTGGTGATTGGCGAGGGCCACAGCCCCGAGCATGTCTGTCTGTGGCGCAAGGACGATGATGTCTTTATTGCCGGTGACCAGATACTGCCCAAGATATCGTCCAATATCGGCGTCTGGGACACCGAGCCGCTGGCGGATCCCCTGAAAGACTGGCTGTTGTCGTTGGAAGCGCTGAGGGTACGTTTGCCGTCGGGGCTGCTGGTGCTGCCATCGCATGGCGAGCCGTTTTATGGCGTGACGACACGGTTGGAGGCCTTGCTGCGCGGCCACGAGGTCGGCTTGAAGCGCCTGATGCGCTCGCTACAGCAGAAATCGAGGTCGATCGACGTGTTCGGGGCCTTGTTTGCCCGACCGATCGGGCCAGAACTGTTGGGGATGGCGACAGCAGAATCGCTGGCCCATCTGAACTATCTTGAAGGTCAGGGCCGGACGGTTCGCGAAACCGATCAACACGGCGTTGAATGGTGGTCTGCTGTGGAGGGAACACAATGACCGAGTTTGTTAAAACCTATGTAGAAGACAGCGTCCTTCACATTGTGATGGACCGTGCGGACAAGAAGAACGCCATCACTCAGGCCATGTATCTGGCCATGACCGAGGCTCTGGTCGGTGCACGCACGGATGACAGTGTCCGTGTGGTGATGATCGGGGCCAAGGGCGACAACTTCTCGGCCGGTAACGACATTGCCGACTTCATGCAGTTGGGGCAGGGCGAAGGCAGCCTGACCGACAGTGATGTCTTCCGCTTCCTCAAGTCGCTGGCCGATCTGGACAAGCCTCTGGTGGC
>NZ_JAVXCU010000144.1:0-3139 GCF_036659295.1 Brevundimonas sp. | reverse complement strand
CGACTGCTTCGATCCGGCAGCGCCTCGCCGCCTCTGCCCGATCTTTCGTCCGAAGCGAGAAGGACAGTTCCGTTTTGCCGATGATCGGCCGAAGTTCCTCGGGGATCGGACGGCGGAATTGGTAAACTGCGCCGCGCCTGCGTAGGTAGGTCATAGGGGTTTCATCTGCTCCAGATGTAACACCCACTTGCGATAAGCCCCTGATTTCGCGGGAAATCCAGACCCCATAAGGTTCTGGCGGAGACGGAGGGATTCGAACCCTCGGTACCCCTTACAGGGTACGACGATTTAGCAAACCGTTGCCTTCAGCCACTCGGCCACGTCTCCGGCAGGCGGCGTAGTTAGCCCGTAACCTTCGGGTACGCAACGGGGTTTTCAAGAAATCTTGTCTGTTAACCCCACGTATAGGCCAGCAAGTCAGATTTCGTCGTGATCCAGGCTGCTTTTATGCGCCGGACGGGGTGAATATGAGCATATTTTTGAAATTTAGAGCGCGTACAGGGGCTTCTAACGAGGCCGCTGTCGTCGATATTGCCGAATCAAATGCGTCGGAAGAATCGTCGCAACACATCCGTCGTGGGCCATTTCGTCCCGATGTCTGGGTCAATGCGCGTCAACGCAACGCGCTGCGACTGCGTACATTCTATTATAGGGGGGTGGATATCGCCATTACCGCCCTGCTCGCTCTTGGCTGGCTGACCTATCCCGCCGCGATTTCCAGCATTGGCCAACTGACGATTGCGCAGGTTGCGCCCTATGCGGTCGGCTGGCTGTGCGCCATGTGGTTCCTCATTAGCGCCAATCTGTACAATTTTGGTCCCTCAAGCCACGTCTGGCGTCATGTCGCTGCAACGGTAATGGTGTCTTTTGTCGGCCTGCTGGCCGGATTGATCGTGCAAGCCGTCACATCCGTTTCAGCATGGAGCGATTACCTGTTGTGGGCCGGTTTAACTCTGATCGCCATTGCCATCCTGCATCTGATCTGGGCATCCGCTGCGGTTCGTAGTCGCAAGAACGGTGCCCTGACGCCGAATATCGTGCTGGTCGGCGCTACCCGTTATGCAGAACTATTGATTACCCAGGCACTGAAACGCCGCGACATCAATATTCTGGGCATATTCGATGATCGTACCGATCGCAGCCCAGACGCAATCTGCGGTGTGCCCGTACTGGGGCCCGTCAGTGATTTGCTGACACATCGGCTGACGCCCTATCTGGATTGTATTGCCTTGACGTTATCACCCGATGCCGCCGACCGGGTGGGCCAACTGGAGCGCCAACTCTCTATTCTGCCGAATAAAATTGCCGTTCTGCTGCAAAGCGATGAGCCGGATGCCGATGAAATCACCCGCGCGCTGGATAAGCTAGCCTATACGCCGGTTCACCTGCTGAACCCGCCGATCAATGATGACCGCCGCGCGTTTTGCAAACGCCTTCAGGACCTTGTTCTGGGATCACTGGCCTTGTGCGCGCTAATGCCGTTCTTGCTGTTGATCGGCGCGTGGGTGCGTCTGGACAGCCGGGGACCGGCCCTGTTCCGTCAACGTCGTCATGGCTTTAATCACGAAGAGATTGTGGTGTGGAAGTTTCGCACCATGCACCACAATCGCGCCGATAATGCCGGCATCCGCCAAGTCACGGCAGACGATGATCGTATTACCCGTGCAGGACGTTTTTTACGCGCCACCAGTCTGGACGAGTTACCGCAACTGCTGAACGTTGTACTGGGCCAGATGAGTCTGGTAGGGCCCCGCCCGCACGCCATCGGCATGAAGACAGGTCAGGTCGTCTCTGCCGACATTGTTGCTGAATACGCGCATCGCCACCGCATCAAGCCCGGCATGACCGGATGGGCCGCCATCAAAGGATCACGCGGCCCCATGCATAGTGCCGCAGATGTGCGCCGTCGTGTGCAACTGGATATCGACTATATCGAACGACAGAGCTTCTGGTTCGATCTATGGATCATGGCCCGAACCCTGCCTGTTCTGCTGGGCGACAAGGTCGCAATGCGCTGATGTTTGTACGCGGACTGCTGGGCTATTTACCGGCCAATATCATACAGGCGATCGTGGGCATTCTGACCATACTGGTCTTTACGCGCCTATTGTCATCGACCGAATTCGGCATTTACGCGCTGGCCTTCTCTGTTGCTTCGTTGGCCCATGTGTTGATTTTCACATGGATCGAAGCGGCCATGGCCCGCTATTGGGCCAGTGAAGCCACCCCCGAAGGTCTGGCCAGTCTTTATTCTACGCTTTATCGCGCCGGACTGGTTCTCAGCGTCCTGTTCATACCGGCCGCGGTGGCCGTATGCCTGTGGGCACCGTTGGGCGTTGAAATCCGGATTGCTATGGCCATCGGTCTGGCAGGGGTGCCCGTCCGCTGTCTTTTGAACATGGTCAAGGTCGCCCTGCGGGCACGCGGTGCCGTGCGTCAGGCTGCCGGTCTCGACATCTATTTCACACTCGCCGTTTTCATTCTGGGTATCGCCGCCGCATGGCTGGGCCTTGGCGGAGCCTCGCCGCTGGTCGGGTTACTGATCGCACCACTCTTGGCCCTGCCCGTCGCCCTGCCTCTCGAGCGCGGCAAATCGCGCAACGGGCGTTTCAGTGCCCCGCGCCTTAAAGGCTATATCGCCTACGGCTATCCTATTTCGATGTCGCTTGGCATGGCATTGATCCTCGCCTCGACCGATCGCTTTATGCTGGGCTGGCTGATGAACGAAGCTGCCGTTGGTGCCTATCATGCCAGTTACAGCATCGCGAACCGCACGCTAGACATCATCTTTATCTGGCTGGGAACCGCTGGTGCACCCGCTCTGGTGATGGCGCTGGAAAAAGGCGGTGGCCGCGCATTGAAACTGGCGGCTGTAGATCAGGCCCGCATACTGTTGCTGGTCACCTTGCCCGCCGCCGTGGGCGTGGCCCTTGTAGCGCGCCCTCTCGCCGAGGTGGTGATCGGGCCGGAACTTCGGACCGCCTCGGCCTTGGTCACGCCGTGGATCGCGGCATCCGCTTTCCTTTCAGGCTGGCTATACTATTATTTCAATCAGGCTTTTACCCTGTCCAAGCGCACATCGATGCTGTTGCTGACCATGATTTTTCCGGCCATCGCCAATATTGGCCTGAACATGATC
>NZ_JAVXCU010000143.1:0-3202 GCF_036659295.1 Brevundimonas sp. | reverse complement strand
ACCGGGGCTTTTGCTTTTTAGGACTGCCGAGATACCCGAACCTCGCCGGATCCGGCTACTCGCTTGGACATATTGCCGGTGACCCGCTGGATACGGATATCGCCCGACCCCATGATCCCGACCGATGCGTCCTGCACCGTCGCCTCGATATCAATATCACCCGACCCTACGATCTGGGCCGACAGGTCCGACACGCGCCCGCCAGCGACATTCACATCACCCGAACCGGCAATGGAGATGGCCACCGGTCCATCCACGCGCTGTACGTTTACGTCGCCCGAGCCGCCAATGGCGACTTCTAGTGCGCCAACGCTACCGGCCATAACATCGCCGCTACCGCCAATCGCGATTTTCAGTCTTTCCGCCGCACCGGTCCAAACCTGACCCGAGCCGCCGAGGCTGATCTTGCTGGGTCCGTCAACATTGGCGACCACCCAGTCACCACAGCCACCGCTACCCAGCTCAACCGACTGCGCACCACGTCCAATCGAACCGAACACAGCGCCGGTGCTGTTGATCTTCACGTCCCTGGGGCCGCGCACGACAATCATAGGGGCATCGCTCAGGGCAACACGGGTGCCGTTGATCGTGACGTTTGCACCTTCTCCGGGTGAGGATTGGGGCGAACGGCTGCGACCCGAATGGCATTCATTGATACGGATGACGTTACGGCGGCCACCAATATTTCCACGGATCGTGATGTCGCCATCCGAACGGGTCACCTGCAGTGCGGGCGTTGCGCCGGTTTCGTTGGAAACCTCGACCGACACGTCGCTGCGGTTCTCGACTATGTAGACCACACGCGCGACCGCGTTCTCGATCTTGACCGACTGAGCCGAAGCGCTACCTGCTGCCAGCAGTGCCGCAGCTGCCACGCCCATACATACTGTTGTGCGAATAATCATGCCCAAGCCTTCCTCGCCCGATAAACCTATCTGATGAGATGAAGGTGAGCCAATGCGCACCAAAAGTCCGCTTACAAGCCCGTAATGACAGCCTTTTAATCTACGAGCGTCTGACGCATTCCAGTTTCGGCTGTGGCATCGACAACAAATTGGCGCGGGATTTTAGCGATATTATTGCCCATGACCTGTAGGCGGCGCAGCGGCACAGAGGCCATCCAGCGCAAGGCCAGAGCCAGTCGCGACAGCCTATGCATAGGCGCTGGCTTCAGACCGCGCTCGCGTACAAAGGCATGGGTATAGAGCGTACCTGTGCGCATACGGCTTTCCCATGTCTGGTATTCCATCGACAGGCTGACACACAGGCCCTCGACATTCTCGACACGGTGCGGCGCATATAGAGGCCACGCCAAGGCCTCGCCGGCATGGAGTTCAAACACCTCGGCATTATCCTCGAAACCGAGATTATAGGGCAGCTCCTCGGTTGTACGGCGCGCGACAATGTTTTCCATAGCCTGTTCGGGCAGGTGGGTCGCGTCTGACGGATAGACAAACATGCGCTTGATGCCGCGCATGTGGAACAGCACCACACCCGACGCATCGAAATGGTACGGTACACGCGTTCCCGGCGACGAGATAATCAGTTGGCCCGCCCGTTTGACGGCCTGCATGTTTTCATAGGCCGAGGCGATGTCACCAAAGGCATCCGACGCCGCCTGCCAGAATTCGGGCCATACATCCTCGATGCCCCGCAGGTTGATCCACATACGCCCCTTGCGAACCGCTTCCAGCAGTTCGGCACCGCTGGCTTGCCCGCGCTCGCCAGCCATCATCGTCACCTGACCGGCGGCATCATACTCATAATGGTTCACATCGATCAGTTCGGCCGGGTATCTATCCAGCAAGGCTACCAGTGGGCCATCGCCACTATAGGCCGCTACATCCAGACCATGCGAATGGACTGCGCTGGTGCGGACGGCACCCAGTTGGCGACGCTCCTGCGTGATGCAGCTGTTCATTTACTGGATTCCTTGCGCGCCAAACGGCCAATCAGGCCGCGCCCTGCAAGGACAGTGCCGAGCACACGGCCGCCCAAATGCGGTTCCGACGCTTCGATCGCCGCCCAGCGGCGCTGTATGCTTACAGCCAGATCGGGCCTGCGCGACGCGTGACCGACAAGCTGCGTCCAGTCCCCTGCCCCGACGATCGCCTCGACGACCTGCTCGCTACGGTCACAGAAGTACTTTTTGTAAGCCTCGCCCGAGAAACCGTAATCGAACTCGCCATAGCCGTCCGGATTGACCAGCCGCATGGTTTCCAGACTGAGCCAGATGCCGGGCGAGTATTTGGCCCCTGTTTCCAGATAGGCCGGAAACCAGAAATGCCACACCCCATCGGCGTGCAGGCTCAACTCCATCGCCAGCAGGGTGTCACCGGCCCATAAGGATGCCAGCGAAGCCTTGAAGCCGTCATCTCCGTTCAGCAGCCGGTGCAGCAGTCGCCGCGTCCATTCCGGTCCGAAAATATCGTGGCGTCCAGTGCGCCGGTACTGTTGCCGCTTCAGGCTGATCAACTGGTCCAGCAACGCGTGGTTGGCCTGTTCGATCTGGACACGCATCGGGCCAAAGGCTGCTTCCATGCCGCGACGGCTACGGGCCTTGTCTTTAAAATACTTGTTGTGCTGGCTTCGGCGGTTTTCAAACCATGCGTCATAGCCATCAGGTCCGATGATCGCCTGACATGTCGAAAGCCGCTGATACCTTTCATCTGCGTCCGCATTATCCGGCCCGATCCAGCTGTTCACGCTCAACCGTTTTACCGGCAGAAGGCGCGCCACATCTTCCAGCGCCACCCGGATCTGCGGATCGCCAATCACACAGTGATAGTCGTTCATCGGCGCGCCGACGGGATAGGCGGTTCCACCACGGCGCTGATACGGGAAGAAGCCAATCAGTCGGCCCGCTTCATACAGTTTGGCCACCGCGACGCCCGAACCTTCGCGGGCCACTGCATCGCTAAAACCGATATTGAAGAACGGGCTGCGGGTTTGCGGGCGCGCCCGCTGCCACTCTTGCCAAAGTGCGCGCTCTTCCGGCGTCAGATCCCCCATCGGGATGATGACCGCATTCAGTCCCATTATATTGCAGGTACCCCAACCCGTGAAATTCTCCGCAAGCCTAAAGCCTATTTGCGGCTAATCCAATGTTTGGCTTGGCCCAAACAAAAACGGCCCTCCGGATTGCTCCGGAGGGCCGTCTTTTAGGCTTAACCCGTGTGGGTCAAATCAAAGTGTTGCTTAG
>NZ_JAVXCU010000142.1:0-3462 GCF_036659295.1 Brevundimonas sp. | reverse complement strand
GTGCCGTCACTGCGCTTGCGAAAAGCCATGCAGGGACAGGCGGCAGGTCAGGTGGTCGTGCTGTTGGCCACTGACCCTATGGCGCGCATCGATGTTCCGTTTCTGATGCAGGAAACGGGGGGGAGGGTGATCGGTATTGTCGAGGAAGACGGTGTGCTGAGACTTACGGTCGAGACGGGCGACGGGCGTCCAGACTGACGACGGTATCGGTGTCTAAGGCGACTTCAGGGCCTGCATCCTGATGTTTGGGTTTCCACACCAGTTCCAGTTCGGTCGCCAGCGCACCGCCGTAAAAGACGGCATTGACGTTCCATGACAGCCAGATCAGCAGCACAACCACGGCCCCGACCGATCCATAGGTCGCGCCCAGATGCACGATCTGCTCGACATAGATGGCGCACAGCCACGAGAAGATACCGCACATGATGGTGGCCAGCAGGCCGCCGATGATGGATGCGGACCACGCCACGCGCGTCTTGTGGCTCATGGCGTAGCGGTACAGCATGGTCAGGCCCAGCCACATGCCGATGGATGTCCAGAAACCGTCGAACGGCACCATGATGCGGCGCACGGATTCATCGGCATAGGCATGCTCGATCAGACGCCATGTGACGATGGTGCCCGACACGACGGTGAACAGCACAAAGGCCGCCAGCGCGACAAGGAAGGCCAGCATGTTGAACTTGAAGAAACCGTGCGGTTCTTTCTCGTCATGGATCAGGTTCAGACCGGCCAGCAGGGCTTTGAAGCCACGGTGTGCGGCATAGCCGCCGATGGCCAGCGCAATGGCGCTCTGGGTGGAAATGGCGCGGAACGAGCCTGACGACAGACGCTCGACCTCGACCAGAAACAGGGCGCGGGCCGCGGTCGGGACGGTTTCGGCCATTGCGGTGACCTGTTCGCTGACATTACCGATCGACAAAACCGCCTTGTAGAAGCCGATCAGGATGGCAATGGCGGGGAACATCGCCAACAGGGCAAAGAAGGTCACGCCGCCTGTATAGAGCATCACGTCGCGTCCCCACGAACGTGCAAACGCCCGTGCGAAAAGCGGAGCCCAGAAGAAGGGGGACAGGTGGCGCAGAAGAGAGGCGAGACGGCTTTGGCCTTCGGGCGAAGGCTTTGACGGGGTCCCGTTGTCATTGGGCAGCATCCGCACGCCTTAAAACTATTTGTCGCGGAGGGAAACCCGACCAAATGTCATATGCGCCTTTACAGTCAGGGTTGCACACCTGATAGGGTGGGCGGTGAGTTCGTCATCTGAGCGACCGCAGACCTGACGAAATTGGAGACGGCGAGCATGCAGGCCGGTAGTGTGACTGATATTGCAACGCAGGTTTTGCTGGTTTCCCCCCAGAAGGCGCGTTTTGCTGTCTTGCAGACCGGACTGGATGCCCAGGGCTGTTTCACAGTGTGGGCTGCCGATATCGGGCAGGCCATCATGGCGCTGGAAAACCGCGCCTTTGATGCGATGATTGTCGATACGGACGATGCCGGTCTGGTCGCAGGGCTTGGCGGATTGCGGGCTGTTCTGCCCGATCGCTATCTGCCGGTGATTGCGGTCGGTGCCGATTGCGATGTCGATGTTGATCTGCGTATGCGCGACGTGCCGCATCCGGCGCAGGCCTTGGTAAGGCTTGAGCATCTGGTGCGGGCTGCTGTGGCCGAGGAAGAGTTCAACCTGCGTTGCCAGACCTTTGCCGAGCACGGGGCCAATCTGCACAAGGTGGTTCAGGACCGGCAGCCGATTTCGGTGCTGGCTATCGGTGCGGCCGACGAGCGGTTCCTGGCGCTAAGTAACAGCCTGCGCGAGGCTGGCGTCGATGTGGTTGCCGCGCCGACGCCCTATACGGCGTTTGATTATCTGCATGAGCGCGCGTTCGATGCAGCGATTTTGTGGGGTGGTGAAAACCGCGCCGTGGCCATGTCCATTGCTTCGGGCATGAAGCGCAATACGCGCCTGTATCACATTCCGCTGGTGCTCTATCTGCGCGATGGCGACGAGGTAAACCTGACCGATCTGTATGTGCGCGGTTTTGCCGATGTGGTGGAAACGGGCATATCGGAGATGGAAACGGCCGAGCGGGTTCAGGCGCTGGCCAGCAATTACCGCCGCCGTCAGGCTATTCGCCGCGCGCTGGACAGTGTGCGGGTGTCGCAGCTGACGGACTCGGTCACCGGCCTGTTCCACCGTGAGCCTTTTGCGTCGCATCTGGGGCGGGTGTTTGCCTCGACCAAGCATCGCAAGCGGACCTTGTCTCTGTGCGTCTTGCGTGTCCGCAAGAGCGATACACTGGCGGCGATCAATCGCGGTGGTTGGCTGGATATGGCCTTGCCGCAGGTCGGGGCGATGATTTCGCGCTTGGTGCGTGTCGAGGACACGGCGGCCAGTCTGGGACCGGACAGCTTTGCAGTGATGATGCCCGCGACCGACAAAACCGCTGCGCTTCAGGCGGCTGAACGCATTGCGGCGGTGATTGCCTGTACGGCGTTCGAGGCCGGACAGGATCGCTCGCCCTTCGTTATCGACTTCGATATCGGCGTGGCCGAGATGGTCGAGGGCGAAGGCCCGATCCAGCTTCTGGAACGGGCCGTAGAGGATGCTCGCCGCAAGGTCGCGGCCTAGGCGGGCATTTCGATCGAGCAGACGGCCTGTGCGGCCAGTCCCTCGTTGCGTCCGGTAAAGCCCAGCCCTTCGGTGGTGGTGGCTTTGACGCTGACGGCGCTCAGATCGAGACCCAGAATATCGGCAATACGCTGGCGCATGGCGGCGCGGTGTGGCTTTACCTTGGGCTGCTCGCAGATAAGCGTCAGATCGACATTGATGATCTGGCCGCCCTTGGCCTTTACCAGTTCATGCGCGTGGGCGAGGAAGACATCGGACGATGCACCCTTCCAGCGGTCATCGCTGGGCGGGAAGTGGTCGCCGATATCGCCCTCGGCAATGGCCCCCAGTATGGCGTCTGTCAGGGCATGCAGGCCCGCATCGGCATCGGAATGGCCCAGCAGGGTGTGCGTGTGGGGCACCTCGACACCGCATAGCCAAACGCTGTCACCTTCAACCCAGCGGTGCACGTCATAGCCCATGCCGACACGGGTCACACGACGTTCGGAAGAAGGGATCAGGCGCTCGGCCATGGCGAAGTCCTCGGGATAGGTCAGTTTAAACAGATCAGCCTCACCGGCCACCAGACGCACGCGGCCACCATGGGCTTGCACCACAGAGGCTTCGTCGGTCGGGGCGTCGGGCTGGCTCCATGCGGCATAGGCAGCGCGGATGGTAGAAGGGCGGAAGGCTTGCGGCGTCTGGGCGCGGTATAGCCCTTCGCGGTCCACGACTTCGCCCATGAGCTTATCGGCATCGCCGCGACGTAAGGAGTCGGCGACGGGCAGGGCGGGCAGCGCGCCCTCGGCATCCGCCAATGCATCCAGCAGCGCGTGAATGGTGTGGGCCTTGAGGAA
>NZ_JAVXCU010000141.1:0-3478 GCF_036659295.1 Brevundimonas sp. | reverse complement strand
CATAGGTCCCGAACCCGCCACGCACCACGATGGTCGGCAGGACGAGGATCAGGATCACGCCGATGATGTTGAAGAACTGCCAGAAGCCATAGACGCGGCTGCGCTGGTTGTATTCGGGGGCCAGAACGGCGGCCCAGCCCATCTGGCCCAGCGTTCCCATGGAAAAGCCCAGATAGAGAAACAGAAGCCAGCCAAACAGATAGGCGGGGCTGTCCCCCGGCTTGGCCATGACGAACATCATCAGGGCCGCCAGCATCAGTATAGGGGCCGAGGCCACCATCCACGGGCGATAGCGGCCCATAGGCGTGCGGGTGCGGTCCATCGCCCAGCCGATGAGCGGATCAAAGCCGATATCGATCAGGCGTACGGCCATAAAGACCGCAGCCACCACACCCAGTTCCAGCCCCACATGGGTGGCGTAATATTCCGGCAGGGTGACGGGCAGGGCCACGCCGAATGCGGCCAACGGCAGGCATGGACCGCTAAAGGCCGCCAGAACAGCATTGGAACGGCGCGGGCTGGTGGACATGTGCAGGTATCCGCAACAGCGATTCAGGAAGCCTGCATGATGGTCTGATCCGGCATCGGGCGCGAGAACAGATTGAAGCTCGCTGAACGGGGTTGCGAATGACGGCGCAATCGGGCCTCTTTGGTCGCATGTATTTGCGATTCAAATGGCGGTCTGCGCTTCGTTGGGGGGCAGGCTCGATTGCAGGTCTGGCTGTGGCCCTGTCGGTGGCTCCGGCTATGGCGCTGGCCGAAGGTGCACCTGCGACGACGGCGGCTCTGTTGGATGCAGAGATTTGCGACCGCGATAACGGCGCGTTCGATCAGGCGGCTTCGGCCAACAGTATCAATCTGTACGCCTTGCAGTGGAGCCCGTTCGGGCCGTCCGAAATGGGTTGGGAAACCTATGTGCCGCTGATCCAGAAAGAGCTGGGAACCGGATGTGACCCGACCTCTGCGGCCTTTGCGGAAAAACTGTCTCTGTTCCAGATCCGGCACGGGCTGATGTCCAATGGCCAGTTCGACGAGGCAACCTTTGCTGTGTTTCGCGGCCTCTGGCAGGAGCGCCGGCCGTTCATTCTGGCGCGTATTCGCGGAGAATGTCCGTCACCGCCGCCGATCGCGGACCTGTCCTATCTGGTCGCGGGTGAAGAACATGCCGAGCGGATGACGCGCATGGCGCGCCGGGATGTGCTGGAGGCCTATCGCGACATGGTGGCGGCTGCCCGCCGTGAAGTGCCCGAGGTATCCACCCAGTCCGAGCTGTTGCAAATCTTCTCGTCCTTCCGCGAGCCGGAGGCCGATGCGGCCCGATGTGCGCGTGACGGCAATTGTGACGGTGTACGCCGCGCCGCCTGTTCGGCCCACCGCACGGGGACGGCGCTGGATATCTATGTCGGCCATTTGCTGGGCTATGGCGTGGATTCCACCCATGCCCATAACCGCCGCTATATGAGCCAGACCCAGACCTATCGCTGGCTGGTCAAGAATGCCGAGCGGTTCGGCTTTGTGCCCTATGCCTTCGAGCCATGGCACTGGGAGTGGGTTGGGCCACCCGGAGGTTCGGCCCTTTGAAACCGCAGCGCATCCGCACCCTGACGTCCAATGAGCGCGAACTGGCCCGCGAGGTGTTCGGTAATGCCATAGGTCTGGATCGGGTGCGGGTGTTCCGGTCGCCATGGCCGCTGGTGCGGGCCTTTGTGCCTGGGCGGTGGTTCGGACGCGAATGGATATCGTGGCCGGACCGCTATTACCACGCGGACATGGCGCTGGCCCCTTTGGCGATACAGGCGATCTTTGTGCATGAGATGGTGCATGTCTGGCAGGCCCAGCAGGGCGTGAACCTGCTGTTCGCCAAGATCAGGGCAGGGGATAGCACGGCGTCCTATACCTATCCGGTCAGCGATATATGCCACTGGGACGGGCTGAATATCGAGCAACAGGCCATGGTGGTCGAGCACCGTTTTCGTCTGTCACGCGGTCTTAAAGTTCCGGCAGACATGATGTTCTATGATCGCGTTTGCCCTATCGGTCGGGAGCCGAATGACAAAATAATTGCCTAAACGCCTTGCACATCACGGTGAAGGGATTAAATGAAACATCTGCTGTTACTAAACGGCATGTTGTCTTATTTTCCGGAGTTCCCTGTGCCCAAGATTCTCGTGCTTTATCATTCGACCTACGGCCATATCGAACAGATGGCCTATGCCATGGCCGAAGGTGCCGCTCAGGTTGAAGGCGCTGTTGTCGATGTGAAGCGCGTGCCGGAAACCGTGCCTGAAGAAGTGGCCCGCAACGCCCATTACAAGATGGATCAGGAAGCGCCGATCGCCACTGTGGCCGATTTGGAAAACTATGACGCCATCATCATCGGCGCAGGCACCCGTTTTGGCTCGGCCGCATCGCAAATGCGCGCCTTCCTGGACCAAACCGGCGGCCAGTGGGCGCAAGGCAAGCTGATCGGCAAGGTCGGTGGTGCGTTCACCGCCTCGGCGACCCAGCACGGCGGTCAGGAAACCACCTTCAGCGGTCTGCACAACTTCTTCCTGCACCACGGCATGCTGATTGCCGGTCTGCCGTATTCGTTCGCAGGTCAGATGAACATGGACGAGATCGTCGGTGGTTCGCCTTACGGTGCTACGACCCTGACCAAGGGCGACGGCTCGCGTATGCCTAGCCAGATCGAACTGGATGGCGCACGCTTCCAGGGGAAACACATCGCGCAAGTCGCGAAGAAGCTTCACGGTTAAGGTCATGAAACAGCCCGCAATCTTCTTTGGACACGGATCGCCCATGAACGCTCTGGGGGGAGAGTTCGCTGATGGCTGGAAGGCCCTTGGCGCGCAACTCGGCAAACCCAAGGGTGTAGTCATGGTGTCCGCGCACTGGGAGACGCGCGGGCTGGGCGTGACGGCTATGGCGCAGCCGCAGACCATCCATGACTTTGGTGGTTTTCCGCCTGCGCTGCATGCCATGCAGTATCCGGCACCCGGTTCGCCAGAACTGGCGGCGCGTGTGTCGGAACTGACGGGGGCTATCCAGACCGACCAGTGGGGTCTGGATCACGGCACATGGTCGGTTCTGGCCCATGTGTGGCCGGATGCCGATGTGCCGGTGGTGCAGTTGTCGCTGGATCGCGATCTGGACACGCGCGGCCATTATGAACTGGCCAAGGCGCTGCGCCCCTTGCGCGACGAAGGCTATCTGATCGCCGGTTCGGGCGACTTTGTGCACAATCTGCGGACGTGGAAACGCGATGGCGGCGAACCCTATGACTGGGCGACCGACTTTAACGAGGCCGTAAAGGCCGCCTTTGTTCGCGGCGACCACGCAGCTCTGATCGGCTGGGTAAATCTGGCCGAGAACGCACAACTGTCGGTGCCGACTGACGAGCACTACTTGCCGCTGCTCTATGTGGCAGCCCAGCAGCAAGAGGGCGAACCTGTCGACTTCTTCAATGACGAGGTCGTGG
>NZ_JAVXCU010000140.1:0-3758 GCF_036659295.1 Brevundimonas sp. | reverse complement strand
CGTTCACCGTGCCGACATGTTCGGACTGGCGCAGTTGCACCAGATCAGGGGCCGGATCGGCCGCTCCAAGGCGCGGGCCTTTGCCTATCTGACCACGGATCCGGTGAAACCGCTCAGCCTGTCGGCAGAGCGTCGTCTGCAGGTCCTTCAGTCTCTGGATAATCTGGGGGCGGGTTTCCAGTTGGCCAGCCACGATCTGGACCAGCGCGGCGGTGGCAATCTGCTGGGTGACGAGCAGACCGGCCATATCCGCGAGGTGGGCGTCGAGCTGTACCAGCAGATGCTGGAAGACGCTGTGGCCGAACTGCGTGAAGCGGGCGAACAGGTCGCTGACCGTGGCTGGTCGCCTTCGATCAATGTCGGTGCTTCTGTATTGATTCCAGAAGATTATGTCCCAGACCTAAACCTTCGCCTTAGCCTTTATCGCCGTCTGTCGGACGCCGAAAAGATGGAAGATCGCGAGGCTTTGGCGGCGGAACTGATCGACCGGTTTGGGCCGTTGCCGCAGGAAGCCCAGCAACTGCTGCGCATCGTCGGCATCAAGGCCAACTGCCGTCAGGCGCTGATCTCCAAGATCGATATTGGTCCCAAGGGCGCGGTTCTGACCCTGCGAAATAATGTCTTCCCGAACCCGATGGGGCTGGTTGGCCTGATCCAGAAAAACCACCTGACGTGGAAGATCAGGCCCGATCAGAAGATCGTCGTGAAGGGCGAATGGCCGACACCGGAAGAGCGTCTGAAGGTGGCCGAGCGCATCACCACGGATCTGGCGCGGGTGGCCAGCGCGGGCTGAGGCAAATGAAAAGGCGGGCTGTGTGGCCCGCCTTTTTTATGTCTCGCCGATTTATTCCACGTGGCGCTTCAAGGCTCCGAACAGATCGACATAGTCATCGGTCCACGGTTTCACGCCGCCCGCATCCCATTTCGACCAGCGCTCATCGGCCTTGAAATCATCCAGAGCCGAGGCGTTGCGGGCGATCACGATGGCCTCGGTCGAAGCCTCGGCATATTCGGGGCTCTGGCTGTTCTTGACGTGGACCTGATGCAGGAAGGGGGCGTCCAGTGCCTCGGCGGCGGCCATGGCGGGGCGGACAATATCCAGATGGCGGTTGGACAGGTGCAGCACCACCACGCCGTCGTCGGACAGCAGGCTGACATACATGGCAATCGCCTCGCGCGTCAGAAGGTGGGCCGGAACCGCATCCGACGAGAAGGCATCGATCAGCAGATAGTCATAGGTGCCTTTGGGCTGTTTCTGCAGTGTCAGACGGGCATCGCCCAGCACCGTATCGACCGGCCCCTTGGCGCAGTCCGAGACAAAGGTGAACAGTTCCGGATTGCGCGCCATGCGATCGACCATCGGGTCGATCTCGAAGAAGGTCATGGTGTCATCGGCGCGTTTATAGCTGGCCATGGCCCCGCTACCGAGGCCGACAATGCCCATACGGGCGGCTGGATCA
Organism: Brevundimonas sp.; assembly: GCF_036659295.1. GTDB lineage: Bacteria > Pseudomonadota > Alphaproteobacteria > Caulobacterales > Caulobacteraceae > Brevundimonas. The sequence goes on along the minus strand of NZ_JAVXCU010000140.1, from coordinate 2,298 downwards.
CGTTTTTGGACCATCAGCGCGGCCTGCCCCAGTGGGGTGGAGTTGGCGTAATACATGGTCGGCTGGCATTTGACCTGCGGGTGGCGGGCCTGTGCCCCGTGCAGGGTGGTGCCGTGAACCATCACATGCATATCGCCGCCCATATCCAGATCGACAGTGCGGCCGATACGGGTAACGCCAAAGAAACTGCGATCGGTGAAGATGTAGTTGTAGCTGCGCGTGACGTGTTGGCCGGCATAGGTGCAAAGGCCGATGATGACGGCGAACATCAGCACCTTGTCACGGATCAGGAAGGCGCAGATGCCAGCCGCCAGGATCAGGAACTGGGCCAGACGGGACAGGGTGATATGGTCCTGAACAAAGGCTTTAAACGGCTCGTTATAGCGCATGACCTCGAACAGGATCGGCACCGAGGCGGCAATGATGACGCCCGCCACAGCCAGTATGTGCTGGTTGCGGGTGGTCGGGTTTGTATTGGGGCTGCGGACCAGACAGGCCAGAACCAGTACGACCGGATATTCGATCACTGTCTTGAACAGCATCGGGGCCACAAGGGCCGTAAAGGCACCGCCCAGAACGCCGCCCAGCGACATCAGCAGATAAAACTCGGTCAGGCGATCCGGCGCAGGCTTACGCGCTGCCATTTGCTGGTGGCACATCAGCGTGGTCAGGAAAAAGACCAGCAGGTGCGCGCCAAACAGGAAGAGGATCGAGGAGGATGACTGCCCCATCATGGTCACGACCAGCACCAGTGACACGGCCTGAAGCATCAGGGTGACGGGCAGGGGGATCCATGGCCGGTTCTGGAAGGCGATGACGAAGGTCAGCAGGTAAAGCGCCAGCGGCACGACCCACAGGAAGGGCGCAGACGCCACATCTGTAGAAAGGTGGGCTGTGACCCCCAGCATCAGGCTGGAGGGAATAGCGGCCAGCAGGACCAGCAGCAGCTTGCGCTTGATGGGGATAGGGGCGCTGCGTTTCAGAGCGGGGGCTTGGGCCGCTGCCATGTTGCGGCGCGACCAGATCAGCAGGGCAAGGCCGACAACCAGCGCAATGAAGAAGCCATAGCCAAGGCTCCAGATCGTACGCTGCGAAGATAGGGCGGCCATAGGCTCGATCAGGACCGGATAGGACAGCAGGGCCAGAAAACTGCCGAGGTTGGACGCGGCATAAAGAACATAGGGGTTCTGTCCGGCCTTTGTTCCGGCCTGAAGACGGGCAAACCAGGCCTGAAGCAGGGGCGCTGTCGCCGACAGGATGGCAAAAGGCGCGCCGATGGAAATGGCCAATGTCGTCAACAGCCAGATGATCGGCGTGTTGGAGTTGGGCTCGCCCATCAGGCCGCTGATTTGCAGGGGCAGGAACAGCGCCGCCAAGGCCAGCGCGACCAGATGGACAATGGCCTGCACTTTCAGCGAGCTGATTTTTTGCAGCAGGTGGGCGTAGAGATAACCGGCCAGAAGTGCGCTCTGGAAGAACACCATGGCGGTGTTCCAGACGGCGGGCGATCCCCCCATCAAGGGAAGGATCAGCTTGGTCACCATCGGCTGGACGACAAACACCAGCGAGGCCGATGTGAATATGGCGACGGCGAACAGAGCGGATGTTAAAAGCGACCCTGAAGGTTGCTGCTGGGTAGGCGTCAGCGTGCCGTCGGTCATATAGGCCTCGTGCTTTGCGGTGTGGCGAATCGTGTGCGTGGATTATCTAGCGGTAAAGCCTATTCCGGTTTCTGCCGTTTTGGTCAAAGAGTTGATAGCAATGTTCTCCCAAGAGATTGTCGGGCTGGCCAAGGTGGTGCTGGCCAAGGCGCAAACCGCAGGTGTGATGGTGGCGACGGCAGAAAGCTGTACTGGCGGCTTGGTGGCCGCAGCCCTGACCGAGATTGCGGGATCATCCAGCGTGGTGGATCGTGGATTTGTCACCTATTCCAACGCCGCCAAGATGCAGATGCTGGGCGTTGCGGAACAGATACTGGCCGATCATGGGGCCGTATCCGAAGAGACTGCGCGCGCCATGGCATCGGGGGCGGTGACGCATTCGGTTGCCTCGGCCTCGGTGGCTATCACGGGCATTGCGGGACCGGGCGGCGGATCGGTCGAAAAGCCGGTGGGGCTGGTGCATTTTGCCGCTGCCTGTCCGGACGGGCAGGTTCTGCATGTCGAGCGCCGGTTCGGTGATCTGGGTCGCGAAAAGGTGCGCGAGACCGCTTTGAAACAAGCGCTGGAGCTGTTGGCTCAAGCACTGGACGCCCGATGAGCGTGCTTGAGGTCGATGCACGCGGTCACCGTTGTCCCG
>NZ_JAVXCU010000139.1:0-3811 GCF_036659295.1 Brevundimonas sp. | reverse complement strand
GGGCCAAGCGCGCATGGACCGTCAATGGTCAAGGTCTGGACGAGCTGACCACCACAGGCCCGACCGAGGTGGCCGAATGGAAAGACGGCAAGGTCACCCGCTTTAGCGTCACGCCCGAGGACGCAGGCCTTCCCCGCGCGACACTGGCCGACATCCAAGGTGGCGATGCCGAGGTCAATGCCGCGGCCCTGCGCGCGCTTTTGAATGGTGAAAAAGGCGCTTACCGCGACATCGTTCTGATGAATGCTGCGGCGGCCCTTATCGTGTCGGACAAGGCCGAAACCTTGAAACAGGGCGTCGAAATCGCCGCCGCCGTTATCGACGATGGCCGCGCCCTTGCTGCGCTGGACGCCCTCGTCCGCGCCTCCCATACGCCAGTAGAGACCGAAGTATGAGCGACATTCTGGACCGCATCGCCGCCTATAAGCGCGACGAAGTCTCTACCCGCAAAGCCGCCATCACCATTGATGCACTCGAGGCTCTGGCCAAAGGAGCGTCGGCCCCGCGCGGCTTTATGAACGCGCTGGCCGCAACGGCTGAGAAAACAGGCCGCCCCGCCCTGATCGCCGAGATCAAAAAGGCCAGCCCGTCCAAGGGGCTGATCCGTCCCGACGATTTCGACCCGCCCGAACTCGCGCGCGCCTATGAGCGCGGCGGTGCTACCTGCCTGTCCGTTCTGACCGATGGCCCCAGCTTCCAGGGCGATGACAGCTATCTGGTCGCGGCCCGTGAGGCCGTGGCCCTGCCCTGCCTGCGAAAGGATTTCCTCGTTGATCCGTGGCAGGTGGCCGAGAGCCGCGCTCTAGGGGCCGACTGCATCCTGATCATCATGGACATGATCGACGACGCGGTTGCCGCCGACCTGCTGGCCGAGGCCGACCGCTTCGGCATGGACGCCCTGATCGAAACCCACGACGAGCAGGAAATGGCCCGCGCCAGCAAACTGGTCGATGGCCGCGACAACGCGCTGATCGGCGTCAACAACCGTTCCTTGCGCACGTTCGAGGTCGATCTGGCCAATACCGAAACGCTGGCCCTGCTGGCCCCGCCCAGCGCGCTTCTGGTGGCAGAGAGCGGTATCTTCACCCCCGAAGACGTCGCCCGCGTCGCCTCTGCCGGCTCCAAAGCCATCCTCGTCGGCGAAAGCCTGATGCGTCAGGCCGATGTGGAAGCGGCGACTAGGGCTTTGCTGACTTAAGCAAAGCTACGCTATATCGACCAACGCAATAACCGTGTTATTATTTGATTGCCGGAACCAAAAGGAGCGCGTCGTTGGTTCGATGAGCCAACTGGATGGAGACTTCCGGAAACTCCGTTCCTTTGCAGCCGTGCTGCAGCGGATCCAAGTCGTGATGACAAGGACAACCGCGAGGAGGATAACCAAGCGGAGCCTTGGAAGCCCTACTGCAGAGGGCTAAATTGGGCCGATGATTGCCTAAGAACGGCGGTTAAACCGTTCAAATAGGTGCGCTTTTCGCACACCCCTTGGGTCTGCGGCGCCGCGACCCGGAGGTTCAACCGATGGTTGACGTTCAGGTCAATGTCGACGTCAAGGTCGACGTAGCGAAAATTATCCGCGCCTCGGCGTGGCTAATTTTCGCAATACTCGTCTTGATTATATGACGGAAGTGGAGGTCCTAGCGGCCTCCACTTTTCCCATCACAAATCATCCACGATCTGCTCTGCCGCCTGAGCCTCTTCTCTCAACCACTTCACAAACAGACGTGCCGGTTCCGAGACACTGCTGCGGCGGGTGAGGACGTGGTAGGCCATGTCGGTCGTCAGAGCGCCCTCGGCAAATGGCGCAACGAGGCGGCCCGAAGCCAGATCGTCGGCCACAAACGCATAGGGGGCCAGCGCCACGCCCTGTCCGTGAATGGCGGCGTCGATAGCCAGCGCGGTCTGGTCCACGCGGGTGCCGGATGACACGTCCACTTCCTTGACCTTGTGCGTTTTGATCCACATCGCCCAGTCTGGGCGCTGCTCCTCCAGTTCACCGGGGCGCAGATGGATCAGGACGTGGTTTTTCAGGTCCGAAGGTTTTTTCAGCGCCTTGGGCCCCGTCATCAACTGTGGCGCACACACAGGGATCACATCGGCCCCGATCAGGCGCTCGGAGCGCACGCCCGTATAAGGCCCGCGCCCGTAACGCACCGCCACATCCACGCGCCCGCCCGCCACGTCCGTCAGGCGCATATCCGCCGACAGCCACAACTCCACCTCGGGATGGGCGGCGCTAAAACGTGCGATCCGCTGGGTCAGCCATTTGGAGGCAAAAGATGGCGGCACCGATACCGACAGCGCAAAGCGGCGGTCAGGGCGATACAGCAAATCCCCTGCCCGCTTCAGATAATCAAACCCGTCTCGCAACAACGGATAAAGCTCGGCCCCCAACTCGGTCAGGGCGATCTGGCGCCCCTCGCGGTGGAACAGGGGCGCACCGGCATGCTGTTCCAGAATGCGGATTTGCTGGCTGATCGCACCGGGCGTCACCGACAGTTCTTCGGCGGCGCGGGTGATGTTCAAACGACGCGCTGCGGCCTCGAACGCCTTGAGCGAGTTCAGCGGCGGCAGGCGGCCGTCCAGTGGGCTTTCCTTGCTCATTGGCCCATCCATTCGGCGGTCGGCAGGTTGCGGCTACGCAAATAGGCCGGATCATAAAGCTTGGTGGCGTATCGCTGGCCGTTGTCGCACAGCACGGTCACGATGGTGTGGCCCGGCCCCATGTCCTTGGCCATGCGGATGGCACCGGCCACGTTCACGCCGCTGGACCCGCCAAGGCACAGGCCCTCACGCTGGACCAGATCGAACAGCACGTACAACAGTTCCTCGTCGCCGATCTGATAGGCGTAATCCACCGCATCCAGCCCCGTCAGGTTGCCGGTGATGCGGTTCACGCCGATGCCCTCGGTGATGGAGGAGCCCTCGCCCTTCAGCACACCTTCCTTGAAGTAAGAATACAGCGCCGCACCCGGCACATCGGCCAAGCCGATCTTCAGGTCGGGGTTATGCTCTTTCAGATAGGTGGTGGTGCCGACCAGCGTGCCGCCGGAACCAACCGCACAGATAAAGCCGTCCACCTTACCGCCCGTCTGTTCCCAGATTTCAGGGCCGGTGCCTTCATAGTGCGCCAGACGGTTCGACAGGTTGTCGAACTGGTCGGCATAGAATGCGCCGTGCGGTTCGGTATCGTTGAGTTCTTCTGCCAGTCGGCGCGAGAAATGCACGAAGTGGTTGGGGCTGCTGAAAGGGGCCGGATCGACCTCGATCAGCTTGGCACCGTGCAGACGCACCGCCCGCTTCTTTTCCTCGGTCTGGGTGCGCGGCATCACGATCACAACCGGATGACCCAACGCCGCCCCGACCATGGCCAAGCCAATGCCGGTATTGCCCGCCGTGCCTTCCACAATCGTACCACCAGCCTTCAACGCCCCGCTGGCCCGCGCTTTCAGGATGATGCTAAGGGCAGCCCGATCCTTGATCGACTGCCCCGCATTCAGAAACTCGGCCTTGCCATAGATGCCGCACCCCGTCGCCTCCGACGCAGCCTTCAGCCGCACCAAGGGGGTATTGCCAATCAGGCCCAGGACATCAGACGCGACACGCATTTAGAATTCCGCACTGCAAAAGGAGGTTTGCTACCCTGATGCACTTAGGCAGGCTTTAGGAAAACTAACAACATGAAAGCTGGGTTTAATTTATAGAATCACCGGTATTCTAAGATTGTGAAAAAACCTACGTAGCGATTGTGCAAATGAAAATCAGCAAAACTCAAATAGATCGCGCTGGAATCTCAATGAGCGATGACAGC
>NZ_JAVXCU010000138.1:0-3871 GCF_036659295.1 Brevundimonas sp. | reverse complement strand
CACGGGCCGTATCGCCAAGGCCGCAGGCCTGTTCCTGCTGGTGCGCGTCATGGGCTATGGCCTTGTCGCCGCCGCAGCATGGAATGGCTGGCTGAATGTGTTCCAGTATCTGCTGCCGGCTGCGGCTACCGCACTGGCCCTGCGTTCCTTGTTTACCGCGCTTAAACCGCGCCGCCGCTGGCTGCCCTCCATGTCGATGAAAAAGAGGGCTGCGTAATGGGTCTGCCCTTAAAACTGGGTCGCATCGAACGCTATGTTCTGGGCCAGCAACTAAAAGCACTGGGCGTGGCTCTGGCCATCATTGCCGCCCTTGTCATGCTGATCGACTTTGTCGAGGTCTCGCGCGGCCTGAACTCTGACGGCGAACTGTCGGGCTTCAAGGTGTTGAGCCTGATTGCGGTGAAATCACCCTCGGTCATCGTACAGCTTCTGCCGTTCGTTTTCCTGTTCGGGACGCTGGGGGCCTTTGTCAGTCTGAACCGTCGCAGCGAGCTGATTGCCATGCGGGCAGCAGGCGTTTCGGCATGGCGCTTTGTCCTGCCCGCCGCAGCCTGCGCCTTTATTCTGGGTGTGGTCACGGTGACGGCCATCGCGCCGCTGGCGGCATGGGGCGACAGCGTCTGGCAGAGCGAACGCGGCCGGATTCGCGGCGGCGTATCATCCAGCGAAGAAGCCCAACCCGTCTGGCTTCGCGAAGGCGATGAAACACGCCAGATGATTATTCGTGGCGAACGCCAGGACCGCACCACCGGCCAGCTTCTGGATGCCACCTTCTTCATCTATTCCATTGATGCCAAAGGCGAGCGCCGCTTTACCGAGCGCGTCGATGCCAAGACTGCTACGCTCACCGCGGGCCGCTGGCGTCTGACCGATGTGGTCGGGGGTCAGGGCGGCCAGCAGGCTGTGCATTATGCGACACTGGACCTGCCCTCCGATCTGGCCGACGACGAAGCTTTCCAGCAGTTCGAGCGCCCCCAGTCTCTGTCCATCTGGTCCTTACCCGGACAGATTCGCCGGATCGACAGCGCCGGATTTGCGTCCACGGCCTATGACCTGCGTTTCCAGCAACTTTTGGCCACGCCGCTCATGTTTGCCGCCATGTCGATTCTGGCTGCGGCATTTTCTCTGCGCCTGATGCGTCTGGGTGACATGGCGCGAATGGCCGTATCCGCAGTGGTTCTGGGCTTCGGCTTCTTCTTTGTGAACCAGTTCTCTGCGGCCATGGGATCGGCAGAGGTTATTCCGGCCTTTTTGGCAGCATGGTTACCTGCAATATTGACGGCGCTCGCCGCTCTTACCTTGCTGTTTTATACCGAAGACGGCTAATCGACAGGATTGGACACATGTGTCCGATGATACTGCCCCCGAACTGGAAGACCGTATGCGTGACCGCCATCACCCGAGAACAGGAGCCCTGCGCCTGAAGCTGATGGCAGGAGCCGCCTTGTGCGCCCTGCCTGTGCTGGGTGTTGCCGGAGCGTCTGCGGCCCAAACAGTCACCGGCCAGACAGTACCCAGCCAGACCACGCCCCCCGCACAGACACCTGTGGTTCAGGTGCGTGGCGCAGACGGTTTGACGCCCGACGCCCTGTATCTCGAAGCCAACAGCGCCGAACGCGAGGGCGACACCGTCAACGCCAAGGGCGGTGAAGCCGAAGACCGTGTCTTTGCCCGTTTTCAGGATCACACCCTGCGGGCCGAGGACATGCGCTATGACCTGAAAACCGGCATTGCCGAGGCTGCCGGTCAGGTCGAGCTGATTTCGCCGGACGGCACTGTCGTCCATGCGTCCCAACTACAGCTGACCGAAGGTCTGAAGACCGGCATTGCTGTCGATCTGGCGACCCGCACGCCCGAAGGTGCCACCCTGATGGCAGCCACGGCAGTGCGTCGTTCGGAAAACATTTCAGAGCTGAACCGCGTCCTCTTCATGCCGTGTCCGGTGTGCGAGAACGACCCCAAGGCCCAGCCCGCTATCACCTTCCAGGCCGAGAAAGCGGTTCAGGACGAAGAGCTTCGCGCCATCCTGTATCGCAATGTCGTTGTGCGTGTCGGTGGTGTACCGGTCTTCTACACACCCTATCTGGCCCACCCCGATCCGTCGGTGGATCGTGCCTCGGGCTTTTTAATTCCGCGCATCGACTATGAGCAGGGTCTGGGCCTGTCGGTCGAGGCCCCCTATCTGCACGTCGTATCGCCGTCCGAGGACTGGCTGTTCAGCCCGCGCGTCAACACCAATGTCGCCCCGCTGATGAACGTCCAGTGGCGCCGCCGGTTTGACAGCGGCACCATCGTTGCCCGTGGCGGCTATACCTATGCGCGCAATTTCGGCGACTTCGATCTGGACGGTGACGGCGATGCCGAATCCAAGGTCCATTTCGGTGACCGCACCCACCGCTCCTATGTACTGGCTCACGGCAAGTTCGATCTTGGCGATACATGGCGCTGGGGCTTCACGGCAGAGCGTGTGTCAGACAAGACCCTGTTCGACCGCTATGACGTCAGTTCGCCCTATCAGGACAACGGCCTGTATTATGGCGACCGCCGCCGCCTGATCAGCCAGATCTATGCCGAGCGCCAGACCCAGCGCTCCTATCTATCGGTCGCCGCCTTCTCGATCCAGAGCCTGCGACTGGACCCCAGCTTCTCCGATACCGACTTCCGTGATCCGGATGGTTTCAAGGTTTTCGAAGACGATAATCGTCTGCCGCTGGTGGCACCGATTATCGACGCCCGCTGGGAGCCTGAAGGTCCGGTCATGGGCGGCCGTCTGCGCCTTCAAGGCTCTGCTGTGGCACTGACCCGCGATGCCTATGTGGGCTTTCCCACCCTGCGCCCCGAAATCGTACCGGCTAATCCAACCGATGATCTGCCCGGCGTCGACAGTCGCCGCGTGACCGGCAAGATGGACTGGCGCCGCGTCATGATCTCGCCGATGGGACTGCGCTGGGAGCCGTTCGTGGACATGCGCGCCGATGTCTATTCGATCGATGATCTGCCGCCCTTCCTCGGCATCGACAACGATACCGTCAGCCGCGTGCGGACCAGCGCCGGTGTGGATGTCTCCTATCCGCTTTATCGTCCGTTCGCAGGCACCGGCAGCATTATTCTGGAGCCGATGGCCCAGCTGTCGATCTCCAATGATGCCGACCTTGATCGCCTGATCCCTGTCGAGGACAGCCAGACGGTTGAACTGGACCACATCTCGCTGTTCCGTATGGACCGCTTCCCCGGTTACGATCTGCTGGAAGGCGGATGGCGCTTTACGGCGGGTGCGCGTGCGACGTTCAACTGGGATGACACGCGCTCGGCCAGCCTGTTTGTAGGCCGCTCTACGCGGGCCGATGACGAACGCGCCTATTTCATCCCGGTGCCTGACGCCCCGACCCAGCTTTATGATCCTTCGGGTCTGGCACGCCGCACCTCGGACTGGGTGGTGCAAGGCACGTTCGACCCTTCCGAGCGTATGCGTGGCTGGTTCCATGCGGTGATGGACGGTAGCGGCAACCTGCGCCGTGCCGAGGCCACCATCAGCGGTGACTGGGGCCGTCGAAATTCGGGTGCCCTCAGCTATATTCTGGACAGCTCCAACCCGCTGGCAGGCCCGAACAACCGTAACTACGAGTTCGTTCAGGTCGCCTCGCAACAGTTTGTCTATGGCAACTGGGGCATTACTGTTCGCGGCATTGCCGATATGGAACGCGATCTCATCACCCGCTCCGAAGTGGGCCTGTTGTATGATGACGATTGCTTCCGCGTTGAAATCGGTTGGCGTCGCGATAACACCCGCGTACGGCCTACCGGACCATCCGAAGGCATATTTATCCGTCTAAACCTCGCCACTTTTGGCGGTAACGGATATGATGACAGT
>NZ_JAVXCU010000137.1:0-3936 GCF_036659295.1 Brevundimonas sp. | reverse complement strand
CTGATCGACCGCCTGTCGTCTGGCCGTGCCCGCGCCCGTATGCCGCGCGCCGTTGTACTGTGCCCGACCCGCGAACTGGCCGATCAGGTCGCCGAGAACTTTGCCAAATACGCCAAGGGCACGCGCCTGAACTGGGTGCTGCTGATCGGTGGCGTGTCGATGGGCGATCAGGTCGCCATGCTCAACAAGGGCGTGGACGTGATGATCGCGACCCCTGGCCGCCTGCTGGACCTGTTCGAACGCGGCAAGATCCTTCTGACCGGCGTCGAAATCATGGTCGTCGATGAAGCCGACCGCATGCTCGATATGGGCTTCATTCCCGACATCGAGCGCATTTTCAAGCTGACGCCGCCGCGTCGCCAGACCCTGTTCTTCTCGGCCACCATGCCGCCGGAAATCACCCGTCTGACGCAGCAGTTCCTGAAAGACCCGACACGTATCGAGGTCTCGCGTCCGGCTCAAACCGCCGACACCATCACCCAGCACATTACCCGTCTGCCGATTTCCGACCCCAAGGCCAAGCGTACGGCACTGCGTCTGCTGATCGAGCGTTCGGAAGTGCAGAACGGTATCGTCTTCTGTAACCGCAAGTCCGACGTGGATATCGTTGCCAAGTCGCTGGCCGTACACGGTTTCAACGCAGCCCCGATCCACGGTGATCTGGACCAGTCCCTGCGCATGAAGACCCTGTCCGATTTCCGTAATGGCGATCTGAAACTGTTGGTGGCATCGGATGTGGCCGCGCGCGGTCTGGACATTCCAGCCGTCAGCCACGTCTTCAACTATGACGTGCCGCACCATGCAGACGACTATGTGCACCGTATTGGCCGCACCGGCCGCGCGGGCCGCACGGGCGATGCCTTTATGATTGTGACCCCGTCGGACGAGAAGTCGCTCGACAAGGTTCTCAAGCTCATCAAAAAAGATCCTGTCGAGTTGCCGCTGGATGGCGTCGACTTCACGTCCATCAGTGACCGCCCGCGCAGCACCGAAGGCCGCTCGAACCGTGGTCGTCGCGAGCGCATGCGTGAGCCCAAGGCCCTCGAAGCCGAACTGCTGACCTCCGACGCTGTGTCGCCAGACGAAGCGGTTCAGACGCCCGTTTCCGAAGTGAAGGAAGAAGGTCGTTCACGCCGCTCCCGCTCGCGTCGCAAAACCGAAACAGCCGTTGAAACCGTCGAAACGGTCGAAGCCGTAGCCATCGAAAGCCTCGAAACGGATACGGCACCTGCTGCACCAAAGGCGGACAAGCCTTCGCGCAATCGCAGCCGGAACAACCGCAAGTCATCTTCCGAGCCGCAAAAAGCGACCGAAATGGCTAAGACGAGCGCGGCTTTCGGTGACGAAATCCCGGCCTTCCTGCGTCGTCCGGTTATCCTGCCCGCCTGATACAAGTTTTGCGTTCCGCTTAACCTGCGGGTTACGCATTATCCCTAGGTTAAACCTGAAGTAGTCGGGGGGAACCGATGAGTGAGCATGTAGATACTGCCGTTCGCGGGCCGCAGGCCTATGATCTGGCTCGCCAGGCGATTGAAGCTATGGAGTCCGCCAAGGTTTGGCCGACTCCGCTCAACTTTGAGCTGTGGTTGCATTTCATTTCTACGCCCGACAGTCCGCTGTCGCAGGAAATGAAACGCCTGCTGGGCATCCATACGACCTTTACGGACGCCGTTTCAGAATCTCTGGCGACAGAATTCCTGCCGCGCAGTCGTTTGTCTGAAGAAATCCGCGATGCGGGTGCGGTGCTGAATCGCGAATTAGCGGCCGTGGCAATTGCCATCGACAAGGCGCGCGAAATTCAGGTCCAGTATGCCGACACCCTGACGGACGCCAAGGTGCAGCTGGATCAAAGCACGCCGCCCAATCCTCTGGCCGAACTTGTCGGCACGCTGTCCAAGGCGACACGCCGAATCCAGCGTCATACGGTCGTGCTCGAAAAACGTCTTGAGTCCTCACATACAGAGGTCAACAAGTTGCGGACGCATCTGGAGCAGGTGCGTCGCGATGCCATGACGGACGCGTTGACCAACCTTGCCAACCGCAAGGCCTTTGACGAAAAGCTTGTGTCGCTATGTGCCTCGGCTGACAAAACCGGAAGCGCCATCAGTCTGGCTGTTGTCGATATCGACCACTTCAAGCGTTTCAACGACACCTGGGGCCACCAGACCGGCGATCAGGTTCTTCGCTATGTGGCCAGCGCCATTGCACGCATCACCACGCCGACACGCGTAAGCGCCCGATACGGTGGCGAGGAGTTCGTCATCGCCTTCACCGAGGAAAGTGTCGCGCAGGTCGAGGATATCCTGAACACTCTGCGTGTCGATATTGCCTCGCGCGCCCTGCGCCGCCGCTCAACCAATGATGATCTGGGTGTGGTGACGATTTCGACCGGCTATGCGACACGTCAGCCGAAAGAGACCCCGTTCGAGCTTATGGAGCGTGCAGATGCTGCACTCTATGTCTCCAAGCGCGCAGGCCGTAACCGCACAACCAGTGCGGAAATCACGCAAAAGCCCAAGGTCGTGACCACAGTCTAGGACTGTGGTCACGACGAAAGCTGAAAACGCTATTACTGGGCGGGAATAACCGCGCCCTGATATTTCTGGGCAATGAAGGCACGCGCCGCTTCGCTACGCAGTGCATTGGCCAGAGCGACCAGGCGCGGATCGTCCTTGTTGTCCGGACGCGCCACCAGATAGTTCACATAGGGGCTATCAGCGCCTTCGAGGGACAAAGCATCCGTACGCGGGCTGAGACCGGCATCCAGCGCATAGTTGGTATTGATAACGGCACCATCAACCTGCGGCAGGATGCGCGGAATCGTAGCCGCCTCGACTTCGCGGAACGTCAGGCCCTTACGGTTGTCCTGAATGTCAGCCACGGTTTGCAGCGGGTTTTCACCCTTTTTGAGCGTGATCAGACCTGCAGATTGCAACAGCAGCAGCGAACGGCCGGTGTTGGACGCATCGTTCGGCAGGACGATTTCCGCACCATTCGGAAGATCGGCCAACTTGGCGTGCTTCTTGGAATAGAGACCTAGCGGCTCGATATGAATGCCTGCAACAGTGACCAGATCAGCGCCACGCGCCGAGTTGAACTCTTTCAGGTACGGTTCGGTCTGGAAGTAATTGGCATCCAGACGCTTTTCGGCCAACTGAACATTCGGCTGAACATAGTCGTTGAAGACTTTGATATCGAGGGTAATTCCCTCTGCTGCCAGCAGCGGGCGAACGATTTCCAAAATCTCGGCATGCGGTACGGCGGTCGCGCCCACGCGCAACGGCTTGGACGTATCCGGCGCAGCCGCTTCTTTGTTGCTCCCACAGGCTGCGAGGAAACCGACAGCAGCCAATGCAGCAGCATTCAGCAAAAAGGAGCGGCGAGCGAACATAAAAATCCTCGGGTATAAGTCAGCGATGCGAGACCTTAGCCACTAGCCAGTCGCCAAGCATCTGTAGAATTTGAACAAGTATCAGCAGCAGAACTACGGTGACAAACATCACATCGGTCTGGAAGCGCTGATACCCAAAACGAACAGCAAGGTCGCCCAATCCGCCCGCACCGACAACCCCTGCCATAGCCGTATAACCGACCAATGCGATCGCAGACACGGTTGCACCGGCAATAATACCGGGCAAGGCCTCGGGCAAAAGGGCGCGGGTCACAATCTGGAAGGTTGATCCGCCCATAGCCTGGGTCGCCTCGACCACCCCGTGATCGACTTCACGCAGGGCATTTTCAACCAGTCGCGCATAGAATGGGGCCGTCCCCACCACCAGCGGCGGAATAGCGCCGAGCACGCCAAGCGAAGTCCCCACCATCAACATCGTCAGCGGAAGCATGACGATCAGCAGAATGATAAAAGGCAAGGAGCGCAGCACGTTCACAATAAATGACAGGATGCTGTTCACGACCGGATTGGCCGCCAACCTGCCC
>NZ_JAVXCU010000136.1:0-3963 GCF_036659295.1 Brevundimonas sp. | reverse complement strand
AAGTCGCTTTAGGGTCACGAGGGGTCCGAGAGCGCGCCGAAGGAGCAAGGTCGCCTGTCCCCCGGGTTGATCGGAATCTCTCAGGCATCAAGGACAGCGGGGGCGCGGACGGCAAGGCCTTTGCCGTGATGACGCGACTCCGGAGTGCGCCTTATGAGCGACGAGATCCTGAAAACCACCCCGCTTAACGCGGCCCACCGTGCGCTGGGAGCGCGTATGGTCGGTTTCGGCGGCTATGACATGCCTGTGCAATATGAAGGCGTGCTGGCCGAGCATCGCTGGACGCGCGAACATGCGGGTCTGTTTGACGTGTCGCACATGGGTCAGGCCAAGATCACCGGTCAGGACGCTATCACCCAGTTCGAGCGTTTCGTTCCGGGCGACTACAAGATCGTCAAGGACCACAAGCAGAAATATACCCACCTGCTGAACGACAATGGCGGCATCATGGATGACCTGATGGCGGGCAAGCCCGACCATGACGGTCTGTATGTCGTTGTGAACGCGGGCAACAAGGATGCCGACTTTGCCTATCTGAACGCCAATCTGGCAGGCGATGCCAAGCTGGAAATCCTCGCCGACCGCGCGCTGATGGCGTTGCAGGGTCCGGAAGCCGTGGCCGTTCTGTCGGTCTTCGAGCCTGCCGTGGCCGAGATGGCCTTTATGGACGTCAACTGGCTGAACATTTTCGGCACCAACTGCATCGTTTCGCGCTCGGGCTATACGGGCGAGGACGGCTTTGAAATCTCGGTGCCGAACGCCGATGCAGAGCGTGTGTGGAACACCCTTCTGGGTGACGAGCGCGTCAAGCCGATCGGTCTGGGTGCGCGTGACAGCCTTCGTCTGGAAGCCGGTCTGCCGCTGCACGGTCACGACATGGACGCGACCACCTCGCCGGTGGAAACGGATCTGGCGTTTGTGCTGTCCAAGTCGCGCAAGGAAGCCGCCGATTTCCCGGGTGCCGAGCGCATCCTGAAGGAACTGGCCGAGGGTCCGTCGCGCAAGCGCGTCAACCTGATCGTCAAGGAAGGCGCTCCGGCCCGTGAAGGTGCCGAAATCGCCGATGCGGACGGCAATGTCATCGGCGTGGTCACCTCGGGTGGCCCCTCGCCTTCGACCGGCAACAAGATCGCCATCGGCTTTGTGCCGCCGGCCTTTACCGAAATCGGGACCGAGCTTCAGGTGTTGGTCCGTGGTCGCCCTGCAAGCGCCACGGTCGTCGCCTCGCCGTTCGTGCCCACCCGCTATTATCGCAAACCCAAGGCTTGAGAGGGATCAGCCATGAAATTCACCACAGATCACGAATGGGTCTCGCTGGACGGCGATATCGCCACGGTCGGCATTTCGGCCCACGCTGCCGAAGCCCTCGGCGACGTTGTGTTTGTTGAAACCCCGCAGGTCGGCAAGACCTTCGCCAAGGGTGACAGCTTCGCCGTTGTTGAATCGGTCAAGGCCGCTTCGGACGTTTACGCTCCGGTATCGGGCGAAGTGGTCGAGGCCAACGAAGCCCTCGCCGACGCACCGGAAACCGTAAACGCCTCGCCGGAAGGCGAAGGCTGGTTCGCCAAGATCAAGGTCTCGGACGCTTCACAGCTGGACGGCCTGATGGACAAGGCGGCTTACGACGCCTTCCTCGCGACCCTCTAAGACTTTCGCCCGCTTCGGCCCTGCCGGAGCGGGCTTGCTTTTACCCCTTCCCACTAATCCGGCCCAAAGCCGGACGGATCGGAACTGACCATGCGTTACCTCCCTCTGACCGCCGATGATCGCGAGGCCATGCTGGCCGCGATCGGCGCCAAGTCTATCGATGACCTGTTTGTGGATGTGCCCGAAGCGGCCCGCCTGAACGCCCCTGTGGACCTGCCGCGCGTTGCGGGCGAGCTGGAGGTAGAACGCGCCCTGTCCGCTATGGCCGCCAAGAACGCCACTGCCGGTTCGGTACCGTTCTTCTGCGGGGCCGGTGCCTATAAGCACCATATTCCGGCGACTGTGGACCATGTGATCCAGCGCTCGGAATTTCTGACCTCGTACACCCCGTACCAGCCGGAAATCGCGCAGGGCACGCTGCAATACCTGTACGAGTTCCAAACCCAGGTTGCGAACCTGACGGGTATGCCGGTCGCCAACGCCTCGCTGTATGACGGTTCGACCGCCATGGCCGAGGGCGTGCTGATGGCCACCCGCGTCACCCGCCGCAACAAGGCTGTGATCTCGGGCGGTGTGCACCCGCACTATGTCCGCGCCACCGAGACTGTGGTTCACGCCATGGGCGTCGAAACGCAAGTTCTGGCCCCTGCCGTTGATGCCGAAGCCGATGTCATCGCCCAGATCGGCCCTGACACCGCTTGCGTCGTCGTGCAGACCCCGAACGTGTTCGGCACCGCCACGGACGTGACCAAGATCGCCGAGGCCGCTCAGGCCCACGGTGCGCTGCTGATCGTCGTCGTGACCGAGGCTGTCTCGATGGGCCTGCTGAAGTCGCCCGGTGAAATGGGTGCCGACATCGTGGCCGGTGAAGGCCAGTCGATCGGTAACGCCCTGAACTATGGCGGTCCTTACATCGGTCTGTTCGCCACCCGCGAAAAACTGCTGCGCCAGACGCCGGGCCGCTATTGCGGTGAAACCGTCGATGCCGAAGGCCGTCGCGGCTTTGTGCTGACGCTGTCGACCCGTGAGCAACACATCCGTCGCGACAAGGCGACGTCGAACATCTGCACCAACTCCGGTCTGTGCTGCCTCGCCTTCACCATCCATATGAGCCTGCTGGGTGAAACGGGCTTACGCCAACTGGCCCTGCTGAACCACGAAAAGGCTCTGGCCACCCGTGATGCACTGGCCGCCATTGATGGTGTCGAGGTTCTGACCCCGCGCTTCTTCAACGAGTTCGCGGTCAAGCTGCCGAAGAACGCCACCGAAGTGGTCGAGCAACTGGCTGCCAACGGCATTCTGGCCGGTGTGCCTTACAGCCGCCTCGCACCGGAAGCCGGTCTGGACGACGTCCTGCTGGTCGCCGCCACCGAGACCACGCTGGACGCCGACATCAAGATTTTGGCGGCTGCGCTCGCCAAGGTTCTGGCGGCCTAAGGGGAGATTGAGAACATGAGCACGATGAACACTGTCGGCCGTCCGACCGCCCCGAACGCTTCGGATAATGACTATAAGCACCCGACCCTGACCGGCGGTCGCGGTCTGTTGCAAGACGAGGCCCTGATCTTCGAAGGCGAAGGCTGGGGCAAGACCGGCGTCGATCTGCCGAAAGCCAAGACCGATGGTTCGGACCTTGGTGATCTGGTCCGTCGCGATCCGATCGGCCTGCCAGGCCTGTCGGAGCCGGAAGCCATGCGCCACTATGTGCGCCTGAGCCAGAAGAACCACGCCATCGATCTGGCCATCTATCCGCTGGGTTCGTGCACGATGAAGCACAATCCGCGCCTGAACGAGAAGATGGCCCGCTTGGCTGGTTTCTCGGACATCCACCCGCTGCAACCGCAATCGACGGTTCAAGGCGCGCTGGAGCTGATGGACACCCTGTCGCACTGGCTGACCACCCTGACGGGCATGCCGGCGGTTGCCCTGTCGCCCAAGGCGGGCGCACACGGCGAACTGTGCGGCCTGATGGCCATCCGCGCCGCCCACGAAGCCAAGGGCGAGCACGAGCAGCGCCGCAAGGTGCTGGTGCCCACCTCGGCCCACGGCACCAACCCTGCCACCGCCGCCTTCGTGGGCTATAGCGTTGTCGAGGTCGCCCAGACCGATGACGGTCGCGTGGACGTGGCTGATCTGGCCAGCAAGCTGGGTCCGGACGTGGCGGCCATCATGGTCACCAACCCGAACACCTGCGGTCTGTTCGAGCGCGACATCATGGAAATCAGCCGCCTGACCCACGCGGCCGGTGCCTATTTCTATTGCGATGGCGCGAACTTCAACGCCATCGTCGGTCGCGTGCGTCCGGGCGATCTGGGC
>NZ_JAVXCU010000135.1:0-3965 GCF_036659295.1 Brevundimonas sp. | reverse complement strand
CCAGTTCCTGGCCAATATCCGCGACTGCGATGCCGTGGCCTTTGTCGCGCGCTGCTTCGTCGATGACGACATCACCCACGTCGAAAACCGCATCGACCCGATCTCGGACCTCGAAATCATCGAGACCGAGCTGATGCTGGCCGATCTCGAAAGCCTCGAGAAACGCGTCAACAACGTCGAGAAGAAAGCCAAGGGCGGTGACAAGGAAGCCCAGCAGACCCTGCGTCTGATCAATCTGGCCCTGACACCGCTGCGCGCCGGCAAGCCCGCCCGCGTCGCGCAGGTGGACAAGGAAGACGAGAAGGCGTGGCACATGCTGCAGCTTCTGACCTCCCTGCCCGCCCTGTACGTCGCCAACGTCGATGAAGCTTCGGCTGACAAGGGCAACGAACTGTCCGATCTGGTGGCCAAGCGCGCCGCCGAGGACAATGCCAACTCGGTGGTCATCTCGGCCCAGATCGAGTCGGAAATCGCTGTCCTCGACGACGAAGAGCAACGCGAGTTCCTGGAGACCCTCGGCCTTGAAGAGCCGGGCCTGAACCGCCTGATCCGCGAAGCCTACAAGCTGCTGGGCCTGCAGACCTACTTCACCGTAGGTCCGAAGGAAGCCCGCGCATGGACCATTCCGGTCGGTGCCACCGCCCCGCAAGCGGCCGGCGTGATCCACACCGACTTCGAGAAGGGCTTCATCCGCGGCGAAACCATCGCTTTCGATGACTATATCGCCCTCAAAGGCGAAGCCGGTGCCAAGGAAGCGGGCAAGATGCGCGCAGAGGGTAAGAGCTACATCGTCAAAGACGGCGACGTGATGCACTTCCTGTTCAATAACTAAGCCAAAATGCAGGGCGGTTAGAAAATCTGACCGCCCTTGCAGAAAATCTGAAATCTAATTCCCTTGCGGACATTGCCATTCCCCTAGATGAACAGCGTCATCCAAGCTGTACACTCTTCGGGGAAGCCATGAAGTTCGACACCCTTGCCCTGCACGCGGGCTATACGCCGGATCCGACGACCAAGTCGGTGGCCGTGCCGATCTATCAAACCACCAGCTATGCGTTTGATGACACCCAGCACGGGGCGGACCTGTTCGACCTGAAGGTCGCGGGCAATATCTATACCCGCATCATGAACCCGACCTCGGATGTGCTGGAACAGCGTCTGGCGGCACTGGAAGGCGGGGTTGCGGCCCTGACCGTAGCGTCCGGCATGGCGGCGATCACCTATGCCATCCTGACGCTAGCCGAGGCTGGCGACAACATCATCGCCACGGGGGCCCTGTATGGCGGCACCTATAACCTGTTCGCCCACACCCTGCCCCAATACGGCATCGAAGTGCGCTTCATCGACGCCGACGACATCGCGGCAGTGGCGGCAAACACCGACGCGCGCACCAAGGCCGTCTTCTGCGAGTCCATCGGCAACCCTCTGGGCAATGTGGTGGACTTTGCCGCTCTGGCCGATGCCGCCCACGCGCAAGGTCTGCCGCTGATCGTCGACAACACCGTGCCGACTCCCTATCTGACCCGCCCGATCGAGCATGGTGCCGACATCGTCGTGCATGCCCTGACCAAATATATCGGCGGCCACGGCAACTCTATTGGCGGTGCTGTGATCGATGGCGGCACCTTCCCGTGGGGCAAACACAAAGAGCGCTTCCGCCGCCTGAACGAGCCAGAAGTCAGCTATCACGGCGTTGTCTATACCGAGGCCTTTGGTCCGGCGGCCTTTATCGGTCGGGTGCGTACAGTTCTGCTGCGCAACACCGGCGCGGCGATTTCTCCGTTTAACAGCTTCCTGATCCTGCAAGGGCTGGAGACACTGGCCCTGCGCATGGATCGCCATGTCGAGAACGCCACCGCCATCGCCAAATGGCTGAAGGCCCACCCGAAGGTGGAATGGGTCAACTATGCGGGCCTTCCCGAACATAACGACCACGCCCTGATCCAGAAATATTTCGGCGGCAAGGCGTCGGGTCTTCTGACCTTTGGCGTTAAGGGCGGCCGCGAAGCCGGTGCCCGTTTCCAGGATGCCGTCAAAATCTTCACGCGACTGGTCAATATCGGCGACGCCAAGTCGCTGGTCTGCCACCCCGCCTCGACCACCCACCGCCAGCTATCACCTGACGAACTGAAGAAGGCCGGTGTGACCGAAGATACCGTGCGACTGTCCGTCGGCATTGAGCATATCGACGACCTGATCGGTGATCTGGAACAGGCGCTGGCCGCCGTCTGACACGCGAATCCTTTCGTCAAAAATACTGGCCCCGTCGCGCTTTGCGTGGCGGGGCCTTTTCAATTCCCGATTTTAAAAATCCATCCATTTCATAGATTTATAAATTAAGATTGATTCTGATAATCATTCTCAGTAATTGCCTTTCGTCATTCAAAACCAAGGCACATTCGATGCGCTCAAAACTCCTGCTGTCGGTGGCGGGTCTCGCCCTCACAGCCGTCGCGTCCCCCGCACTTTCGTCCGAAGTCACTGATCTGGATACTCCGGTTGTCCTGTCCCCCATCAGCGTGGTGGGCACCCGTACCGAACGCGCCGTGGACACGGTTCCCGCCAGCGTCAGCGTCATCACCGCCGAGACCATCGAGAACAACCTGGTCACCGACATCAAGGACCTGATCCGGTTCGAGCCGGGCGTCAGCGTCCCGACCAGCCCCGCCCGCTTCTCGGCCGCCCTGTCGGGCGCCGGTCGAGACGGCAACTCGGGCTTCACCATTCGCGGCATGGGCGGCAACCGCGTGCTGATCATCCAGGACGGCGTCCGCGTGCCGGACGGCTTCGCCTTCGGTGCACAGGCGGTGGGGCGCGGCGGCTATAACGACCTGGACCTGGTCAAGTCGGTTGAGATCCTGCGCGGCCCGGCCTCGGCCCTCTATGGCTCGGACGGCATCGCCGGCGCGGTGAGCTTCACCTCCAAGGACCCTTCGGACTTCATCGCCAGCGGCGAGAACTTCGGCGCCCGCGCCCGGGTCGGCTACAACTCGGCCGACGACGGCTGGACCGAGGGCCTCGCACTGGCGGGTCGTACGGGCTCTCTGTCCGGCCTGTTGGCCTACACCCGCCGCGACGCCCATGAGACCGAAAACACGGCCGAGGTCGGCGGCACGGGCTCTGCCCGCACCCAGCCCAACCCGCAGGAATTCGCCTCGAACGCCATCCTGGCCAAGCTGGTCTGGGAGGCCAACGCCAACCATACGATTCGCCTGACCTATGACCACTTCGATCAGGACATGGAGGGCGATGCCCTAAGCAGCTATTCGGCGACCGTCATCGGCCTGACCGCCCACGACGAGACCCAGCGCGACCGCGTCAGCCTGGGCTGGCGGTTCAACGACGTCTTCGGTCTGGATGACGGCTCGGTCTCCTCCTACTGGCAGGACGCCACGACGCGCCAGTTCACCTATGAAGACCGCACGCCGGCGGTCGACCGCACCCGCGACGTCACCTTCGACAACAGCGTCTGGGGAATGGCCGCGCAAGGGTCCAAGACCTTTGGCGGCGAAACCGTCCAGCACCGCGTCACGGTCGGCGGCGACTGGTCGCGCACCACCCAGGAAGGCCTCCGCGACGGCACGGCGCCACCGATGGGCGAACCCTTCCCTGCCCGCCCCTTCCCCAAGACCGAATACGACCTCGCCGGTCTGTTTATCCAGGACGAGATCGAACTGCTGGGCGGACGCCTCAGCATCATCCCGGCCCTGCGCTACGACTGGTACGAACTGACGCCCAAGGCCGACGCCCTGTTCCCGGCCCCGTCGGCGGGTCAGAGCGACAGCCACCTGTCGCCCAAGATCGGCGCCATCTACTGGGTCGACGACCACTTCAGCGTCTTCGCCAACTACGCCCAGGGCTTCAAGGCGCCCTCGCCGATGCAGGTGAACAACTTCTTCGCCAACCCGGTCTTCGGCTATGAATCCATTCCCAACCCGAACCTGACGCCGGAAACGAGCGAGAGC
>NZ_JAVXCU010000134.1:0-4180 GCF_036659295.1 Brevundimonas sp. | reverse complement strand
AGGCCGGTGTGTTCAAGAGCGGCATGGGTGCATTCCTGAACGCCAACTGGGCCGAAGGAACGCGCGTTGCCGGTGGCAGCTCCGGCGACCTGAACTTCTCGGATCTGGCGACCGTAAACCTCAACATGTTCGCCGACCTTGGCCAGCGCACCAAATGGGTCGAGAAATTCCCGTGGCTGACCGGTGCGCGCGTGTCGGTGGGTATCGAAAACCTGTTCGACGAGCGCATCAGCGTCACCGACGCTCAGGGCAATACCCCCAACGCCTATCAGCCCCATTATCTGGACCCGATGGGCCGCACCTTCCGGATCAATTTCCGCAAGATCATCTTCTAAAAAACGAAAGGCCCGCTGAAAACAGCGGGCCTTTTTCTTTGTCCTTAAGGGGCGATTTTTAGTGATCGCCTTTGGGGCTTTCCATCAGTTCGATCAGGACCCCGCCCATCTCCTTCGGGTGAAGGAAGACGACCGGCGTACCGTGAGCCCCGATGCGTGGCTCGCCTGTGCCCAGAATAGTCACGCCCTTGGCGCGCATCTCGGCGACAGCGGCGTGGATGTCCTCGACCTCGAAGCACACATGGTGCTGTCCGCCCTTGGGGTTCTTGGCAAGAAAACCGACAATCGGGCTGTTCTCGTCAAACGGCTCGATCAGTTCGATCTGGGCGGTCGGCGTATCAACGAAGCAGACCTTCACACCTTGCGCCGGAAGATCGAACGGCTCGCCGATCTTGGTCGCGCCCAGAATGTCGCGATACAGCTTGATCGATTCTGCGATCGAAGGGGTCGCCACGCCAACGTGGTTCAGATTGCCGATCATCAGTTCTTGTCCGCTTTAGGCTGGGCATAGCCCAGACGCTCGTTCAGTTTTTCAATCAAGTCGATGGCCGTATCGGCAATCACCGAGCCCGGCGGATAGACGGCAGCCGCCCCCATATCCAGCAGCGGTTGCACATCCGACGGCGGGATAACGCCCCCCACCACAATCGTAATGTCTTCGCGGCCAAGCTTGGCCAGTTCGGCCTTCAGTTCCGGCACCAGCGTCAGGTGACCTGCCGCCAGCGACGAAGCGCCAACCGCATGGACGTTCTTTTCAACCGCATCGCGGGCAGCCTCGGCAGGGGTCTGGAACAGCGAACCCGCCGTCACATCAAAGCCGATATCGCCATAGCCGGTCGCCACAACCTTCTGGCCACGGTCGTGTCCGTCCTGACCCAGCTTGGCGATCAGGATACGCGGCGCACCGCCATCGTTTTCGATGAAGGCGGCGACCATCTCACGGGCGCGGGCGACCTTGGGATCATTGCCCGCTTCCTTGGCATAGACGCCCGAAACGGTTTTCACGGTCGCAACGTGACGGCCAAAAGCAGCTTCCAGAGCATCCGAGATTTCACCGACAGTCGCCTTGGCACGGGCAGCCCGTACCGACAGTTCCATCAGGTTTTCATTGCCCTTGGCACCCTCGGTCAAGGCATTCAGAGCGGCCTGCACCTCGGCGTCGTTACGCTCAAGCTTCAGGCGTTCCAGCTTCTCGATCTGGCGGGCACGCACCTCGGCATTGTCGACCTTCAGCATTGGAATGTCGTCGACGACGGGGTTCAGATATTTGTTCACACCCACCAGCGTCTGCTGGCCGGTGTCGATACGCGCCTGCGTCTTGGCAGCAGACTCTTCGATGCGCAGCTTGGGAATACCGGCTTCGATGGCCTTGGCCATACCGCCATAGGCCTCGACCTCGGCCATCAGGGCGCGGGCCTTCGTGGCCAGCTCCTGCGTCAGGCGCTCGACATAGTGCGAGCCACCCCACGGGTCGATAACCTTGGTCAGGCCGGTTTCTTCCTGGGCCAGAATCTGCGTGTTACGCGCGATACGGGCCGAGAAGTCAGTCGGCAGGGCCAGGGCTTCGTCCAGAGCGTTGGTGTGCAGCGACTGGGTTTGACCACCGGCAGCGGCCATGCACTCGATCATGGTGCGCGGTACGTTGTTGAACACGTCCTGCGCGGCCAGCGACCAGCCGGACGTCTGGCAGTGGGTGCGAAGCGACAGGGATTTCGGATTAACCCCGCCCTCTTTCGCCACGGCCTCGGCCCAGATCAGGCGACCGGCGCGCATCTTGGCCACTTCCATGAAGTAATTCATGCCGATGGCCCAGAAGAAGCTGAGGCGCGGCGCGAACTTGTCGACAGCCATGCCTGCGGCCTTACCGGCGCGCAGATACTCAATGCCGTCCGCCAGCGTATAGGCCAGCTCAATGTCGGCCGACGCGCCCGCTTCCTGCATGTGATAGCCGGAAATCGAGATCGAGTTGAACTTGGGCGTTTCCTTTGCCGTCCATTCAAAGATGTCGGCAATGATCCGCATCGAGGGCGACGGCGGATAGATATAGGTGTTGCGGACCATGAACTCTTTCAGAATATCGTTCTGAATGGTTCCGGTCAGTTGAGCGTGCTCGACGCCCTGCTCTTCACCCGCCACGACGTACAGGGCGAGGATCGGCAGAACCGCGCCGTTCATGGTCATCGACACCGACATCTTGTCCAGCGGGATGCCGTCGAACAGGGTGCGCATGTCCAGAATGCTGTCGATGGCCACACCGGCCATACCGACATCGCCCTTTACGCGCGGGTGGTCGCTGTCATAGCCACGGTGGGTGGCCAGATCGAACGCCACCGACAGACCCTTTTGGCCTGCTGCAAGGTTGCGACGATAAAAGGCGTTAGAGGCCTCGGCGGTCGAGAAACCCGCATATTGACGGATCGTCCACGGCGCACCGGCATACATGGTCGGATAAGGGCCGCGCACAAACGGCGCAAAGCCCGGCAGACCTTCGATAAAGTCCAGCCCTTCAATGGCGTCCGCGCCATAGGTCGGCTCGACCGTGATGCCTTCCGGCGTGGTCCATGCCTCACGCGACGGGCCTTCACCTGTGGAGCCAAGGTCCAGATTCAGTTTGGAGAAATCAGGAAAGCTCATTGGCCTGCCTCCTCGAACGCGGCGGCAATACGGACTGGGGTCAAGGCTTCGAACGCGCCATAGGACGGTACAGACGGCACTTCATCAGCAACCGAAACGGTGCGCACATCAGGGTCCACAAACTTGGTCACGCCGATGATTTGGGCGCTACCGTTCTGGTAGGCTTTTTCAGCAAACTCGCGGGCGCGAGCGATACGCGGTTGGATCACATGACCTTCAAGGCCGTGGATCACGCCGCCCTCGGCCTCGATGGCCTGAAACTCGGTCCATGCCACCTGCGCCAAGTCACGCGTGCGGGCATCAAGATACCAGCTGCCCGAAGCCGGATCATCGACACGGCCGAGGTTGGATTCTTCCATCAGGATCAGTTGCGTATTGCGGGCCTGACGACGCGCAAAATCATCGGGCAGACCGGCAGCGCGGGTAAAGGCA
The DNA here is from genome assembly GCF_036659295.1 of Brevundimonas sp. Taxonomy (GTDB): domain Bacteria; phylum Pseudomonadota; class Alphaproteobacteria; order Caulobacterales; family Caulobacteraceae; genus Brevundimonas. The sequence continues at coordinate 779 of NZ_JAVXCU010000134.1, read as the reverse complement.
TCCAGCACCACCACATCGGCCCCACCGACACTGCCCGCAAAACCGGCAGCCGTCAGACGCAGCATGTTCGGCCACGGATCACGCGCCGACAGCATACGGCGCGACGAGCGGGCTTCAATCTGGGCCTGAACCTCATGGCCAAAGGCCTTGGACACATTCGCCCACAACAGACGCAGGGCGCGAACCTTGGCCAGACTGTCGAAATACTGCTGGTCCACAGCGACGCCCAGCGTCACCGACGACAGGGCTTTCTCAATCGACACGCCCGCCTCGACCAGCGCTTTCACATAGGCCACAGCCGAGGACAGCGCGAAGGCCAGTTCCTGCCCCATAGACGCGCCCGCCTCATGGGCCACTTGACCCGAGGCGAGGAACAGTTTGGCGTCCGGATAGGTTGAAGCCCAGCCCGCTGCCTTGGTCGCGGCATCTTTGAGAATGGTCGCAAAATCGGATGGCGCACCACCGGCGCGGGCATAGGCCGACACCGGATCAAGATGGAACGACAACTGGGCACGCGGCGAACCCTTGGCCACAGCGGCCAGAGCCTCGCTCGCCTTTACCCCGTCAAAACCGGCATCCAGCGCCACCGGAGCCAACTCCAGCGCCACGCCTTCAAGTGCCTTGGCGAGTTTCGCCGCATCGACTGCCACCGGACCGGAGATCAGCACAGACGCCGCCCCATTTTCCAGATCGGTCAGGATGGCGCGGTTCAGATCGGCCGCATCCCCGCCCTCAACAAGGGTCCGCAGGTTCCAGCTACGGCCTTCGCTGTCGCTAGG
>NZ_JAVXCU010000133.1:0-4260 GCF_036659295.1 Brevundimonas sp. | reverse complement strand
GCCGGATCAGCAGGTCCATTTCCTCGAACGAATAGACCGTACCGTACTCGGTGGCCTGGGTCAGGGTCAGTGCAGCCGGTGGCTGGCGGTGACCTACAACCGGCTCGTCGAGAACCGCACAAAGGCTTTCGTCATCAATCTTGCCCGAATAACCCGGCAGGCCGATCAGCCCGACACCATGACCGAAAAAGCCAGGTGCGCCGGTTTCATCGGTGCAGACATGCGCTGTGTTATGCGCCAGCACCGCTTCGTACGGATTCGCCAGCATAGACAGGGCAATCGAATTGGCTGCTGTGCCGGTAAACATGAACCGGATGTCCGCATCTACATCCAGAAGCGCACGGATTTCATCGGCGGCCTTGCGGCTGTGCTCGTCCGCGCCATAGCCCGCCATGAATCCGCTATTGGCCTCAACCAGACCCCTTAGCGCCGATGGGGCCATGCCGGCGGTGTTATCGGATGCAAAATCGTAGCGCACAGCACTCAGTCTTTCTGGGGAGCAACAGTTTCGGAATCGGTACGCAATACGCCTACCTGTCCGTAGTTTAGAGACACTTGATGAGGGAATGGTATCTCGATCCCTGCCATATCCAGCGCCTCCTTACCCGATTGGGTCAGATCGGCCGTTGTCTGGAAATGGTCTTCGGAACGAACCCAGCAATGCAGGGTCACCTGCACCGAACTGTCCAGCAGAGCCGTTACGCCGGTCCAGACTTCAGGGTCCTTAAGGACGCGAAAATGGGCCTGGGCACAATCTTCCAGAACCTTGCGCACACGGTTCAAATCTTCATCATATCCGACGGTGAACTTCACTTCGACACGGCGCGTGCGCTGGCCGCTCAGGTTCACAATGACATCTGCCAGAACCTTAGAGTTTGGGACTATGATCTTGTTATTATTACCATTCGACATTTCAGTCGTGAACAGGGTCAGCTTCTGGACAGAACCGACCACGCCATTCAGATCGATCACATCGCCAACGCGGTACGGCCGCAAAATCAGCAGCATGACCCCTGCCGCCACGTTTGACAGCGTCCCCTGAAGGGCCAGACCCACGGCCAGAGACGCACCGCCCAGAACCGCAATGATCGATGTTGTCTGCACGCCCAGTCGCTGCAGAACAGCAATCATGCCGATCAAAATCACGATCACCCGAACGATCTGGACCAGGAAGCCCAGAACCGTTGGGTCGCGCTGAACCGATCGCGTCCGCGACAATATCTTGCGCGTCGCCGAACTGGCCCACTTTGCCGCGACCAGTGTGACGATGAAGATGATCGCCGCGACCGTCAGATTGACGGCAAAATCCCCCAGCATGTCCATCGCCTTACCGATGACGACAGCATCGGCCCCCAAGCGTCCGTCTATCGCTTGCAGGGTCGGGGTGAGGGTTTCGGCGGCAGGCAGTTTGATACTCATGGGATCAGGCTAACGCCTCAGCCGCCGAATGGAAGCATCTGATAGAGCTAAAGTTTCATTCGCCCTGTCAGGCTGCCACATAGGCAAGGTCGGACGCAGAGGTCAGAGACTGTAGCGCCGTACGTCCCAAGGCCCCCTGCTTCATGAACAGGGCCAGTTGTCTGACATCGATCGGCTTGTTCAGATAGGCATCGGCACCTGCCGCAAATCCTGCCTGATGGTCCTCCGCGCGGGCCGATGCCGACAGCACAATAATGGGCGTGTCCACATTGACCGTGCTGCCTGTACGAATACCGCGCGTGGCCTCCAGACCATCCATCACCGGCATGTTCACATCCATCACGATCAGATCAAACGCTTGCGTGGCGGCGATCTCTACGGCCATGGCGCCGTGTTCGGCGGTTGTCGCATCGTGTCCGTTACTGCCCATCCAGGCTTCAAGGATCATACGGTTGACCGGATGGTCCTCTACCACCAGCACCTTCAGGCCCGATACGCCCTCGATGCTTGCTGTGGCAGGCCCTGTCTCGACTTCGCGCGACCAGCGCACCACCTCGGCCTCGACGGCCAAGGTAAAGGTCGAACCCTGCCCCACGGTCGATGCCACATGGATATCGCCATGCATAATATTGGCCAGACGGCGCGAGATGGTCAGCCCCAGTCCAGTGCCCCCAAAGCGGCGCGTTGAAGAATTGTCGATCTGGGTAAACGGCTCGAACAGACGATGGATGTCGTCTTGGGAAATACCGCCGCCTGTATCGTGTACCGAAAACTCGAATGCCACGCGCTGGTCGGAAATACGCCGGCCATGCACGCCATAGCGAATCTCGCCCTTGTCGGTGAACTTCACCGCATTGGACAACAGGTTGGACAATATCTGGGTCACGCGCAGCGGATCACCCCGCACCACGGCAGGTACATCCCCCGTGAATTCCGGAATCAATTTCAAACCCTTGGCCTTGGCCTGTGCCTCGAACGGCGACAGCAGTCGCTGATGCAGGTTTTCCATGTCGATATCGATGACCTCGAACGCCATCTTACCGGCTTCGATCTTGGTCAGGTCCAGAATATCGTTCAGCAAGGACAGCAGGCTATCGCCCGAATTACGGATGATCGACAGCATTTCGCGCTGCTGGGGATCCAGTCGCGAACTGCTCAGAAGCTGTGCAGCCCCCAATACGCCATTCATCGGCGTACGCAGTTCGTGCGAGATCACACCCAGGAAGTTCGACTTGGCCGTATTAGCCGCATCGGCCTTATCGCGAGCCGCTTCCAGTTCACCGATCAGATGGGTCTGGTGTTCCTGAAACGCATGGATGCGCTCCTCACGCAGCATGGTCATCACAACCAGAACAAACAAACCGCCCAGCATCAGCGGCCCCATAGCCAAAAAGGCCCAGAACTCTGGTTTGCCCCATAGACTGATGGCAAGGATTGCGGCTGCGGCACCATAGGGCGACGAAATCAGCACAGCCTGACGCGGAGAATTCCGTAGCTGGGCAAAGACCAGCAAATAACCCGAGGCCAACAGGGCCACGGCCATTTCATGCCCGAAAGACTTGCCCGAAAACCACGCCAACAAAGGCGCGGTCGCCCAAACCGCTGTGGTCAGTGTGGCGACAACAGGAAAGACAGTGCCCCAGTCTTCTTTCTCGCGACGGCTGGCACGGCGCTCGGCTGCGCCGCGTACAAAACCAGCCAGCAAGGTCACAGCCAGCCAGCCCAGTCCCATCTTCCAGCCGACAGCCGCGCACATGGCCAGCCCCCAGCTGAGGATGATCAGATACCGCAGATACTGTGTTTCCAGAATCGCACTCAGCGCTTGCGCTGCCGAGCCCGGCGTGTCCCCGTCAAGGCCACGTCCGATACTGCCACTACCCACCATATTATGGTGCCCCCATGCCCCACGGCGATGTCTTCATGGCAAGAATACGGCCAAGTCGCTAAGACACCGTGAATCACGAAATTGCAGCGTTACACGGACTATTTTTCCTCTGCTGGCGTCCGTGCCGAGATCGAAAGCGCATGCACCGGCCCCGCCAATTCTTCGGCCAGAAGTTTTTGCACCATACGCTGGCGAGCCACGCGCGACTGGCCCTCAAAGGCCTCGCTAACAATCACCAGATTAAAGTGGCTCTCGCCACCGGGCTGCGCATCCATACCGCCTTCATGATGGTGGCCAGCATGGCGTGCGCTGTCATCTTCCAACTCCAAACGTTGCGGAGATAACGCGGATTCCAATTTTTGGCGGATAATTCGGGCAACCGGGCCGTCAGTCATAGGTCAAGTCCTTGAAGCAACACAAATCAGGCCTAGACTAGCTGCAATGTCCGGTTCTTTCGAATACAAACCCCGTTTCACCGATATCCGGGTCAAGCCGCCCAAACCTGAAGAGGAGGCGGCCGCCAAGGATGTGCTGCGTCTGAAGCCCGGAGAGATTCCGTGCGAGTGGGCGGATTGTTCGCGTCCGGCCACGGCCAAGGCACCCAAGTCGCGTGAGCAGATCAACCTGTTCTACAACTTCTGCCAAGGCCACGCTGCCCAGTACAACAAGGCATGGAACTTCTATGCCGGTATGTCCGAAGGCGAAGTCCGCGCTGCGCAGGAAAACGAGGCCATGACCGGTGGCCGTCCCACATGGGACATGAAGGTCAGCCGCAATACGCGCGAAGCAGCCGGTAATGCCGCCAATGCCGGCAATGCTGGCCCTGGATCGTGGCAGGACAGCTATGGCCTGTTTGGGCGTCGTGTAAACGAATCAGCCCCCAGCGGCCCCGTCATGTCTGAAGCCGAAGCGCGCATGGGCAAGCTGGAGCGTCAGGCTATTGGCGAGCTTGGTCT
>NZ_JAVXCU010000132.1:0-4331 GCF_036659295.1 Brevundimonas sp. | reverse complement strand
CCAGTATTTCACCGAGGCCAGCATGGATCGCTTGCGGGCTCTGGGCTACGATGGCCAGCAGACGCCGCTTGAAGAAGGCGTGCGTCGCTATGTGCAGAACTATCTGGCTACCGGGGATTCCTATCGGTGATAAAATCGCACCTACGCTTGAAGCTCTGGATTAGGCTAGCACTATTTGTGTTTGTTTTTGTGGTTCTTTTAGCATTGGTTGTGTGGCGCGGTGATATTGTGCGGGCAGCGCTGGACCCCCAGATACCGTTCCAGACCTATACCCCGCCCGAAGCGCCCGATTATGCCCGTGCCGATGCCTGGGCATTGCGCGATGTGAAGATTGCGGGCGCGGAAGATGCGGCGGTGTTCTTCGTGCACTCCACCACGTTCGATGGCGGGCACGAATGGAATGGCGAGATTGGCGATGAAAAAGCCGATGCCTATCTGGAGCGTATAGTCCTGCCGAATTTTGCAGGGCCATTTGCCATGGCTGGTTCGGTCAGTGTGCCGAAATACCGTCAGGGTAGCCTGTATAGCCGCCTGACCCTGCGCGACGATGCACGCGAGGCGAGGGCCTTTGCCTATCGTGATGTCGAGGCCGCATTCGATCACTGGATCGCGCGCCACCCGCAAGGACCGATTGTTCTGGTCGGGGTTGAGCAGGGCGCAGAGCTGCTAGCGCGTCTGTTGCGCGACCGCGTGGCCAAGGATGCGGGCCTTAAGGATCGTCTGGTCGCAGCCTATATGATGGATGTCATGATCCCGCGTGATGCCATTGACCTGCCGGTCTGTTCGCGACGCGACCAGAGCGGATGCCTAGTGGCGTGGTCGATGGTGGACGAAGGCAAGACCGGGGCGATCCCCCGCAGACAGCGCCGTGCGCTTTTCTGGGATGAGCGCGGGCAACTGGTCGAGTCCGGACACCGTCCTATCATCTGCGTCAATCCCGTCAGTGGCTCCTCGAATGAAGACAAGACCGAGGCGCGCCGCCATTTGGGGGCGGCCAATGCGGCCGGTCTGGAATGGGGTGTACGTCCGGCATTCATTGACCGCGTCGTCGAGGCCCAGTGTCGAGAAGGCTTCTTGCGCAATACGCCGCTGAACACGGAGTCCTTCCGCGAGAACCGCTCATGGACCGATCGCCGCAAGGCCAAGCCCTATAATCTGTTCTATGCCGATACGATGGCCGATGTTCAGGCCCGCCTAAAGGCCTGGCATGAAAAGAAAGCCCCCACTTTTTCTGCTTCGCCCCCAAGCGCGTGACACAGTGGGCTAGACTTCTTCCTCCTGATCCTCGATTCGATTTCGTATGACCGTCCATACCAATCCGCCGCAAGGCGGCCGCATCGTTGAAGAGCCGATGGCCGAGGCGCTGTCGCGCCGCTATCTGGCCTACGCGCTTTCGACGATTACCAACCGTGCGCTTCCCGATGTGCGAGACGGCTTCAAGCCGGTCCACCGCCGCATCATGTATGCCATGCACCAGATGCGTCTGAACCCGCAGTCTGCGGCGCGTAAATGCGCCAAGGTGGTGGGTGAGGTCATGGGTGGCTATCACCCGCACGGCGATGCCTCGATCTATGAAGCGCTGGTGCGTCTGGCGCAGGATTTCGCCCAGCGTTATCCGCTGGTCGACGGTCAAGGCAATTTCGGTAATATCGACGGCGATAGCGCCGCCGCCATGCGTTACACTGAATGCAAGCTAACGCCTGCGGCGGTCTTGCTGCTGGAAGGTATCGATCAGGACTCGGTCGATTTTCGACCGACCTATGACGATCAGGACGAAGAGCCGATGGTTCTTCCGGCGGGTTTCCCCAACCTGCTAGCCAATGGTTCGTCGGGCATTGCGGTGGGTATGGCCACCTCGATCCCGCCGCACAATGTGGGCGAACTGATCGACGCATGCCAATTGTTGATCGACAGGCCTGAAGCCACGACCGCCGATCTGGTGCAGATCGTACCGGGGCCGGACTTCCCGACGGGTGGCGTTTCGGTCGAGGGGCAAGCCTCTATTCTTGAAGCCTATGAAACGGGTCGCGGCGGTGTGCGCCTGCGGGCCCAATGGGTGAAGGAAGAACTGGAACGCGGCACCTGGCGGGTGGTGATTACCGAGGTTCCCTATCAGGTTCAGAAGTCCAAGTTGATCGAACAACTGGCGGACCTGATCGAGAACAAGAAGGCACCCTTGTTGGGCGATGTGCGCGATGAATCGGCGGAGGATATCCGCCTGATCCTCGAGCCGAAGTCGCGCACCATCGAGCCTGAAATGCTGATGGAAAGCCTGTTCAAGCTTTCCGATCTGGAAGTGCGTTTCCCTATCAATATGAATGTGCTGGATGCGTCGGGTACACCGCGTGTCATGGGCTTGAAGGAATGCCTGCGGGCCTTCCTTGACCATCGCCGTGTGGTGCTGAACCGCCGCTCGCAGTGGCGCATTGCCCGTATTGAAAAGCGCATGCACCTGCTGGAAGGGCTGCGGCTTGTATTCCTGAACTTGGATGAGGCGATCCGCATCATCCGCGAGGAAGAGCAGCCCAAGGCGGCCCTGATCGCGCACTTCAAGCTGACGGAGCTTCAGGCCGATTTCATTCTCGATACGCGCCTGCGTCAGCTGGCTCGTCTCGAAGAGATGGTCATTCAGGAAGAATACGACAAACTGGCCGCTGAACTGGCGGGCCTTCAGGCTCTGACCTCGTCGGAAGCCAAGCAGTGGAAGGCCATTGGCAAAGAATTGCAGGCTGTCCGCAAGGCGCTGTTGTCGCCGCGCCGTACAATCATTGCTGATGCTGTAGATTCCTCAGCCTTTGTCGCCCCCGAGGCCTTTATTCCTCGCGAGGCCATCACCGTTATCCTGTCGGATCGCGGCTGGATCCGCGCGGCCAAGGGCAAGGTCGATGATCCGTCCGAACTGAAGTTCAAGGAAGGTGACAAGCTGGCCTATCTGGTTCCGGCCTATACCACCGACAAACTGCTGATCGGGGCATCGGATGGCCGTATCTTCACCATTGGTGCGGACAAGCTGGCATCAGGTCGCGGGCATGGTGAACCCTTGCGTTTGATGATCGATCTTGATGAAAAGGCCGATATTATCAATGTATTGGCGCACGAACCTAATGCGAAGCTGTTAGTCGCGTCGGCGGCGGGTTATGGCTTTGTCGCCCCCGAGAACGACCTGTTGGCACAAAAACGTGGCGGCAAACAGGTTCTGAACGGTGACATGAAGATCATGATGCGGGTCACTGGCGATCACATCGTGACCATTGGTGATAACATCAAGAGCCTGATCTTCCCGATTGCAGAACTGCCGGAAATGGGCCGCGGCAAGGGTGTGAGGTTGCAGAACTTCAAGCAGGGCGGTCTGGCCGATGTGTCTGTGTTCAACGCAGAAACCGGCCCTGAATGGGTCGATGGCGGTGGCCGCAAGCGCAAGTGGGATGACTGGCGCGACTGGCTGGGCAAACGTGCCGGTGCGGGACGTCAGGGACCGCGCGGAATGCGTAAATTCAGGTAATGCGGAAAAGGGGGCGAAAGCCCCCTTTTTTACGGCTGTATCGGCTGCCAGCCAAACAGGGTCAGCCCCTCAAGCGGCTGATACTGCGATTTATAGTCCATGGTCGGCGAGCCCTGCACCCAATAGCCCAGATAGACATAGGGCAGGTTGATGGTGCGTGCCTGATGCAGGTGGTCCAGCACCGCATAGCGCCCCAGACTGCGGTTCGGCATTTCTGGATCAAAAGCGCTGTAAACCAGTGACAGGCCGTCATTCAAAAGATCGGCCAGTGTAAAGCCGACCAGCTTGCCGCGCTTCTCAGTACCGCTGCGCAACCGGTATTCGACGATATGGGTGCGGACCGTACTGTCCTCGACCATCGTCATGAAATCGCTGCCGTTCATCTCGTTCATGCCGCCATCGGGGTGGCGGGCCGCCAGATAGGTTTTCAGCAGGTCGTATTGTTCGTCGGTGGCGACGGGATCGACCGCATAGCGGTCCAGATCAGCATTGCGGGCGATGATCTTGCGATTGGTACGGTTGGCGACAAAGCGGTCCACGGGGATGCGGACCGAGACACAGGCCGCGCATTGCTCGCAGGCCGGACGATAGGCGATGTTCTGGCTGCGACGGAAACCGGCATGGGACAGCGCATCATTTACACTGGCCGCATCGGCGAACGGCAGGTGGGTAAAGACTTTGCGTTCCTGCTTGCCCTTCAGATAGGGGCAGGGCGCTTCGGCCGTTACAAAGAACTGCAGCTGTCGTGTGGGGACGTGTTCGGTCATGCCGCCAAATCCTTTTGGCGTTCAAGCGGAACGGGACCACTGGGGCAGGCCATAATCATAGG
>NZ_JAVXCU010000131.1:0-4498 GCF_036659295.1 Brevundimonas sp. | reverse complement strand
CGAGAGCGGCCGCGCGATTGGCGAGGCTGCCCGCTTCTACAAGGTACCTGTCGATCGCATCATCATCTTCCACGACGAAATCGATCTGGCTCCCGGTCGTTTCCGCATGAAAAAGGGCGGTGGTGCTGCGGGCCAGAACGGCATCCGTTCAGCCATTGCCCATCTGGGTGCAGACTTCCGTCGTGGCCGCATGGGCGTAGGCCATCCGGGCGATCCCAAGCTGGTGCACGCCCATGTGCTGGGTGACTTTGCCAAGGCCGACCAACCGTGGCTGGAAGCCATGCTGAACGCCTGTGCCGACGCCCTGCCTTTTGCCATCAAGGGCGACGACGAGCGTTATCAGGGCGAGGTCATGCGTCTGGCCCCCGCCCCGAAATTCAGCCCGCGCCAAGCGGCAAACGGCGGCTAGGCCCTAAGCCGGATCGCTATAGGACCAGCGCACATCGAATGTGCGCTCGGTCCCCGCTGGCAGTTCCAGCATCCACACACGAACACCGCGATCAGGGTCGATCCGGCTACGGATACCTTCCCGCTCGATCCTGAAGCCGGTTTGCTGTGCGACATAGGCCGGCAGCAGCACTTCCATCTGAACCGGACCATCTGTGCCGTTGACCAGCTTCACCTGATGGGTCTGTTGCTGGCGTTGCCTGCCCCCGCTTCCGCGAGGGCGTGTCTCCTGCAGCAGGACTTGCGATGTCACCTGTGCGGCGTCGCCATAGACCAGACGCAATGGCAGGCCTTGCGGCGTATCGCTAAAGCGCGCCTCGCCGCCCAGCATAGGGCCAAAGCCGCTATCCGCCTGAACAGCAGCCTGCATCACCATGGCCTTGCCGCCTGGTACGGGCAGACCCAGCCCTGACGCCTCGTCATTGCGCATGACCAGTTCAATCCGCGCCGCAGACGGAGCCTCTTGAGGCTCGGCAGCCTGCATATCCACCACATAGGCCCGCCGGAAAGTCACGCCTTCCTGTTCGAGGAACAGAACCTGCTTGGTCTGATTGGCCGCTACGGTCGTTGGCTCGGGCAGAACATAGGCCTTGTAGTCCCCCAGCTCTTCCATCTTCGCCTTAATGCGATTGCCGGTGACGACAATATCCGCCACCTCTGCCCTCATAGACATCATCGGCGCTGCGGGCGCTGGTGGCGGCGGTGGAGGCGGTGGAGGTCCCGGATAGGCAATAGCGGGCAGGTCACTGGTTCTCATCATCGGCCAGCACTGGTGGCTATTGTAACGGGCGCGCAGTTGGACCGGCACGGAATCACCCGTCATCGACAGATCGCCCGCCACAACAGTGACCGGCGCATTGGCAAAACTGGTACCACCAAAATTCGCGAGCGTTACCCAGCCCTGCAAATCCAGCGTCTGGCCATCATCCTTCAGTCGCGCCACATAGTCCGCCGACCACTGTAGGCCCGTGGCCAGATAGGCCAGCGTGATCGTATGCCGCCCCGCCTGTGCGGCGCGTGTGCGGACCGACAATGTCGGCGTTGCGCCCAATCCTTCGGGCACCTGATTGAACACAATCCGCTCGGTCAAACCCGAACAGTCCAGCGCCTCGAACTGGCCGCCCACTTCCAGAACAACACCGTTCTCACCGGCACGGATGACCGCAGGCACAGTTTCCTCGGCACCGCTGGTGGCATTGGTGCGAACCACGCTGACGGTTTGACCGACTGTCCGCTCCAGCAGATTGGTCGGCGTAATCAGGTCATAGTCTGCATTCTGCTCGATCAGATCGGCCGAAAGGCCCTCGATCACCGCGCTGTGCGGCACGATACCTGTGGCCAGCCCTTTGAAACGGATCACACCCTCGCCCGCAGGCACATCAACCGTGCGGGTTTCGACAATCAGGGCCAGACCTTCGCGATCCAGCCGTGACCACGACTGGCGCGAACGCTCCATCAACTCGACCGTATCCACCGGCTGGTCGCGGTAAACCACGACCTCGACCTTTTCAGGCGCATTCGATACCGCCTCGGCACGCAAAGGCGCTTGCTGAGCCGCCGCTCCAGGAGCCGCCACGGCCACCAACGGCGCCCATGCCGCCGCTGCGGCCAATGCCGCATATAAGGGGCGCATGATCAGCCGCCCGTGGTGACGGTCGCGGTCAGTACGGTTTCGCCATTGGCCGGAACCGCCACCTTCCATACGGCGGTATAGGCATCGGCCATTTCGCCCGTCAGGCTTTCATTCGACAACTCGGTATCGCGACCATAGGTACGCTGGCGCACCTCGACGGTCTTGGCTTCGCCGGTGGCGTTACGGACGCGGTATTCCATCTGGTAGCGGGTACGATAGCGGTTAGCCCCGCGCGTCGACACCCGTTCTGATGCCACAACACGCGGCTGCACCGTCACGTCAAACGCCTTGCCCGTCGAGATCACCAGATCCGATCCGGCGGGTGAATGGTCGATCTGGTCCTCGCCGATAAAACGCGGCTCGCCTTCGCTGCCCTTCACATAGACCCGCATCACACCAGCAGGCAGGGCTGGGTCACTTTTGAAGACAATGCCCACATCGGCGGCAATCGCTTCTTCGGAGGTCGAGAAACCCGAGCTTTGATAAACATAGCGCTTGCTGGCCGAAACACCGATCGCATCCAGCAGGCCCACCTGCTTGGTCTGGTTGTTGGCCACGGTCACACGCTCGGGCAGCAGATAGACATGGGCATCACCTTCTGCGGCATTGGCCCCCGTATTCATGCCATTGCCACGCCCGCCATTATAACGGTTGTTGCCCCCCGAAACATTGACCGTACCGGCCACCACGCGGGTGACGGCATTATCAAAGGTCGAGCCGGAATTATTGGTGATGGTCACCCAGCCATTCATGTCCAGCTTGCCGGCTTTTTCGTCAAAGCGGGCCACATAATCGGCCTTCCACTGCAGACCTGACGTGAGATAGTTCAGTGTCACATCGCGGCGCGGCGTCCCCGCTGCATCCAGTGTCACACTGAGGGTCGGGCGCGGGCGCAGATTGGGGGGCACGCCATCGAACACGACCCGCGTCGGCGCGCCGTCATCGCGAAGAACCTCGACACGGTTGCCGATTTGCAGAACCACACCTTCATTGGCCGCCAGAACCTGTGCGCGCTCGCTGGTCTGTGCGCCATTGCCCGGATTGGTGCGGACTACACCGATCTCGCGGCCAACAGCGCCCTCCATCAGCTTGCGCGGAGTCAGCAGGTCATAGTCAAAATTCTGCTCTACGACCGACAGGCCATTACCCGACAAGGTCACGGTCTCAGGACGGATAGAAGCCGATACGCCCGGAAACTCCTGACGCACACGCCCCGCCGCAATGTTCAGGCTGCGCACATCCTCCACCAGAGCAATATTCTGGTTGTAAATGGTCAGCGCCAACCGGTCAGGTCCGCCGCCTCCCCGCTCGGCCTGCTGGGCCATAGCCGGACCAGACAGGGCGACAGCACACAGGGCAGTTGATGCCATTAGGCGCAGGGAAACAGTTAGTCGGCTCATCAGGGGAGGCCTCCGTTCAATTTAGCTGAACGCTGACACACCCTTTCACCAGTGTCGAGATAGGGCAGATTGTGCCATTCCCATAACAAACGTCTTCGTCTAGGCACGATGCGGGTGCCGGTGCGCCGGGCATTGGCCCGTATCTTCCATGCGCCCTCATAAAAGGTGCCCTATGATGAAATACGCTCTTACCTTGTCCATGACCGTGGCCACTCTGGCGCTGGCCGCCTGTGGTTCGCAAACCGAAGCGCCCGCCGCCCATACCGAAGCCCCTGCGGCTGAAACCGTGGCTGCCGAAACCACCCCGACTGTGGTTGCCGGTGCTGTCACCATCGAGGACGCATGGTGCCGCCCGTCGCCGAACGGTGCCAAGGCTGGCGGCTGCTATGTCATCCTGACCTCTTCGCTGGATGACACGCTCACCGGCATTTCGACCGATCAAGCCGACATGGCTCAGGTGCACGAAATGAAGATGGAAGACGGCGTCATGAAAATGGCCCATCTCGACAAGGGTCTGCCCCTTGTGGCCAACCAGCGCACCGAGCTGAAGCCGCACGGCAACCACATCATGCTGATGGGTTTGAAGGCCCCTCTGGTCAGTGGCCAGACCGCCAAAATCACCCTGACCTTTGAAAAGGCCGCCCCCGCAACCGTCGATTTTGATATCCGCACCCCGCCCATGGTCGGCGGCGAGCAATAATCCTCAAAAGGGCGGTCGAAAGGCCGCCCTTTTCCGCCTATAGAAGCGGCCATAACTGCGCGAGACTGACAAATCGGCTCGGAACGGCTAAAGGCACGCGCTCACGAGGAATACCATGGCCCTTAAAGTCGCGATCGTCGGCCTGCCCAATGTCGGCAAGTCCACCCTGTTCAACGCCCTGACCAAGACGGCAGCGGCGCAGGCTGCAAACTATCCGTTCTGCACCATCGAGCCGAACACCGGCGACGTGGCTGTGCCGGAACCCCGTCTGAACCAGCTTGCCGAAATCGCTGGCTCCAAGGAAATCATTCCGGCCCG
>NZ_JAVXCU010000130.1:0-4539 GCF_036659295.1 Brevundimonas sp. | reverse complement strand
CTTCTGGAACGGTGCGATCTTGGCCAGCGCCGCACGACGGCCGGCTTCGTTGTCCGCAAGGATCATCTCGCGCACAGCGGCAATACGGGTGTCGTCAAAGAACATGTGCTCGGTGCGGCACAGACCGATGCCCTCGGCACCGAAACCACGTGCGGTCTTGGCGTCCAGCGGGGTCTCGGCATTGGCGCGAACCTTCAGGCGGCGCACATCGTCGGCCCACGCCATCAGGGTCTGGAAGTCGCCCGTCAGTTCCGGCTCGATCATGGCGACAGCACCTTCCAACACCTCGCCCTTGGCACCGTCGATGGTGATGACTTCGCCAGCCTTGAACACGCGACCACGCACGGTGAAGGTACCGGCCTTGTCGTCGATACGGATGTCGCCCGCGCCCGAAACGCACGGACGGCCCATGCCACGCGCCACAACAGCGGCGTGCGAGGTCATACCGCCACGCGCGGTCACGATGCCGCGTGCGGCGTGCATGCCGTGAATGTCTTCCGGCGAGGTTTCTTCGCGCACCAGAATAACGGCATCGCCGTTCTGGGCGGCGCGTTCGGCCTCGTCGGCATCAAATACGATCTTGCCCGTGGCCGCACCCGGCGATGCCGGCAGACCCGTGGTGATAATTTTGCGCTCGGCCTTGGGATCAAGGGTCGGGTGCAGAAGTTGGTCCAGAGCCGCAGGCTCGACGCGGCTGATGCCCTCTTCCTTGGAGATCACGCCCTCTGCGGCCAGATCGACAGCGATCTTGAGCGCCGACTTGGCGGTGCGCTTGCCGTTACGGGTTTGCAGCATCCACAGGCGGCCCTGCTCGACCGTGAACTCGATGTCCTGCATGTCGCGGTAGTGGCTTTCCAGACGGCCCACCACATCGACGAACTGGCCGAACACCACCGGCATGGCCTCTTCCATCGACAGGGCGGTCTCGCCCATCTCTTCGCGGCCTGCCTTGGTCAGCGATTGCGGGGTGCGGATACCGGCCACCACGTCTTCGCCCTGGGCGTTGATCAGGAACTCGCCATACAGCTTGTTCTCGCCGGTCGACGGGTTGCGGGTGAAGGCCACGCCCGTGGCGCTGGTTTCACCCATATTGCCGAACACCATCGACTGTACGTTGACGGCGGTACCCCAACTCTCGGGGATGTCGTGCATACGGCGATAGAATTTCGCGCGATCGTTCATCCAGCTTTCGAACACGGCACCCACCGCGCCCCACAGCTGAGCATGCGGGTCCTGCGGGAAGGCCTTGCCCAGTTCCCGCTCGACCAGCGCCTTGTAGTCGGCGACGATTTTTTCCCAGTTCTCGGCGGTCAGTTCGGTATCGACCGAGACGCCCAGACGCTCTTTGTGCTCGTCCAGAACCTCTTCGAAATGGTCGTGACCGAGGCCCAGCACCACGTTGGAATACATGGTGATGAAACGACGATAGCTGTCGAATGCAAAGCGGCGGTCACCCGACAGCTTGGCCAGACCCTCGACGGTTTCGTCGTTCAGGCCCAGATTCAGCACGGTGTCCATCATGCCCGGCATCGAGGCGCGTGCGCCCGAGCGGACCGACACCAGCAACGGGTTCTCGACGGAACCGAAGGTCTTGCCGACCACGTTCTCGACCTTGGCCAGCGCCGCCTTTACGTCCGCCACCAGCTCGGCCGGATAGGCCTCGCCATTGGCATAGTAATAGGTGCAGACCTCGGTGGTGATGGTAAAGCCTGGAGGGACAGGAAGCCCCAGCGAGGACATCTCGGCCAGGTTTGCACCCTTGCCGCCGAGAAGGTTCTTCATCGAAGCATCGCCGTCAGCAGAGCCGCCGCCGAAACCGTACACCCACTTGGTCATATTGCCGTTCCTAGGTCGTGGTCGTCACACGGAACCATAGGGGATTCCCGTGTTTCGAGCGCCTCTCTATCGTGCTGCACCCGCGAAGGCCACCGCCCCGAGGTCACAATCCGTGATCGGATGTAGCAATTAGCCGATTTTTATACATTTCGCACCGTGCCAGCGGGCTGAAACGCAAAACGGCACCCCGAAAGGTGCCGTCGCGCAAAGACAAAGAAAAATCCTGCCCCTAAAGATTTGTAGCCCTAGCCCGCGATCTGACCGAAATCAGCCACTCGGCCCATGACTTCACGAACCTGAACCAGCAGTTTCAGGCGGTTGTCGCGTTCAGCGGCATCGTCCGAGTTGACCATAACGCCGGTAAAGAAGGCATCGACCGGCGCACGAAGCTGGGCCAGTGCCGTCATGGCAGCGGCGAAGTTTTCGGTTTCCAGCGCCTTGTTCACAGCGGCATCTGCCGTTGCGGTGGCCTTGGCCAGAGCGACTTCCTCGGCAGGCTGGTTCGGCATCGAGGTCGAAACCTCTCCCGACGGCAATGCGCCCTTCTTCTCCTCGGCCTTGAGGATGTTCGAAGCGCGCTTGTAACCGGCCAGCAGGTTGGCACCGTCGTCCGTAGCGAGGAAGCCCGACAGGGCCTCGACGCGCGAAACGATACGCACCAGATCATCATCGCCCAGCGCAAACACAGCCGCCACGAGGTCGTGACGCTGGCCTTGGTCGCGCAGCAGGACGGTCAGACGGTCGGCGAAGAAGGCAACCAGATCGATAGATGTAGCCCGAATCTCCTCAACCGTATCGAAGAAGGCTGACGCACTATCTTGAGGATAAGGATTCCACCCACTCAGAACGTCGGAATAACGTCCCAGGAGATCCGTTGCGACATTATCGTAGAGATCTTTGGAAATAGACTTAAAGCCGCTGTCCTGCTCAGCCACACCGTCATTTGCATGAGCAGATGCATGAGTTGCGATAACTGCTGGTACGATCAATTCTACGAGCGGCACGGGACGTCCGGTTTCGAGGATCAATCGAGTTACGCCCAGAGCCGCACGACGAAGTGCATACGGGTCTTTCGAGCCGGTCGGCTTCTCGTCGATTGAGAAGAAGCCCGACAGGGTGTCGATCTTGTCCGCCAGTGCAATGGCGACCGTCAGCGGTGCGCTAGGCACGCTGTCGGCGGGGCCTTGCGGCTTGTAGTGGTCGCGAATGGCATCGGCGGTGGCGTCCGGCAGGCCAGCAAGGCGGGCATAATAGCCGCCCATGATGCCTTGCAGTTCAGGGAACTCGCCCACCATGCCCGAGGCCAGATCGGACTTGGCCAGACGCGCAGCCTTTTCGGCCTCGGCGGCATCGGCACCGACCAGTGGCGCGATCTCGGCGGCCAATTTGGCGATGCGCTCGACGCGCTCGGCCATCGTGCCCAGCTTGGCATGGAAGGTCACGCCCGAGAGCTTTTCGTTCCATTCGGCGAACTTCTCAAAGCCGCCCTTCTGGTCTTCTTCCCAGAAGAACACGCCATCGCTGAGACGGGCCGACAGCACCTTGGAGTTACCCGCCGCCAGTGCCTTGCCACCATCGGCAGCTTCGATATTGGCAACGACGACATAGTGAGGCGCGAGGCCTTCGGCGTTCGGAACACGAACGGCGAAATACTTCTGGTGCACCTTCATCGACAGGCGCACGACTTCTGGCGGCAGGGCGAGGAATTCAGGGGCCATGTCACCGAGGATCGGCGTCGGCCATTCGGCCAGACCGGCGACCTCGTCCAGCAGGCCGATATCATCGACCAGTTCCAGACCCTTGGCCGCGCAAACCGCCTTGGCACCTTCAAGCACCTTGGCCTTGCGGTCATCAAACGACAGCACAACAAAGTTGCGCTCCAGCTTGGTGCTGTAGTCGGCAAAATCGGTGACTTCAAACGGCTGGCCCGAGCCCATAAAGCGGTGACCTTCGGTCACGTTCGAGGCCACGACCTTCTTGGATTCACCACCGATGGTGCTGCCCAGATCAAGCGCATACGGAATAACCGCACCGTCAAACAGGGCAATGATGCGATGGATCGGACGCACCCAGCGGAAGCTGTTGGAGCCCCAGCGTTGCGATTTCGGCCACGCCATCGTGCGGAAGATGGCTTCCAGCGTCTCGGCCACAACCTCGGTCGTCGCGCGGCCCTTTTGCGAAACCTGCGCGTAATAGATGCCGTCACGCTCAACCAGTTGGTCTTGCGTCAGGCCGGTCTTGCGAAGGAAGCCTTCCATCGCCTGAGCCGGAGCCGAGGTCTTGGGACCTTTCAGCTCTTCGTTCAGGTCAGGCGTGGCAACCGGCAGACCTTCGACCACCAGCGTCAGGCGGCGCGGGCCGCCATAGGTGGTCAGGCTGTCCCACGTCAGACCCGCTTTTTTAAAAGCGTCGGATGCCAGACGTTCCAGATCGCGGGCACCGCCCTGCTGCATACGGGCCGGAATTTCTTCCGAGAAAATTTCAATAAGAAGCTGGGACATGATCAGGCGTTTTTCGCTTCGGCAGCCGCTTCTTCGCGGCGCTCTTGTTCAAGTTGCGCCGTGGCGGCGGCCTTACACAGATCGCGAATGCGACCGATATAGGACTGGCGTTCGGCAACGGCGATGGCACCGCGTGCGTCCATCAGGTTGAACAGGTGCGACGCCTTCAGCACCTGATCATAGGCCGGAAGCACGAGCGGCT
>NZ_JAVXCU010000129.1:0-4663 GCF_036659295.1 Brevundimonas sp. | reverse complement strand
TGATGCGGGCGCAAAACCCTGCAGGACCTGCGGTTTCGGGGTTGGTTGAAAACCTGATTTCAATGGGCATGACAACGACGGCGGAACTGCTGGAATTCAGCGCCGATATGGCCCCACCCGCGCGTGTGCTTCAGGCCCTTGGCCTTCAGCATGATGACACCGTGCTTCGCCTTGTGCGCTTGCGCCGACACCAGAACCTGCCGCTTTCTGTCTCGACGGTTTATCTGCCGCACAGTGTGTCGCATCTGGCGGCTGAACATCTGCTGGATGATCGTCCCGTGATCCGTATGCTGGAAGAGGGCGGTGTGCGCCCGCACCGTGCCGAGCAGACCCTTAGCGCGGTACCGGCTGACGACCAGGTGGCCAACTGGCTGGGTCTGGCGGTGTCGTCGCCGGTGATCCGTTTGCGCCGGACCATACTGAACGACAAGGGCGAGCCGCTGGAGCACTATATAGGGCTCTATAATCCCGACCATTACGAATACCATATGATGCTGACCCGCGATAACAGCGCGTCGCAGCCGCAGTGGCGACACATCGGCTAGCTTGTTTCGGACCCCATACATTCGATCTTGCACCCGAGCGCGAAAGGCGATGAAACTCCACGCCAACATCGGCCCGTCAGGGGACTGATGATGTGAGGGGTAATCATGCGTACATCGGTTCGTGCAGCCGGACTTTCGGCTGTTCTATTGGCGACAACATTTCTGACGGCTCCGGCAGGTCTGGCGCAAGCGGTACCGGCCGCCACAGCGCAGACCTCAGCCGAGGCCATTACGCCCGCCGTATCGGGTGTGACGGCGCCCAAGGACTTCTTCGCGCAGGAACCGGGTACGGACTATTATCTGGCTAATTATGACCAGTACGAAGCCTATCTGAAGCGGCTGGCCGAGCAGTCGGACCGGATCAAGCTGGAAAGCTTTGGCACGACCGAAGAAGGCCGTACCCAGTGGATGGGGATTGTGTCGTCTCCGGCCAATCTGGCAAATCTGGAACGCTATCAAGAGATCGCCCGCAAACTGGCCAAGGCCGAGGGTGTGTCCGAAGAAGAGGCGCGCCAACTGGCCGCCGAGGGCAAGGCCGTGGTTTGGATCGATGCCGGTCTGCACGCCACCGAAACCGTAACGCCTCAGGCGCAGGTCCATGTGCTGTATCGTCTGCTGACGGGGCAGGATGCCGAGACGCTGCGGACGCTGGACGACACCATCCTGATCTTTGGCCACGTGAACCCCGACGGGCACCAACTTGTGGCCGACTGGTACATGCGCAATTCGGACCCGCAGGCGCGTTCGTTCCGCGATATCCCGCGCCTGTACCAGAAGTATACCGGCCACGATAACAACCGCGACTCGTTCATGGTGACACAGGCCGAGACGCGCAACGCCAACCGTATCCACTATCGCGAATGGTTCCCGCAGATCGTCTTCAACCAGCACCAGACCGGCCCGCGCGGCATGGTGGTGTTCATTCCGCCGTTCCGCGATCCGTTCAACTATAATTTCGACCCGTTGGTGATGACCACCACCACCGAGGTCGGCACCATTATGCACAGCCGCCTGATCTCCGAAGGCAAGGCCGGTTCGGGTATGGATTCGGCGGCCAACTATTCAACCTGGCACAACGGCATGTACCGTTCGACGCCGTACTTCCATAATGCGGTCGGCATCCTGACCGAGATTATCGGCGGTCCGACGCCGGAACAGATCCCGCTGCTGCCGGATGTGCAACTGGCCAGCAATGACAAGCCCATGCCGATCGCGCCACGCCTCTGGCACCTGCGCGACAGCATCGAGTACCAGTGGACCATGAACCGCGCGGTCATCGACTATGCCTCGCGCAACAAGGAACGCCTGCTGTTCAATATCTGGCGCATGGGCATGAACGGGATCGAGCGCGGCCAGCGCGATAGCTGGCGCATGACGCCGACCATGGTGGACGCCCTGAAGGCGGCGGCGACCGAAACCACGCGTGGTGCGGTTGATCCGGCGCTATTGGATAGCGTGGTACGCACCGCCGAGAACCGCGAGCCGCGTGCCTTTGTGATCCGTCCCGATGACCAGCGCGATCTGCCCGCTTCGGTGGCCTTCCTGAACACGCTGATCCGCAACGGTGTGGACGTAGAAGTCGCCGACAAGCCGTTTACCGCCGATGGCGTCCGCTATCCGGCGGGATCCTATATTGTCCGTACGGCGCAGGCCTATCGCCCGCATGTGATGGATATGTTCACAGCGCAGGATCACCCGCACAACACTGAATACCCCGGCGGTCCGCCCAAGCTGCCCTATGACATGGCGGGCTATACGCTGGCCTTGCAGATGGGGGTCAATTTCGACGCCATTACCGGTGACTTTACCGCGACGGGCGTGCGTGCCGAAGATGATCTGGCGGCACCCGCTGGCCGCGTGATCGGCTCTGGCCGTGCAGGCTATGTGATCGGGCACGAGGCCAATAACAGCTTCATCCTGACCAACCGTCTGCTGGCCGCAGGGATCACGCCGGAATGGATCGGTCAGTCGGTTCGGACGGAATCGCAAACCCTTTCGGCGGGGGCCATCTGGGTGCCTGCCTCGGCCGAGGCCACGCGCATTGTGCGCGAAGCAGTCGGGCCGCTGGGGATTGATGCCCACGCGGTGTCGCGTCGTCCGGTTGGCGAGGCTCTGGCGCTCAAGCCTGTCCGTATCGGTCTGGTTGATCGCTATGGCGGGGTGATGTCGTCGGGTTGGGCCCGCTGGCTGCTGGAACAGTACGAGTTTCCGTTCGAGGTGGTCTATCCGCAGGCACTGGATCAGGGCGACCTGAACGCCAAGTACGATGTGCTGGTCTTTACCGATGGCACGACACCGGCACTGAACGCAGCGGGTTATCGCCGGACGTCCGGTGGAGGACAGCCGAGCGCGGAAAGCATTCCGGCGGACTATCGTGGCTGGCTGGGAGATATCAGTGCCGACATCACGGTGCCGCGTCTGAAGGCCTTTGCCGAGAAGGGGGGCACCGTGCTGACCATCGGTAATGCCAACCGTCTGGCCAGCCTGCTGGGCGCGCCCATCGAGCCGGCTCTGGTCAAGACCGAGAACGGTCAGGTGACGACCTTGAGCACCAGCGAGTTCTTCCTGCCGGGGTCGATCCTGACGGCGGCGGTCGAGCCGTCAAACCCGCTGGCCTATGGCATGGGGGCCGCGTCGGATGTGTTCTTCAGCAATGGCCAGACCTTCCGTCTGACAGGCGACAATGCGCGTTCGGTGGTGCGGTTTGATACCGACACACCGCTGCGCAGTGGCTGGGCGCACCATCAGGAACGCTTGAAGGACACCAGTGCGGTGGTCGATATCGACATGGGCGAGGGCAAGCTGTTCGTCTATGGCGCAGAGGTGATCCAGAGGGCGCAACCGCACGGTACATTCCGTTTGTTCTTCAATGGCTTGCTGTATGGTCCTGCCAGTGCGGCACAAGAATAGATTGTCGGCTATCCTTAGCTCGAACTGATGAAGAGGGGCTGCTGACGCGGCCCCTTTTTTCATGCCTGTCACCTTGGTGTGATTGATGCTTGCGTTATGAGACTGACTATCGCAGTCTGCTTTCAACAAAGAGGGAGGCGTGTCCGGTGGTCTATGTTCTGGGCGGTTGGCAAAGTGATTTTGCGCGAAACTGGGCACGCGAGGGCGTAGAAATCGCCGACGCCTTTGCCGAGGCTTTGAACCATGGCCTTCAGGCAACCGGTCTTGATCCCCACGAAATCGAGACAGGACATGTCGGCAATTTCGTTGGCGAACTGTTCTGTAATCAGGGCCAGTTGGGCGGGTTTTTTGCCCAGACCCATAAGGGTTTTGACGGCATGCCGACCTCGCGCCACGAAGGGGCCTGTGCATCCGGATCGCTGGCCATTCTGGCCGCCATGGCCGAGATCGAGGCAGGGCGGTATGACACGGCCTGTGTGCTGGGCATCGAGATGATGCGCAATGTACCGGGCGAGATCGCGACCCAGCATCTGGGATCGGCGGCATGGTCGGGTCACGAATTTACCGATGCCCGCTATCTGTGGCCGCGCGCTTTTTCTGAAATCGGCGAGGCCTATCAGGAGCGGTTCGGCCTGAAATACGAGCATCTGGGGCGTATTGCCGAGATCAACTATGCCAATGGTCGTCGCAACCCCAATGCCCAGACCCGCAAATGGGCGTTCACACCCGAGAGCTTTACCGCCGACGAAGAGGCCAACCCGGTCATCGAGGGGCTGACCCGTCGACAGGACTGCGGGCAGGTCACGGATGGCTCGGCGGTGGTGTTCCTCGCCTCGGAACGGGCCGCGGCTGATTATGCCAAAAAGCGCGGTCTGAAACTTGAGGACCTGCCGCGTATCAAGGGCTGGGGCCATACGGGGGCGGCGCTGTCGCTGAAGACCAAGCTGGACGCTTCGGCGGACGGCGGTTGGGTGTTCCCGCATGTGAAGAAGGCAGGCGAGGATGCGCGGCGTCGTGCCGGTATTGCCGATGTGTGGGGAATTGATGCCGTGGAAACCCACGACTGCTTCACCACCACCGAATACATGGCCATCGAGCATCTGGGTCTGACAGCGGCGGGCGAGGCCTGGAAAGCCATCGAGGACGGCACCATCGACTTTGATGGCAAGCTGCCGTTCAACCCGTCGGGTGGCCTGATCGGTCTGGGG
>NZ_JAVXCU010000128.1:0-4682 GCF_036659295.1 Brevundimonas sp. | reverse complement strand
TCACCTTCGAGCAGATCGCTGCCGAGGGCTATGTCGAGCAGTACCTGCAAGAACAGACCATGCGCATGGGCTTTGCCCAGTGGGCCTGGAATGTCGGCATCCGTCCGGGCAAGGACCTGATCGTCGCTGAAATCCGCAAGATCCCGGCCTTCTTCAACTCGATCACCGGCGCGTTTGACCAGACCCAGTACCAACAGGCTCTGGCGCAACAAAACATCAGCACGGTGATGTTCGAGCACGAGCTGCGCGACCAATACACGATCCAGCATTTCGGCACGGCACTGGTATCGGGCGTTCGCCTGCCTAAGGCCTATGCCGCCATCGTTGCCGCCTCGGCGACCGAAACCCGTGACGGTGCATGGTTCACGGTCACCCAAGCCATGGCCGGTAGCGCCAAGGCCCCGACCGACGAACAACTGAACGCCTTCATGAAGGAAAACGAAGCCCAGCTGCGTATTCCGGAATTCCGCACTGTTTCGCTGGTCTTGTTCACCCCGGGTCCGAACGATGCGCGTCCGGCCATCACCGAGGAACAACTGCGCGAGCGTTTCGAGTTCCGCAAAGACTCGCTGTCGGAAGCTGAAAAGCGCACCTTCACCCTGCTGACCGTGCCGACCCGTGAAGCCGCCGACAAGGTTGCTACCGAGCTGCGCGCCGGCAAGGACGTGAACGAGGTTGCCGCTTCGGTCCGTATCCAGCCGACCCCGTACAACAACACCCCGCGCACCGCGCTTGGCGACGCCAAGATTGCCGATGCTGTCTTTGGTCTGCCTGCTGCCGGTGTCACCGATCCGATCCGGGGCGCTGTCGGCTTTACGGTCGCCAAGGTCACCGGCATTCAGGGCGGCAAGGACGTAACCTTTGAATCGGCACGCGCCGACCTGACCACCGAACTGCAAGCCGAAGCCGCCCAGAAGCTGGCCTATGAGCGCGTGAAAGCCTTCGAAGACGCCCGCACCGCTGGCAAGTCGATTGCCGATGCCGTGGCTGCCTCGGGTGCCCGTCTGGCCCAGCTGCCGCCGTTCACCCGTCAGGGCCAACTGCCGAACGGCCAGCCCTATGGCCTGCCGCCGGTCATCATCGAAACCGCCTATGCCCTGTCCAAGGGTGGCGAGTCCGACGTCATCACCGCCGGTGAAGGCGAATACATCGCCCTGCGCGTTGACGATGTGCGCGAAGCCGCTCTGCCCAAGCTGGACGAACTGCGTCCGATGCTGACCCAGAACTGGATCGCCCGCGAAAACTCGCGCCTGCTGAACCAGAAGGCCGACGAACTGGCAGGCCGTCTGCGCGCCGGTGAAGACATCACGGCCGTTGCCGCTTCGGTCAACGCAACCGTCATGGTCCGCACCAATGTCAGCCGCGATGCTGCTGCCCAACAGGCACACGGCGCTGCTGCCCTGACCGGTCTGTTCTCGACGGCCAAGGATCAAGCCTTCTCGACCCCGGGTGAAAACGGCTTCGTCATCGGCAAGGTCAATGCGATCCACGCTGCCAATCCGGTAACTGCGGCGGCTCTGGTCGCCCCGATCGGCCAGCAACTGGCCACCGCATGGGGCAATGAAGTTGTTCAAACCGCTCTGACTGCCGCTGCGGCCAAGGTCAAAGCCAAGAGCAACGCAACCGAAGCCTATCTCGCACTGGGCATCGAAGCTCCGGTTGCCGGTGCCGCTCCGGCAGCTCCGGCAGCTCCGGCTGCCCCTGCTCCGGCCAAGTAATATGGCCGGTGCGGAGCGTACTGCGTTTGTAAACGGACTGGCAGCCGGTCAAACCCAGCTGCTGGTCCGCCGCCTGATCAACGATCTGGAGACCCCCGTGTCGGCCTTCCTCAAGGTTGGACACGGGCGTCCCTATGCCAGCCTTCTGGAGTCGGTCGAAGGCGGCGCGGTCAATGGCCGCTATTCCATCGTCACCCTCTCGCCCGATACCGTTTGGCGCTGCCGTGACGGACAGGCAGACATCGCGCGCGGTGATGACATCCTCACCGACACCTTTACCCCCGAAACCCTTCCGGCTCTGGACTCACTGCGCGCCCTGATCGCGGCCAGCAAGTTCGACCTGCCCGCCGATCTTCCGCCGATGGCGGCGGGCCTGTTCGGGGTGTTCGGCTATGACATGGTGCGTTTGCTGGAGCCGTTGGGCCCTGCCAATCCCGATCCGCTGAACCTTGCCGATGCTGTTCTGGCCCGCCCGTCGCTGGTGGCCATTTTCGACTCGGTCAAACACGAAATCATTCTGGTAGCTGCAGCCTATGCCGATACCAGCCTCGACGCCGATCTGGCCTATCGCGCCGCAGTGGCCCGTCTCGACGAGTTCGAAGACCGCCTGCGCAGCCCGATGCCGATCCAGCGCGAGGCCGAACCTGTCCCTGCGCCCGACTTCCAGTCGCCTGTCGATGAAGCCGGTTTTGCGGCCATGGTCGCCAAGGCCAAAGAATACATCGTCGCGGGCGACATCTTCCAGGTCGTGCTCGCACACCGCTTCTCGGCCCCATGGTCGCAGGACCCGTTTGCCTTCTATCGCGCCCTGCGCCGTGGCAACCCGTCGCCCTATCTGTTCTTCCTCGACTATGCCGATTTCCAGCTGGCCGGTTCCAGCCCCGAAATCCTTGTGCGTCTGAAGGATGGTCGCGTGACTATTCGTCCGCTGGCCGGTACGCGCCCGCGCGGCGAAACGCCCGAACTGGACAAGGCTCTGGAAGCCGAACTGCTGGCCGATCCCAAGGAACTGGCCGAGCATCTGATGCTGCTGGATCTGGGTCGCAATGATGTGGGCCGCGTGTCCATCCCCGGCTCGGTCAAGGTGACCGAAAGCTTTGTGGTCGAACGCTATAGCCAGGTCATGCACATTGTCTCCAATGTGAACGGCACTGCCGATCCCAAGCTGGATGCCGTGGACACCCTTCTGGCTGCCCTGCCCGCAGGCACGCTTTCAGGCGCACCGAAAGTGCGTGCGATGGAAATCATCGACGAACTGGAAACCCAAAAGCGCGGCGTCGGCTATGGCGGCGGCGTTGGTTACATCTCGGCCAATGGCGAGGCAGACATCTGCATCGTCCTGCGTACCGCCATGTTCACCGACAACCGCATCTTTGTTCAGGCCGGTGCAGGCGTTGTAAACGATAGCGATCCCGCAGCCGAATACGCCGAGACGCTGGCAAAAGCCCGCGCCCCGATGAAGGCTGCCGGTGAGGCATGGCGATTCAGCTCGACCACCCACAACCAACCCTTGGCGCATAGCACCAAGGGATTGGCGGGATCAGACGACTTCGCTTCCTAAGGAATTCTGGTGATGTCGGTTTGGTCAGGTCGTAGATCGGGACCGGCATTCACCGTCCCGAACAGCAATAACCCCATGGCAGCCGCGAAAGCGGCAGCCAGATACACGGGTGGTTTTGAATGCTCGGTCTTGCCCGATTCTTCGAGCAAACGACGAGCGTCGTGGATAGATTCAATGATGGTCACAGCGGACTTCTTCCGATGGCGATGCTGCATCATCGCGCGGAATGTTTAACGACCGCTTGCTTCACCCCATTCTACGGCCCAAGCTGTGCATAACAGTGTATGCCGACCTCCCGTTTCGAAAAGCCTTCCCATGATCCTCGTCGTCGATAATTACGACAGCTTCACCTACAACCTCGTCCACTATCTGGCCCAGCTAGGGGCGCAGACACACGTCATCCGCAATGATGACCTGACGGTAGAAGAAGCCCTTGCGCTTAAGCCCGAGGCCATCCTGCTCTCGCCGGGTCCGTGTGATCCGGATCAGGCGGGCATCTGTCTGCCTATTTTGACAACCGCACCGCTGGACATGCCGATCTTTGGCGTCTGTCTGGGCCACCAGTCGATCGGTCAGGCCTTTGGCGGTCAGGTCGTGCGCGCCAAGTCGCTGATGCACGGCAAGACCTCGCTGATCCATCACGAAGGCGGCGGCGTGTTCAAAGACCTGCCGCGTCCATTTACGGCCACCCGCTATCACTCGCTGGCCGTCAAACGCGAAACCCTGCCCGACTGCCTCGAAGTCACCGCATGGACCGAGGACGGCGAGATCATGGGCCTGTCGCACAAGACGCGCCCGATCCACGGTGTTCAGTTCCACCCGGAATCCATCGCCACCGAACACGGCCACGACCTGATCGGCAACTTCCTCGACTTTGCCAATATCAAGCGCACGGCGATGGTCTAGGGCCATGGACAGTTTCAAACCGCTTCTGGGCAAGCTGGTCGACGGACAAGTCCTGACCGGCGACGAGGCACAGGGCTTCTTTGCTGCCTGCCTGCGCGGCGAGCCGACCCCTGCACAGGTCGCCGCTGCCGTCACCGCGCTGCGTATTCGCGGCGAGACGGTCGAGGAAATCACCGCCTTTGCCCGCGCCATGCGGGCCGCCGCCCTGTCGCTGGATCACCCGTTCGAGGATGTGGTCGATACCTGTGGCACCGGCGGCGACGGCGCGCACACCTATAATATCTCCACCGCTGCCAGCTTTGTGCTGGCGGGTGCGGGCCTACGTGTTGCCAAGCATGGCAACCGCGCCATGAGCAGCAAGTCCGGCTCCTCTGATGTGCTGGCCGCGCTGGGCGTGAACCTTGATGCCACGCCCGCCCAACAGGCTGTGGCACTCAATGATGCCGGTATCGCCTTCCTGTTTGCACCGACCTATCACGGGGCCATGCGCCATGTGG
>NZ_JAVXCU010000127.1:0-4711 GCF_036659295.1 Brevundimonas sp. | reverse complement strand
CTTCAGCCATGCGGCGTTTGTGGTGGCGGGTGCGTTGGAAAATGGACGTAATGACCAGTATCCAACCGGCAAATAGCATGCCGTACGCAACCTTCACCGCATCTTGGGTCAGGCCAAAGCGGCCTTCCTGTGCGAATACAACAAGCAGGGCCGCGACAACGATCAGCACAAAGCCGCCAAGACGCAGTTTCCACCCTACCCGCTTCAATTCAGAGCGATAGGCCGATCTGCCTTCCGGTGTTTCGAGGTCGGGCCGTGCCATCAGGCGTCAACCTTCTTCGGTTCCGAGTTCGGCAGCTTTTTGATCTTCTTGGCTGCCGAGCCGTCATAAAGCGCCGGATCAAGCAGGACCTTGGCCCCGCCGACAGGTGCCGCATTGTGACGGCCGCAATAACTACCAGCCTTCGGCGTCTTGCCAGCGGCGAAGTCGTCGATGATCTGGGCCATGTTTTCCGGCGTCAGGTCTTCGTAATACAGGTCGTTGATCTGGGCGACCGGCGCATTGGAGCAAGCGCCAATGCACTCGACTTCCTGCCAGGTGAAACGACCGTCGGCGGACAGCTTGTCCTTCGGGCCGATCTTTTCCTTGCAGACGCGCATCAGGTCCTGCGAACCGCGCAGCATGCACTGCGTGGTGCCGCACACCTGGATCAGAGCAACCTTACCGACCGGCTCCAGCATGAACATGGTGTAGAAGGTGGCCACTTCCAGAACGCGGATATAGGCCATACCCAGCAATTCGGCGGTCGCACGGATAGCCGGTTCGGAGACCCAGCCTTCCTGCTTCTGTACCAGCCACAAGACCGGGATCACAGCCGACTGGCGGCGCGATTCCGGATACTTCTTGATCCACCACTGGGCCTTTTCCATGGTTTCCTTCGAAAACTCGAAGGAAGCCGGCTGGACCTTGGCCAGACGACGAGCGCTCATCGGTCAACTTCTCCGAACACCATGTCTAGCGAGCCGAGGATGGCGGACACGTCGGCCAGCATGTGACCACGGTTCATCCAGTCCATTGCCTGCAGGTGGCGGAAGCCAGGTGCAGACAGCTTGACGCGGTAAGGTTTGTTGGTGCCGTCCGACACCAGATACACGCCGAATTCGCCCTTGGGCGCTTCGACAGCCGCATACACTTCGCCTTCAGGAGTCCTGAAGCCTTCGGTGTACAGTTTGAAGTGGTGGATCAGCGCTTCCATCGAACGCTTCATCTCGCCACGACGCGGCGGGGTGACTTTGTTGTCTTCGGCCAGAACCGGTTCGCCCGGGCAGTTGCGCAGTTTATGTACGCACTGTTCCATGATGCGGATCGACTGGCGCATCTCTTCGACGCGGCAGAGGTAACGGTCCCAGCAGTCGCCGTTCTTGCCGACGACAATGTCGAATTCCATATCGGCATAGCAGTCATAAGGCTGGGCCTTACGAATATCCCACGCGATATCCGAACCACGCAGCATGACGCCCGAGAAGCCCCAGGCCAGTGCCTGTTCCTTCGAGACGACGCCGATGTCGACGTTACGCTGTTTGAAGATACGGTTTTCCGTCACCAGCTTTTCGATGTCGTCGAGAGCGCGCGGGAATTCCTTGCACCACAGGTCGATGTCGTCGATCAGCTCCGGCGTCAGGTCCTGATGGACGCCGCCCGGACGGAAGTAGTTGGCGTGCAGACGCGCGCCACAGGCACGCTCGTAGAACACCATCAGCTTTTCGCGCTCTTCGTGGCCCCACAGCGGCGGGGTCAGAGCGCCCACGTCCATGGCTTGCATGGTCGAGTTCAGCAGGTGGTTCAGGATGCGGCCGATTTCCGAGTACAGAACGCGGATGAGCTGGCCACGGTAAGGCACCTCGACGCCCAACAGGCGCTCGATAGCCAGACAGAAGGCGTGCTCCTGGTTCATCGGGGACACATAGTCCAGACGATCCAGATACGGGATGTTCTGCAGATAGGTACGCGCTTCCATCAGCTTTTCGGTGCCACGGTGCAGCAGGCCGATATGCGGATCAACGCGGGTCACCAGTTCGCCGTCCAACTCCAGCACCAGACGCAGCACACCGTGCGCAGCCGGGTGTTGCGGGCCGAAGTTGATGGTGAATTTACGATCGTCCATCGCACGGGCGTGCGGGGTCAGACCGTCTTCGTAATCCTCGAAAGGATCGACAGTGACGCCCAGAGGACGTGCGGGGGTGTTATGTCCGTCAGCCATAGACTTAGGCTCCTGCCTTCTCGTCGCCGGGCAGCGGATATTCCGCACCTTCCCACGGCGAGAGGAAATCAAACGAACGGTATTCCTGAGCCAGTTTCACCGGCTCATAGACCACACGCTTCTGCTCTTCGTCGTAACGAACTTCGACATAGCCCGTCATCGGGAAGTCTTTACGCAGCGGGTGACCCTGGAAACCGTAGTCGGTCAGGATGCGGCGCATGTCGGGGTGATCCGAGAAGATCATGCCATACATGTCGAAGGCTTCACGCTCGAACCAACCGGCCGACGGGTAAACCGAAACCACGCTGGGGACCGGTTGCACTTCGTCGGTCTGTACCTTGACGCGCAGACGCGCAGCACGGGTCAGCGACAGCAGATGATAAACCACTTCGAAACGCTCTTCGCGATCCGGATAGTCGGCACCACAGACATCCATCAGCTGTTGGAAGCCGAACGTATCACGCAGCGAACGCATGATTTCGACAATCTGCTCGCGCGGGGCGATCAGGGTCAGCTCGCCAAAAGCAACAACAGCCTCGACACCCAGTGCCGCGACCATTTCCGTACCCAGCGGGGTCAGGGCCGATTCACGCTCGGCCACGCGGACGAGTTCGCTCATCGTTCAATGCTCCCGGTACGACGGATCTTCTTCTGCAGTTGCAGAATACCGTACAGCAGGGCCTCGGCAGTCGGCGGGCAGCCCGGGACGTAAACATCAACCGGCACCACGCGATCGCAACCGCGAACGACGCTGTAGGAATAGTGGTAGTAGCCGCCGCCATTGGCACACGAACCCATCGAGATGACGTAGCGCGGCTCGGGCATCTGGTCATAGACCTTGCGCAGAGCCGGAGCCATCTTGTTGGTCAGCGTACCGGCGACGATCATCAGGTCCGACTGGCGCGGCGAACCACGCGGAGCCGTACCGAAACGTTCCAGATCGAAACGCGGCATCGACAGGTGGATCATTTCCACCGCGCAGCAGGCCAGACCGAACGACATCCACATCAGCGAACCCGTACGGGCCCAGGTGATGACGTCGTCCAGCGAGGTCGTCAGGAAGCCCTGCTCACCCAGTTCGGTGTTTACGGCCTCGAAAAACTTGTCGTGGACCTTGGGGTCATAACCCTCGACGGTCGAGCGTGCGGCGGTGCCAGCGGGCACCAATGGCGACGACGGTGCAATAACCGACGACGAAGGCGTGATCACTGCCATTCCAGTGCTCCCTTCTTCCATTCGTAGATGAAGCCCACGGTCAGGACGCCGAGGAAGGCCATCATCGACCAGAACGCAAACACCATTTCACTGTGCGACAGGTCAAACAGTGACACTGCCCACGGGAACAGGAATGCGATCTCGAGATCGAAGATGATGAACAGGATCGACACCAGATAGAATCGGACGTCGAACTTCATGCGTGCGTCATCAAAGGCATTAAAGCCGCACTCATAAGCCGACACCTTTTCGGTGTCCGGATTTTTGGGAGCCAGCACCCATGCTGCAAGCATGAAGGCGCAACCCAAAACTATTGCGATCCCGAGGAAAACGACGATCGGTAGGTAATCTAGAAGAAATTCATTCATTCGAGCTGCCTCGCCCGCCGATAAGAGGGGCGGATTCGGCGCTTCTTAGACCCAACTACGCCAGTGTTCAAACCCATGAGGCCAATAAGACCACATTGAGAATGTTTCGCAAAAGACTGGCATTTTCAGAGGTCTGCGTTACGCCAAGAAAACGACTGTATTGGTGACGCTTGAACCACATTTATGTTCCGCGCCCTACCCCTGCTTTAAACGTAAATACGGGCCAAAATCCTGCATTCTTACGTGTGAGGAAGGCTCGCCCCTCTCCTAGTCGGGGCCAAGTTGCGGATATTTTCGATAAATTTCGCAAAAAAGCATTTATCTTCAACTGGTCGCTTGACGGCGGGCTCGGCCCCGCATAAACGACGCCCCTCGCCGCAGCGCATCGCCGCTCCGGCTGGGAAACGCGGGTGTAGCTCAGTTGGTTAGAGTGCCGGCCTGTCACGCCGGAGGTCGCGGGTTCGAGCCCCGTCACTCGCGCCACTCTTCTTCTTTAAAATCTTTTAGAAGCAAGAGTGGCGCAGCCGCCCTTTCCCCTCTCCAGACAAACTTAGCCTGCTAAACTTAAGTCGCCTTCGCAAGAAGCGCGACCCGATTCCCGCATCGCCAGATCATCCGGTCAGCCGAATATCTGGCGTCGGCATGGCGAACTGCGGACAGCCACTGACCTCGGCATAAAGCATGCCCAGTTCCTCGAACACGCGCGGCCATGCAAACTGTTCAACGGTTTTTATACGGGCCGCCGCGCCCAGCGCCTCGATATCGCGCTCGAACAGGGCCTCGATTGCCGCAGCATAGTCATCGGCATTGGCGCGCTCGGCCAACTGGCCCACACGATCATCGACCGTTTCGGCCACACCACCCGAATTGACCCCCACCACAGGGCGGCCACAGGCCATAGCCTCAAGGACAATCAGGCCAAATGGC
>NZ_JAVXCU010000126.1:0-5001 GCF_036659295.1 Brevundimonas sp. | reverse complement strand
AAACTTCCTGCAGGAACGCACGGGCAATATGCCGGGCGGATCGCGCCATGCGCCGGTGGCCGTGGATACGCGCCAGCCGACCTTTGCCTTGCAGTTCAAGGGCGCACAGGCCGCAACCGAAGAAGAGAGCGCCGCCAATCCGCGCGCCCGTTCGGCCAAGCTGCGCGCGGCGGTCCGTACATCGGCACCGGCGTGGAAACTCGGGGGAGGGCGCAAATGAACCCTGTCCTTGCGTCCCTGAAGCGTTTGTTTGACTGGCGTGTGCGCGGTGTGCGCGTGATCGAACTGGTGTCTGTGGTCTGCCTCGCGGCTGTGATGGTGTCGGTCTATATCGTCAAGACGGCTGCCGCCCGCGAAAGCACCGAAATCAGCTCGATCGAGCGCGAGATCGGCGAGAACGAAAAACGCGTGCGCCTGTTGCGGGCCGAAGCGACCCGTCTGGAGCAACCGGCCCGTCTGGAAGCGCTTTCGCGCCAGTTTGGCCTTGAGCCGGTCAAGGTTCAGCGCCGCGCCGACGAAGACGGTCTGGCAAAAATCGCTGCCGAGCATCAGCCCCCCGCACCGGTTGTGACCGCGACTGTTCCTGCGGCGCCGGCTGCTGTGCCGGCTGTTCAAGTCCCTGTTCAAGCTTCTGTTCAAGCTTCTGGCCAGGAAGGTCAGCCATGAGCGTTCACGATCACCGCGATATGAACTGGGGCCGTCCGGCACCCAGTATCAAGGCTCCGGCACTGGATGGTCTGGCAGCCAAGATCGGCAACCGCGTCGGTGCGCTGGTATGGGATGTCGAGAACGCTTACGGGCGCGCCCGTAGCCATGATCGCGCACAGGATGATCCGCGTTTCCGCATCTTTTTGGTGATGGCGGCCTTCGCGCTGGTGTTTGTGGTGCTGATGGGCGGCGCATCCTATGCGGCGCTGTTTGCCGACAAGGGCCGTGTGGGTTACGGCAGCAGCCGTCCGATGCTGACGCGTGGCGATCTGGTCGATCGCAACGGCCTGTTGCTGGCGACCAATATCACCCATTACGGCCTCTATATCGACCCGCGCGAAGTGTGGGATGTGAACGTGGCCCGCGAGCGGATTCTGGCGGCTCTTCCGCGCGTTTCCAAGAACAAGCTGGACCGCGTCCTGTCGGGCGAGCGTCGCCTGATCGTGGCCACCGGCCTGACCCCGCACGAAAAAACAGCCATCCATGATCTGGCTCTGGGCGGCGTGACGTTCGAGCCTGAAGACCGCCGCGTTTATCCGCTGGGCGCTTCGGCATCGCACCTGCTGGGCCGTTCGGATACGGGCGGGCAGGGTGTGTCGGGCGTTGAACTGGCGTTTGACCGTGAGATCCGCAATGCGGGTATGGGCGGCGACGACTTCCCGATCTCGATCGATATGCGTGTTCAGGGCGTGGTCGAAAACGAACTGGCGGCGGCTGTCGCCGAAGCCAATGCCAAGGCCGGTATTGCGGTCGTTGCCGATGTGCAGACGGGCGAGATTCTGGGTATGGCCTCGTACCCGACCTATGATCCGAACAAGCCGGTCACCGCGGGCAATGATGCCACGCTGAACCGTGTGACCTCGGCCCACTATGAAATGGGCTCGATCTTTAAAGCCTATGCGATTGCCGCCGGTGTCGATACAGGCCGTGCCGACCGTGGCACCCTGTTTGATGCCTCCAAGCCGTTCTTTATTGGCAATCGCCGCATCACCGACTTCCACGCCAAGAACAAGGTGATGACGCTGGAAGAAGTCTTCCTGCACTCGTCCAATATCGGCACGTCCAAGCTGGCGGTCGAAATGGGCGACGAGGTCATGCGCGACTATTTCAAGCGTCTGGGCCTGCTGGATGCAGCACCGATCGAACTGCGTGAAAGCGCCCGTCCGACCTATCCGCAGAAATGGGGCGACTCGACGCTGGCTTCGCTGTCGTTCGGTTACAGCATCATGAGCACCCCGCTGCAGACCGTCGCCGCCTATGGCGCGCTGACCAATGGTGGCCGCTATGTTGCCCCGACCCTGCGTCGTGGCGGCAACCGCAATGCCGAAACCCGTCAGGTCATCTCGCCGGAAACCTCGGCGGTGATGCTGGAACTGATGCGCGGCAATGTGGCCCGTGGTTCGGGTGGCCGTGCCAATGCACCGGGCCTGCGCGTCGGGGGCAAGACCGGTTCGGCCAACAAGCTGGTCAATGGCCGCTATGACCCGACCGTGGCTGTCGGCTCGTTTGCGGCGGTATTCCCTGCCGATGGTCCGGTGAATGCCAAACGCTATTCGGTCTTCGTTCTGATCGACGAGCCGGGTCATTATCCGCGTACAGGCGGCTTTGTGGCTGCTCCGGCCGTGGGCCGTATTGCCGACCGTATCGCCGAGTTCCTTGGCGTAGCGCGCAAGGATGACCGCTGGTTCACCTCCACGGGCGAACGTATCCCTCAACCCAAGACCGAGGGTCCTGCCCAGTGAGCGCCCAACGTCTGTCAGAATTGCTGAACCGCGATCTGGCGTCCGATCCTGAAATCACCTCGGTCACGTCCGATAGCCGCAAGGTCACGCCGGGCGCGCTGTTTGTCGCCCTGCCGGGTACGAATGCCGACGGTCGCAACTTTATCCATCAGGCGCTGTCGCAGGGCGCAGCGGCGGTTTTGGCACCAAACGATACGCCGACCGATGCCGCACCTCTGCTGATCGGTTCGGGCGATGTGCACCGCGCCTATGCGATTGCGGCGCGTGCGTTTTACGGTGCCCAGCCCAAGAACTGCGTTGCCATCACCGGCACCAACGGCAAGACCTCGGTGGCGAACTTCTGCCGCCAGATCTGGGCGGGCATGGGCTATAAGTCGGCCAGCATGGGCACGCTGGGTGTCGTCGGCCAAAAGGGCGACAAGACCTACGCCCTGACCGGCCCCGGCCTGACCAGCCCCGATGCCGCGGAGGCTGCGCGCCTTCTGGCCGAACTGGCCCGTAAAGAAGTGACCCACCTCGCGCTCGAAGCGTCCTCGCATGGTCTGGACCAGCGCCGTCTGGACGGCGTGGCGATCAAGGCGGCGGGCTTTACCAATCTGAGCCAAGACCATCTCGACTATCACGCGACGATGGAAGAATACCGTGCGGCCAAGCTGCGCCTGTTTGAAACCCTGCTGCCGCGTGGCCGTACAGCGGTTCTGAACGCAGACTCGGATGCCTATTCGGCCTTTGCCTCGTCGGCCATTATGGCGGGTCTGGGTGTGATGGGCGTAGGCGAGCGCGGTCGTGATCTGACATTGGTCCAGCGTCGTCCGACGCCGGAAGGCCAGCGTCTGGTGATCGATGTGCGTGGCCGTATGCACGACATCCTTCTGCCGCTGGCTGGCGGCTTCCAGGCTTCCAACGCGCTTGTCGCGGCGGGCCTGTGCATTGCCGGTGGCGAAGATGCCGACAAGGTTATTCCGGCCCTTGAAATGATCGAGGGTGCGCAAGGCCGTCTGCAACGTGTTCAGGCCCATTCGAACAAGAGCGGCGAGGTCTATGTCGACTATGCCCACACGCCGGATGGTCTGGAGACGGTGCTGAATGCGCTGCGTCCGCACGCGACGGGTCGCCTGATCGTGGTGTTCGGGGCCGGTGGCGATCGCGACCGTACCAAGCGTTCTCTGATGGGCGCGATTGCGGGGCGTCTGGCCGATGTAGCCATTGTCACCGACGATAATCCGCGCTCGGAAGATCCGGCCTTTATCCGTTCGCAGGTCAAGGAAGGCTGCCCCGACGCCAAGGAAATCGGCGACCGCCGCGAAGCCATCCACTACGCTATTGGTATGATGCGTGAAGGAGATGTGGTGGTGATCGCCGGAAAAGGGCATGAACAGGGCCAGATCGTCGGCGGTGTGGTCCATCCGTTTGATGACGTCACCGAAGCAAGCCTTGCCCTGAGCGAAAATGCCTGATCTTGAAAAGCCGCTGTGGACTGCCGAAGCCATTGCCTCGGCCGTTGGCGGTAAACTGGAAGGTGCCGACGCAGATGTCGGCGGCCTGACTTACAATTCCCGTGAAATCCGGTCCGGTGACCTGTTTCTGGCGCTGAAGGGTGCCCGTGACGGTCACGAGTTTGCACAGGCGGCTTTTGACGCCGGTGCCGCCGTGGCGCTGGTCGAGCATCCGGTCGAGGGCGGGGCCTATGTGGTTGTGCCCGATACCTTAAAAGGGCTGGAAGACCTGGGGGCTGCTGCGCGTGACCGCAGTGCCGCCAAGCGCGGTGCCGTAACGGGCAGCGTCGGCAAGACCAGCGTGACCCAGGCTATCAAGGCCGGTCTTGATCTGGCGGGCAAATCGCATGCCTCGATCAAGAGCTATAACAATCATATCGGTGTGCCGCTGACCCTGTCGCGCATGCCAGCTGATACCGAGCGTGCTGTGTTTGAAATCGGCATGAACCATCCCGGCGAGATCGGCCCGCTGTCGCAACAGGTGCGCCCGCATGCGGCCTGTGTGACCACGGTTGGCCCTGTGCACATCGAAGCTTTTGCCGATGGCGAGGCCGGTGTGGCGCGTGAAAAAGGCGCGATCTTTGAAGGTCTGGTTGAAGGCGGTGTGGCCGTCATCAACGGCGATAACGCCTATGCCGACATCGTCAAACAGGCTGCACGCGATGCGGGCGCTGTTCTAAAGATTTTCGGCACCGGCGAGGATGCCGATGCGCGTCTGCTGTCATTTGATGCCGATCCCGAAGGTGCCACTGTGGTTGCCGAGATAGAGGGGCAGCGTCACGCCTATCGTCTGGCCCAGTCGGGTGTGCATTGGGGCCTGAACAGCCTGTGCGTGATCCTGATGCTGCGGGCGCTGGATGTGTCGCTGGAGACGGCGTTCGAGGCTCTGGCCGATTTTGCCCCTCTGGCCGGTCGCGGGGAAACCAGGTGCGTGGCCCATATGGGTGGTCATTTCACCCTGATCGACGAGAGCTACAACGCCAATCCGCTGTCGATGAAGGCCGGTTTCATCAGTCTGGGCGCCCGTCCTATTGCCCATGGCGGCAAGCGGGTTG
>NZ_JAVXCU010000125.1:0-5013 GCF_036659295.1 Brevundimonas sp. | reverse complement strand
CTGGCGCCGGAGGTGATCGCCCGCTGCCGGCCGCTGGCCATTCGCATGTCAGGCGGATTTGATTCCCTGAACGTCGCCACGACCAGTGCGGTGGCGCTTCACCATCTGACAGCAGTGAAGGGGCTTTAGCGCTCGCAGATCAGATGTTGGATTGGAGCGCCCGGCGCGCTGCGGCGTTGGCCTTCTGAACAAGGAGGCGATCATGGACAGTTTTACGGCGCTGGTGCTGATCGGCGTACTGGCTTTTGTCGTGGCCGGCGCGGGCTTCGCCTTTGCCCAGCCTCGACGTTTCACCGACAAGGACGCCGACGGCGCGCCCGACGCGACCTCGGAGGAAATCGCCAAGGCGCAGGATGACGACGGCTGGAAGTCCGGCGGCTGAAGCTTTGAGCAGAAACAAGAAAGCCGCCCCGAAGGGCGGCTGACTGTTTGTCGCGATGGAGGCCTGACCGGGAATCGAACCCGGGTGCAAGGATTTGCAGTCCTCTGCGTCACCACTCCGCCATCAGGCCGCAGCCCCGAGGGGCGCTGCATTGCTGCGAGGAAGGGGTGACTACCTGATTAGTTTGCGGATCGCAACGTAGAGTCTTATAAGCGCGGCAGATTTTTTGCCTTTGTCGCCTTCAAGGACCCTGAAACATGGATTTCGCTGCTGCACGCAAAGTTATGGTGGACTCGCAAGTCCGCGTAAATGACGTGACGAACCGCGCACTGCACGCTGCTATGGGCTCTGTCGAACGCGAGCGTTTCTGTGCGCCGGAACGCGCCTTCTCGGCCTATGCCGATGTGATGCCGGAAATCACCGGCGATCGTTGCCTGATGTTGCCGCGTGATATGGGCAAGCTTCTGGAAGGCGCTGATGCCAAGGCCGGTGAAAAGGCTCTGGTTATGGTCGGCCCTTATGCCGCTGCTGTTCTGGCCAAGATGGGCCTGAAGGTCACGGTTCAGGATTCGAATGCAGACGTATTTGCCGTTACCGGCGAAGCTCTGGCTGATTATGGCGTCGAAACCGTTGTGGCTCCCCTGACCCAGGTGTCGGGCGAGGGTTATGATGTGATCGTCTCAGAGGCTGCTGTACCGGCCCGTCAGGATGCCTGGATCGCCGCTCTGGCTCTGAACGGCCGTCTGGTTGTCGTCGAGCGTACCGGCCCTGTCGGCAAGGCTGTGGTCTATGTGAAGGGTGCCGAGGGCGTTTCGCGTCGCGAACTGTTCGATGCGGCTCCTGTCATTCTGAACGAACTGGCTGCGGCACCGACGTTCGCGCTTTAAAATACCCGCCACGGGGGCGACGGAACCGAGCGTAACCTGCGTGAAAAAAACTTAACTGGCGTAGATGGCCGCTTGCAGCCATCTACACCGGTGTTAGGCATCATGGATGACCCCGTCGGGGCAGACAGGAACAGGTTTTATGTTGAATCGCTCTCGCGTTCTGGCTTCGGCAGCTGTCATTTCTCTGATTGTGGGCGGACTGTCCGGTCCGGCCATGGCCGAATCCCTGCGTGACGCGGTCAATCTGGCCTATCGCACCAATCCGACCCTGTTGGCGCAGCGTGCCAATCAGCGCGCTCTGGATGAGACCACGGTTCAGGCCCGTGCGGGCCTGCGTCCGAACGTCAGTGTTTCTGCCGGTGCCAACTACCAAAATAGCGACAGTGATCGTGTAACGACCACCACTGGCGCGACGCTCCTGCCGATCGATCTGGATGGTGACGGTGTGGCCGATGCCACGGGCACTATTCCCGGTTCGACAAGCACAGTCGGCGGTACGCGCGAATCGGATTCGCTGTCGGCCACGGTGCAGCTGTCCCAGACAATCTGGTCGGGTGGTCGCACCCGCAATGCTATTGCTTCGGCTGATGCCGGTATTTTGGCGGGCCGCGAGAATCTGCGCGGTGTCGAGCAGCGCGTGATGCTGTCGGTTATTCAGGCCTATGCCGATGTCCTGCGCGATATGGAAATCCTGCGCGTACGTCAGGAAAACCTGCAGGTCCTGCGTCGTCAGCTCGATGAATCGAATGCACGTTTCGAAGTGGGCGAAATCACCCGCACTGACGTCGCACAGTCTGAAGCGCGTCTGGCGCAATCTGAATCGGATCTGGCACAGGCCCAGGCCCAGCTGTCGGTGTCGCGTGCGGCCTATGCAACGGTTGTCGGCCAGTCGCCGAGCAGCCTGGAAGACTTACCGCAACTGCCGAATGTACCATCGGATTTCGATGCGGCTCTGGATGAGGGTCTGGTCAATAATCCGGCCCTGCTGGCAGCACAGCACAATCTGTCGGCTGCAGAGGCCAATGTGGCTGCGGCGCGTGCGGAATACCGTCCGAATGCCCGTTTGACGGCATCCTATGGTGGCACTTCGAACGAGTTTTCGAATGCGGACCTTTCGGCCAATACCAATTTCACAGCCGGTGCCCAGATTTCGGTGCCACTGTTCACGGGCGGTCTGAACCGTTCGCGTGTGGCGCAGGCGCTGGAATATGCCAATGCGGCGCAGATCAATATCGAGGGCGAGCGTCGTAACGTCCTGCAGTCGGTCAGCTCGGCCTTTGCGCAGTCGGCTTCGGCCCGTTCGTCTCTGCTGGCTGTCGAGCAAGCCGTGCGTGCAGCCTCCGTCGCCGCCGAGGGTGTGCGTCAGGAAGCTCAGGTTGGTCTTCGCACCACACTTGATGTGCTGAACCAGGAACTGGAACTGCGTAACGCGCAGGTGTCGCTGGCATCGGCCCGCCGTAACTATTACGTGGCTCAGGCCCAGCTGTTGTCGGCCATGGGCCGTCTCAGCGGCCCTTCGCTGGACCCGACACTGGATGCATACGACGCCGAAGCGAACTATCGTTCGGTCCGCACACGCGGTGCTTTGCCGTGGGATGGTTTGGTCGAGGCGTTTGACGCATTGGGTTCGCCGCGTATCGCGACGCCAGCCGATGTCGAAGACGCACCGGTTGATCGTGAACTGAAGGGCGAAATCGTGCGGACAGCACCGCGCCCCTAACTGTTGCCAAAGCTGAATTCCGGATCACGGGCGGGGCAGGTTATGCCCAACATCCCCAATAAGGGGAGAAACGCCCGTTGATTCTGCTCGGGGATGATGCGACGAAGACAGAACAACTGATACGCGCGCTGCCGATTCCCGTTTTCTTAAAACTTTAGGTTTCTGTTACGCGGCGGCACAATCGCTGACTTGAGGCATCTAAGGCTCGCCATGACCGATCAGACCACTCAGGAACCGACAATGGAAGAGATTCTGGCGTCTATCCGCCGGATCATCTCTGAAGACGACGCGCCTGCGGAAACAGCTGCCGAAGCTGCGCCTGAACCTGTCGCCGACATCGTCGCCGAACCTGACTTCGAAGCCGAAGACGAGGTTCTGGAACTGACCGAGCCTTACGAAGAACCGCAGGCCGAAGTGATCGGTGATCTGGATGTCAGCGCACCGGTCTTTGAAGCCGAACCGGAGCCAGAGCCGGTTGTCGAAGACTATCCGGTCGCCGACTTCCCCGCTTCGGACGATAATCTGGTTAGCGAAATCACGGCTGCAAATGCAGCCACATCTTTTGCCGGTCTTGCGGCATCTGTAGGTCGTCCGGCCATGTCGGATGTGCCGAACATGCCGTTTGATAGCGGCAATACGGTTGAAGGCATGGTGCGCGACATGCTGCGTCCGATGCTGAAATCGTGGCTGGATGCCAATCTTCCGGCCATCGTCGAGCGCGAAGTTCGCAAGGAAGTCGAGCGTATTGCCCGCAGTGCGAACTAGCCTTTGACGCCACCAGATATTAAATGATGAGGGCGGCTCCGGCGGGGCCGCCTTTTTCTGTTCTATTTCATCCCCCTCGGCCCGCGACGCGGACTGCGCCGTGCGCTAGAGACAAAGACATGACCATGCTTGAAAAGACGTTCGATCCGAAGGCCGCCGAGCCCCGCCTGTATGCACAGTGGGAAGACAGCGGACAGTTCCAGCCCAAGACCGACGGCGCTGCCGAGGCCTATTCGATCGTCATCCCGCCGCCGAATGTGACGGGCAGCCTGCATATCGGCCACGCCCTGAACAACACGCTTCAGGACATTCTGGCCCGCTATCACCGCATGAAGGGCAAGTCGGTCCTGTGGCTTCCGGGGACGGACCACGCCGGTATCGCCACCCAGATGGTGGTCGAGCGCAAACTGGCGGCCGATGGCCTGCCGGGCCGTCGCGAGATGGGCCGCGAAGCCTTTGTCGAAAAGATTTGGGAATGGAAAGCCCAGTCGGGCGGAACCATCATCCAGCAACTGCGCCGTCTTGGCGCATCCTGTGATTGGTCGCGTGAACGCTTTACGCTGGACGAGGGCCTGAACGAGGCCGTCCGCAAGGTGTTCGTGCAACTGTACAGCGAAGGCCTGATTTACCGCGCCAAGCGTCTAGTGAACTGGGACCCGCATTTCCAGACCGCCATTTCGGACCTCGAGGTCGAGCAAAAAGAAGTCGACGGCGCATACTGGCACTTCGCCTATCCGCTGGCCGATGGCGTCACCTATCAGCATCCGGTTGCCTTTGACGAAGAGGGCAAGCCGACCGAGTTTGAAACCCGCGACTATGTCGTGGTCGCCACCACGCGCCCTGAAACCATGCTGGGCGATACCGGCGTAGCCGTGCATCCGAAGGACGAGCGTTATGCGGGTCTGGTCGGTAAGGACGTCATCCTGCCGATCACAAATCGCCGCGTTTCGATCGTCGCCGATGAATATGCCGACCCGACCAAGGGTTCGGGCGCAGTGAAGATCACGCCTGCGCACGACTTCAACGACTTCCAGGTTGGCAAGCGCGCGGGCTTGCCGTCGCTGAACATCATGGACTCGCTGGCGCGCATCATTGCCGATGAAGTGCCAGAAATCCCTGCCGAGTTCGTTGGCATGGATCGTTTCGTCGCGCGTAAGGCGATCATCGCCAATGCCGAAGAAAACGGCTGGCTGAAAGAGATCGAAAAGACCAAGCATATGGTCCCGCACGGTGACCGTTCGGGTGCTGTGATCGAGCCT
>NZ_JAVXCU010000124.1:0-5115 GCF_036659295.1 Brevundimonas sp. | reverse complement strand
ACCACTTCCACGAGCCGCTGGGCGTGGTTGGCCAGATCATTCCGTGGAACTTCCCCATCCTGATGGCAACATGGAAGATCGCCCCCGCCCTCGCCGCCGGTAACTGCATCGTGCTGAAGCCCGCCGAGCAGACACCGGCCTCGATCCTGTTACTGGTCGAGATGATTCAGGACCTGCTTCCGGCGGGCGTGCTGAACATCGTCTCGGGCACCGGCATCGAGGTGGGCGAACCGCTGGCCACCAATCCGCGCATTGCCAAGATCGCCTTTACTGGCTCGACCGCGGTCGGCCACAAGATCATGGAATATGCGACCCAGAATATCATTCCGGTGACGCTGGAACTGGGCGGAAAGTCGCCGAACATCTTCTTCAAGGATGTGATGGATCACGACGACGCCTTCCTCGACAAGGCGCTGGAAGGCTTTGCCATGTTCGCGCTCAATCAGGGCGAGATCTGCACCTGCCCCAGCCGCGCCCTGATCCATGAAGACATCTATGAAGCCTTCATCGAAAAGGCCATTGCCCGCGTCGAGGCCATTCGTCAGGGCGACCCTCTGGACCCGAACACGCAGGTCGGGGCGCAGGCTTCGGACCAGCAACTGAAGAAGATCCTGTCCTATCTGCAGATCGGCAAGGACGAGGGTGCCGAGGTTCTGACCGGCGGCGAGCAGGCCGTGCTGAAGGACGATCTGGCGGGCGGCTATTATATCAAGCCGACCATCTTCAAGGGCACCAATGACATGCGTGTCTTCCAGGAAGAAATCTTCGGTCCGGTTCTGGCCGTGACCACCTTCAAGACGCTGGAAGAAGCCATCGCCATCGCCAATGACACCGAATACGGTCTGGGCGCAGGCGTATGGTCGCGCGACATGAACACGGCCTACCGCGCCGGTCGCGGCATTCAGGCCGGTCGCGTCTGGACCAACTGCTATCACCAGTATCCCGCCCATGCCGCCTTTGGTGGTTACAAGAAGTCGGGCATTGGCCGCGAAAACCACCGCATGATGCTGGATCACTACCAGCAGACCAAAAACCTGCTGGTCAGCTACAGCCCCGACAAGCTGGGCTTCTTCTGATCAACAGCGTCTGTTGACCGCCCTTCCCCCTCGGCGGTTTCAGGGAAG
The DNA here is from genome assembly GCF_036659295.1 of Brevundimonas sp. Lineage (GTDB taxonomy): Bacteria > Pseudomonadota > Alphaproteobacteria > Caulobacterales > Caulobacteraceae > Brevundimonas. Next base: position 3,991 of record NZ_JAVXCU010000124.1, on the reverse strand, counting down.
TTTCAGACCAACTGCACTTTCCGAACAGGCACTGTTTGACCGCGTCCCCCACGGTCGCAGGCTCAGGCGCGGACTTTCACAGGTCCGCGCCTTTTCTTTTGTCCGCTAGCTGGCCTTCAGGCGCGGGAAGACCGGTATGGCCAGCACAAACACCCAGACCACCAGCACAAACGGCAAGGTCATGGCGGGCATGCCGACCGGCTCCAGCAGGGCCGACACGGCGGCATAGGCCAACGGGGTTACCGCTGTGGCCAGCGCCGCATAGGCCAGAGATGCCATGTTAGGGCGCAGGAACACGCTGCCCAGTGCAATGGCGGTCAGGACGCTGTTGAAACCGAACGCCCCTGAGAAAATGGCGGCTTCGGCGGCCCCCATCCCCCATGCGACCAGCGCCCCGATCAGTGATCCGGCGATGGCGGCCACAAAGCCGAGGCGCGAGCTGACCAGAAGTCCGGCAAGGAACAGCAGGCCCGTCACCGGACTGGCCTGAAAGAAGACCTGTGCCACGCCGCTGAACAGACCGTGCAGCAGAGTGGAGCCTGTCACCACGCCCTCGACCGTTGCGCCTTGCGGCAAGCCTGCGGAGGGTAGAAGCTCGGTGGAGTGCAGGCGCCCGAAACGCGCCGTCGCCAGAAACACGCACAGGGTCGTAAACACGAAGGGGGCCGTCAGCACCGGCAGTTTCCACGCGCGCAGCAGGTTCAGCATCGCCGCCATCAGCACACTAGAACAGGCAGCCGCCACAACCACACAGACCCAAGTCAGCAGGCCCGGATGCAGGAAATACAATATCCCTACCGCCACCAGTGCGCCGTTAAACCCGAACAGGCCGTCGCGGATCTGGGCGCGGTCGGCACCCAGCAGACGGGCCGTTAAGGTACTGGCCAGAGTGCCGACCAGCACCCCGATACCGAACAGGGCCGAGTTGTAGAAAACCCCGACCAGAAACAGCAGGCCTGCATAGCTGTTGTTCTGCAGCATGACCTGCCCCACGCCGCGCAGGATCGTGTCGATCAGGCCCAGCGCCCGCATGACAGGGCCGGAGGTATCCGCTCCGACCTCGTCCCGAACCAGTCCGGTTGATGACAGCTTCATGGGTTGGTCCCCTCATAATAGGCCCCAAGCCTAGTCTGCGCAGGTTAAGGAAAGCCGTGCCCCAAAACGCAAACAGCCCCCTCGGTGGAGGGGGCTGTTCACAGTCATCGGATCGTCAGATCAGAACTTGCCGATCAGGTTCACGAACCAGCCTTTTTCGTCATAGCTGAGGTCGCCCAGATCGTCCGAATAGTCGGTGAAGTTATAACCGACACCCAGCTTCATGTGGTCGCCGAAGTGGCGATAGACGCCGACCAGAGCGCCCAGACGGCTGTCTTGGGCTTCCTTGATGGACAGCTCGCGCATTTCCGCCATGACATCCCAGCGGCGCACGATCTGGTAGTCCGCACGCACGGCCCAGAACATGGCCTCACTGTCGAACCATTGTGCGCTTTCGTCACGCGAGGCGCGCAGCTCGCTGATGCGGTAGGCCACCTTGGCACCGAGCGCGAGGCGCGGGGTCAGCTGGTAGGTACCGTCCACAGCCGCGATATGGCTGCGTTGGGCATAGTCGAGGTTCTGGCCCAGCGCGTCGACCTGAGCCGGTGACGGCAGGTCGGCCAGATAGGTGTACTTGGCCAGCATGTTGAAGCGGTCATTGTCCACCGGACGATACGCACTGGCCAGGGCCAGCTCGTAGAAGTCCGCATCCATGGCCATTTCCTGATCGGAATTGGACATCGAGATGTTGGCCTTGGCAAACATACGCAGCGACGGGGTCGCCTTATAGGTGATCTGGTTGCGGGTGGTCACGGTGGTACGCTCGCCCAGCGTGGTGCCGTCGTCCTTGCGGAACTCCAGCCCCGAAGCCCAGCGCAGGCGGTCGCTGCCATAGTCAGCGGTCGCACCGATGGCCATACGCTCGATTTCCTGACCCAGCGCATCCGACAGGGTGCCGGTCTCGTAGCGGGCCCCGAAGGTCCAGGCTTCGATCGGGCTGAAGTCCACACCATAGGCCTGGGTCCAGCCGGTCGGGCCTTCGCCATGGTCATAGCGTTGCTCGGCAAAGACGCTGGTCTTTTCGCCCATCTGCTGGCGGGCACCGCCGGTAAGACGGCCAAGGCGGCCCCCCGACAGCGCGTCCGGATTTTCACCGGCCAGTGCATAGCCCAGATACAGGCTGCCACGGTCGGACATGGCGAAGTCGGCGCGCAGGTCGGCCCCGAAATCCATGTCGCCGTCAGACAGTTCGCCCTTGAACTTCAGGCGGTCATGGACCTGATATTCGGCACCGAGGCCGTAACGGTCGTTCGACTGGCGGCCACCATCATGGTCGAGGGTTGCCTGGGCCAGAGCCCAGACCGCCCACGGCGCATCATGGATGTCGCGTTCCTGATTTTCCGGATCGGGCGTGTGGCGATAGCCAAGCGTGACCGCCGCGTCGGTGCGGGTGCCTTCGCTGGGCGGCGGCACATAGAGCGGGCTGTACGGCGTGCGCTGGCCCTGCTGTTTGTCCGAGCGGATACCCACCGAACCGAACCAGCCCTGTGCCACCTCGCGGCGCAGGCCGGCCTCGATAGCGTGACGTTCGGTCAGACGGCCATCGGTGACATCACCCTTGGCCTGAAGGCGCAGGGTGTCGCTGATCGCCACATCCACCGAGCCGCCATACTGGTCCAGCGTTTCGGCAAAGGTCAGCTCGCCCGGAGCCGAGAAACCGGCTTCGCGCGTTTTGTAGTAACCGGCAAAGCGGCCATCGCGGTCAATACCCACCTCGTCCAGCTTGCCGCCGAAGGTCAGGCTGACCGCATTGGCTTGATCGGCTTCGGTGCGGATCTGGGTAAAGTCGTAACCGCCGGTGGACGACAGGAACGAGCCATCACCCGGACCGTCGGCCTGAGCGAACTCAAGCTTCACAAAGGTGTTGGCGGCGTGCTGGTAAAGTACATCGGCGCCGAACAGGTCTTGCGAGGCCTGATCTTCGCCCTGGTGGTAGGCACTGCCGCCCACACGAACGCGCTCGTTCAGCCAGTGCTGGGCGCGCGCGCCTGTGGTGAAGGCATCCGGACGGGTCAGACCCGGTGAGTATTCGTAGGTGGCGACCACCCATACCGGATTGCCCGACAGGGTCGATTGCTGGACAAAGCTGTCCGAACCGGCCGTCATCGGCGGCGGGTTGCGCAGCATGACGCGGCCCTGAAGGTAGTTCACGTCATAGTCGCGCGCGGCGATCAGTTCCTTGCGCTCCAGCACCAGACCGGAATCCTTGTCGCGCACTTCGAGGAAGACGCGCTCCGAACCCGGCGCAATGTCGCGGTTGCGGAAGAAGTAGACCGAGCCGCCGGTCGAGGCGAAGTCCTCGCGGCTGGCAATGGTGCCGGGGTCAGCGGCGAACACATTGACCTCGGTACGGCGGTCGCCGTTTTCGGTCACAGCTTCACCACGCCAGTCCAGATTGACACCGTACAGGGTGCGCTGGTGACGGATCAGTTCGTTGCCGCCCAGATGGCTCTGGAACACGCCCCACATGGCGTCCGTGGTTTCGTTCTCGGCACGGATGTAGAAACGGCCATAGGTCGGCGCGTCTTCTACGGTGACGGAGTCATCGCCATAGACCGGATAGTGCATATCCGGATCCAGACGGCGCAGCATCGAGCGCGGGTCTTTTTCAAGGAAGCCGTCGAACAGGTTTTTCAGCGGCTGTTCGCCGGTATCGGCCGAGGCCGTGACCTGCCAGTCATTCTTGACCAGACCCTTGAAGTAGAAGGCCAGACGGCCATCCACGAAGTCGTCGCGATGGTCGCCCGTATCGCCCAGCAGTTCGTGCTTGGCGGCATCGAAGCTGCGGCTGCCGGCGGTGATGTCGGCGATACCGACAAAGAAGCGGTCGCTGCGCGGCAGAACCACTTCGCGCATCAGCTCCACCGGAGCCTGTTGCGGACGGGTGATCTGCACA
>NZ_JAVXCU010000123.1:0-5199 GCF_036659295.1 Brevundimonas sp. | reverse complement strand
CCCACGCGTTTGGGGCGTGTCCCTCACCAAGCGGTTCTGACCCAATCGGCCTGCCTGATGCGTGGCAGGCCGGAAACTTGAGCTTCCCCATGCTCATCAGCCAGGCTTCTCAGCCTGGCTTTTTTCTTAGACCTGCGCTCTATTTTCGATAGGGGCGCATCCTTGAGAATGCCCGTTAAAGCAAGCGATAGCCGATGCCGGGTTCGGTCAGGATAAGGCGTGGCTGGGCGGGGTCTTGTTCCAGTTTTTGGCGCAGTTGGCCGACAACGACGCGCAGATACTGGGTGTCGTCGGTATGGGCCTTGCCCCAGACGGCGGTGAGCAGTTCTTTGTGGCCGACCACCTTACCGGCATTGCGGACCAGAGAGGCCAGCACGTCATATTCCTTGGGTGTAAGGCGGACAGGATGATCCTCGCGTGTGATCCGCCGGTGCTCGAGGTCGATAACGACATCCTCAAAGCTCAGCGGCCCGACAGGCTCGGCGCGCTGTGATTGCTGGCGCAGATTGGCGCGCAGACGGGCCAGAAGCTCGCCCACCCCGAACGGTTTTTCAACATAGTCATTGGCCCCCAGATCGAGCGCGGCGATCTTTTCGGCTTCTTTATCACGCGCCGAGAGGATGATGATCGGCCCCGCATAGAATTCGCGTGCCCGCAACAGCACATCCTTGCCGTCCATATCAGGAAGCCCGAGATCCAGCACCACCGCATCCGGATTCCACAAAGCGATCCCCCGCAGGCCTTCCTGCCCGCTGTCTGCACGGCGCGGCTCATACCCGACAGCATCCAGCGCCGGTGACAGGAAACGGTGGATTTGGGGCTCGTCGTCAATGACCAGGATCTGCGGGCGAACTGCGGACATGGGATCAATCTGCCTCGGAGTGGGTGGCAACAGCCTTGGGTAAACGGATCAGGATGCGGGTGCCGCATTTGACCCCGTCAGGACCGTCCATGACCGGACTGGCGGCGGCAATACGCCCGTTCATGGCCTCGATAAAGCCCTTGGAAATCGCCAGCCCCAAGCCTGCCCCCTTGGTGCGGTCAGACGGGGCTTCCATACGGCGAAACTTGTCGAAGACCCGCTCCAGTTCGCTGGTCGGAATCCCCCTACCTTCGTCCTCGATGGAGATTACGACCGCGCCACGATCCTCATAGGCCGACAGTTCGATGTTCGATCCATCCGGACTATAGGTGACGGCATTTTCCAGAATATTGACCAGCGCCTGTTCCAACAGCCCCTGATCCACCATCACCAGACTGAGCTGGGCGGGAAAGTCACGCACGAGCTTGCGATCACCCAATCGGCGCGCCACCCGCTTGGCCGCTGCGTTCAGGACGTCGCGGACATCGATCCAGTCGGCGCGAATATTCAGGCCGCCGCCTTCCAGCCGTGTCATATCCAGCAAGTCACCGACATAGCGGCTCAGACGCTCGGCCTCTTCGCGAATAGACAACAGGAGATCGGCGCGAATCGCTGGCTTAAGCTTGTTGCCCAGTTCGATCAGCGTGGTTGATGCCCCCAGCAATGTGGACAGCGGCGTGCGCAGATCATGGCTGACCGAGTTCATCAGCGCATCGCGGAAACGGTCGGTGCGACGCAGGGTTTCTGTTTCCAGTGCCTGTCCGGCCAGATCAGCGCGCTCGATCGCTACCGCGCCCTGATCCAGCACGGCCAGAGCCAGTTTTTCCTCGTCCGATCCTGTCGCCAGTGCCGCAGCCTCTATGCCCGCAACCCCGACGCGGTCACGCACCCCCTGCAGCGGATGGAAGGTCCAGCGCACTTGCGGCAAGGTGCCTGTAGCAAAACCGGCCGGTTCGCCTTTTTCCCACGCCCAGCGCGCCGCTGCCATGGTTTCAGCATCCATATCCGGCTTGCGCGGTGATCCCGCCACAAAGACCAGTTCATTCTCGTGCGGCAACAGTACCGTCGCCCCGCTGCCAGCCGCTGCGGATGCCTGTTCGGCCAGAATACGGGCGGCCTCGTTCCTGTCTCCGATGCCGCTCAAACTCTGGCTGGCCGCCAGTAGCGCCGAAACCGCAGAGGCCCGCCGCTGGGCCGCGCGGGCCTGTTCTCGAACACGCCCCGCCAGTGCTCCTGTCGTCAGGGCCACGCCCCAGAACACCAGCAAGGTCAGCACATCTGTGGGCGAACCGATGGTGAAGCTGAACTGCGGTTGTAGAAACAGGAAATTATAGATCAGGAACGCCACAGTGGCTGCCGCCAGCGCAGGACGCAGACCATAGATTGCGCCTGCGGCCAGAACCGCTGTCAGATAGATGACCCCGAGGTCCACACGCTCGAATGTGCGATCCAGAAACAAGGCAAGACCGGTCGCAGCGGCCACACACACCACACCCACCGCATAGCCGCGCCAGCCTTCGCGGATTTTAGGCGCTGCGACGCGGCGATTATCGGCCTGAATCTCAGTCCCATCGGTGATGATATGGACGGCGATCCCCTGCGCCCGCCGCAACAATTCCGTGGCCAGCGAGCGACCCAGCCATTCGGACAACTGACTGCCGCGCCCCTTGGACAGAACAATCTGCGTCACATGGTTGCTGTGGGCATAGTCCAGCACCACCCGCACCACATCGTCGCCGCTCAAAACCGCTGTTCGACCGCCCAACTGCTCGGCCAGCTTCAAAGCTTCGGACAGCTTGCCTGTCGAACCGGACACATGATGCGAAGCCGAGGGGCGGTCCACATGGGCCACCGTCCACTGGGCATCCATCATCATATCCGACAAGCGCCGCCCTGCCCGCACCAGGGGTGCCGCCATGCCATCGCCCGTCACCATCACCAGTATCCGCTCGCCTGCGGCCCACGGTCCCGATACGCCCTGCTCTCTCAGACGGGCGGTCAACTGGTCGTCAACAGTCTGGGCCGCACGGCGCAAGGCCAGTTCGCGCAAAGCCGTCAGGTTTTCCAGCTTGAAGAAATTGTCCGACGCCACCCGCGCCGTCTCAGGCACATAGACCTTGCCCTCGGCCAACCGCTTGCGCAGCTCCTCGGGTGTGATGTCCACCAGTTCGATATCGTCGGCGCGCGACAGGGCACTGTCGGGAACGCTTTCCCTCTGGCGCACGCCGGTAATGCGCAGCACCACATCCGACAGGCTTTCCAGATGCTGGACGTTCAGCGTGGTCCAGACGTCGATACCGGCATCAAGGATTTCTTCCACGTCCTGCCAGCGTTTGGGATGGCGCGATCCAGTTGCGTTCGAATGGGCATATTCGTCGACCAGCAACAGTGCGGGACGACGCTCGATTGCCGCATCGATATCGAACTCCAGCAAGGTCCGCTCACGATAGGCGATCGGCTTGCGGGCCATGACCTCCAGACCACGCAGCAGGCTCATAGTCTCCTTGCGGCCGTGGGTTTCCACCACCCCGACGACCACATCCGCGCCCTCGGCCTTGCGCCTGCGCGCTGCCCTCAGCATCTCGTAGGTCTTGCCCACGCCCGGCGACATACCGAGAAAAACCTTCAACCGCCCACGCTTTCGCGGGGCGGCCAAAATGCCTTCATTTGGAAGGACGGGGGAGATCATCCGCTTTGCGGCACCGGACGGCCAAAGCGCGCATCCAGCGCCCTGTTCGTCACCAGAACATTGACCCTCGGTTGCCCCAGCACATCCAGAGTGCGGCCTTCGATGTGTTTTTCGATGACCTCTTGCACCTGAACCTCCTGAACGCCCCGTGCTTCGGCAATACGCCGGATCTGGAATACAGCGTATTGCGGCGACACATGCGGGTCTAGGCCCGATGCAGAGGCGGTGACAGCATCGGCGGGGGTCGCGGCTGACGGGTTTTCGGATTTAAGACGCGCGGCTTCATCTTTGACGCGCATCGCCAGATCCTCGTTCAGCGGTCCCATATTGGAACCGGATGACGCCGCCGCATCATAGCCATCACCGGCGGCAGACGGGCGCGGATGCAGATAGGCCGCTTGCGCAAAACCCTGCCCCACCAGAGCCGAGCCCACCACCTGCCCGCGTTCGTCCTTCAACAGACTGCCATTGGCCTGAGCGGGAAAGGCAGCTTGCGCCACCCACGTAACTGCCAGCGGATAGGCCACCCCCAACAGGCCGGTGAACAAGACCACCATCACAAGGGCCGGACGGATATGGTTCAGCATCACAACACCGCCTTCAGGCTGAGGACCACACGGCTATCATAGATCTGGCCAAGGTCATGTCCGTCCGTGTCGTGGTAACGCACATCCACAGCCAGATGCTCGCTTGCCTGCCATGCCGCGCCCAGATTCCATGTCAGATAGTCAAGGTCGGACGAGACCCACTGGTGGCCCAACGCCCCCGACACGGTCACCCGTTCGTGGACAGGAAAACCGGCATTGATCTCGGCATAGGTGGCCTCGTCCTCGGAGGTTCCAAAGAAGTCGGGCGAGTAATATACCGCTGCCCCCACCGTGGCCTGCCCCACCACACGCGAAGCGGCCACCTTCAGTTCGGCATAGTTGTAATCTGCCCTGTCAGGCTGGCCGGTATAGAGGTAGGCGATAATACCGGCGTCCCAGTCGAAACCGGCAAACTGCGGGCGAACACCGGCATAGAGGTCCACCTCGGCATCGGTTGCACCATCGCCGAAATCGACGTTCGAGGCCCAGGCTCCGGTATAGAACATGCCGTGGGTGACATCGACACCGGCTTGTATGGCGGGCTCTTCCAGTGTCTGGCTGACACCGCGAAACACATAGTCCGAGGTGATAGCGGCATTAAAGCCAAGCTTGTGTTTGCTCGTGTCCTGAGCCTGAGCTTGAGCTTGGCCGGAAAGACCGGCCATCATCAGGGCTGTGGCACAGCCGATGCCCAAAATGGCATTGTTTACGCCCGTAACGGGGGCACAGGGTTTGTTACGCATGTTCGGATTCCAGAAATGAAACCGCCGCCGGTTTAGCAGCAGGATCGGACATCGTGTTGGCGCGCTGAAGCAGCGTCGTGATCAACACCACAAGGGAAAAGGCTATCGCCAGTCGCACAAGAAAACGGTGGAAGGGTCGCATCAGGCCAGCCCCACAGCGACCAGCGCCATGTCGATCAGCTTGATGCCGACGAATGGCAGGACAATGCCGCCGGCGCCGTACACCAGCAGATTGCGGCGCAGCAGCGCGGTGGCGCCGATGGCGCGGTACTGCACGCCCTTCAGCGCCAGCGGGATCAGCGCGATGATGATGAGCGC
>NZ_JAVXCU010000122.1:2443-5382 GCF_036659295.1 Brevundimonas sp. | reverse complement strand
TTTATGATCTGGGCCAGTAAGGCGGGTTACAATATTGTAATCTCCATGCCTTTTGCAGGGCGCAAGAACAGTCTCTAAAAGACTGGGAAGGACGGCACCGTAAGGTCCGTCCTTCTGCGCTGTTTATGGCCCGTGGGCCGCCTTCGGATCGAACGACCCTATGAAGCAGTTTTTCCTGACCATGCTTGGCGTTTTTGCCGGTCTGGTGGTGTTCTTTGTGATCCTGCCGGTGGTGGGATTGTTGCTTCTGGTGGGGGCGGCAGCCAGTTCGTCCAAGCCGGTCACGCCGGCCCATACGGTGCTGGAACTGGACCTGCGTCGGGGACTGACCGATCAGGCGCCGACCAATCCATTCGCTATGCTGGACAGCAGCCAGTCGGTGCTGGGGGTGATCGACACCCTCGCTCAGGCCGAGAGCGACTCTAACGTCAAGGCGCTGCTGATCCGTGCGCCCGAAGGCGGCATGACGCCCGCCTATGCCGATGAAATCCGTCAGGCCGTCCAGCGCTTCCGCAAGTCGGGCAAGCTGGTGGTCGCCCACAGTCAGGGCTTTGCCCCGTCGGGTGTGGTGATGTCGTCCTATATGCTGGCATCCAGCGCCGACGAGCTATGGATGCAGAACACGTCGTCCTTCCAGGCCACGGGCGTGTCGATGGACTCGATGTTCCTTGGCCGTGCAGCCGACAAATACGGCGTGAAGGCCGAGTTCGAGCAACGCTACGAATACAAGAATGCGGTGAACGAGTTCACCCAGTCCGATTTCACGCCCGCCCACCGCGAGGCGATGACGGCGTGGATGAACTCCATCTACACCTCGGTGTTGTCGGTGGTGGCCACGGATCGCAAGCAGGATCCGGTGGCCTTGAAGGCAGTCATCGAGGCCGGTCCCTATACTCCTGAACAGGCGCTGCAACTGAAGCTGATCGACAAGATCGGTCAGGTCGAGGAAGCCGAAGCCTATGTGAAGGAAAAGGCCGGTAAGGACGCCAAGATTGTCAGCCTGGGCGACTATGGCTCGACCAAGGGCATGCGCAGCAGCATGGGTACGGGGGCCAAGTCCTCGATTGCGGTCGTCGGTGGCGAGGGTGCCATCATGACCGGACGCGGCAATAGCGGCTCGCTGTTCGGTTCGGGCTCGGAAATCCGTTCCGATGATCTGGCCCGCGCCCTTTATCAGGCTATCGAGGACAAGGACGTTAAGGCGATTGTCTTCCGCGTTTCCTCGCCGGGCGGTTCGCCCGATGCGTCCGAACAGATTCTGGCGGCACTGCGTGCGGCCAAGGCGGCGGGCAAGCCGGTGGTTGTGTCCATGGGCAGCTATGCGGCCTCGGGCGGCTACTGGATCAGCTCCGAAGCCGACTGGATCGTGGCCCAGCCCTCGACCCTGACCGGCTCGATCGGTGTCTATGGCGGCAAGTTCGCCTTTGCCGAGGCACTGGGTCGTTTCGGTATCGACACGCGCAATCTGACGGTGGGCGGTGACTATGCCGACGCCTTCAGCTCGGCCAGCGGTTTTGATCAAGGCCAGCGCGCAGCCTTCTCGGCCTCGATGGACCGCATCTATGCCCAGTTCATCGAGCGTGTGGCCCGTGGTCGCAAGCTGACGCCGGAACGCGCCCATGAAATCGCCAAGGGCCGCGTCTGGACCGGTATACAGGCCAAGGAGCTGGGTCTGGTCGACCAGCTGGGCGGTATGCACGAGGCTATCAACAAGGCCCGCCAGTTGGCCAAGATTCCTTCGGCCGAGGGTGTGCGCTTCAAATATTACCCGACCCCGCAAACCCCGTGGGAAGCTCTGGCTACGGCCTTTGGAGCCTCGGGGCAGGCAGCCTCTACTCTGGTCCGCGTCGGTCAGGTTCTGGGCGATCCGGCCGCTGTGGCGGTGATGGATCGCGTGCGTACCGAACAGATGCGTGCGCAAGGCGCGGCTGTCCTTTCCGAACAACCTGCGTTCTGATGCGTTAGGAGGAGGGTGCGGCTTAACGTGACAGGTCTGTGATGTCGCAGGTCATTGACCGTTCAGGTTTGTGGACCGACATTAGAGGCTGTGCGCTCCTCCCGCGCCCAATAAGGTATCGAGATTATGATCAACACTGACCCTATGGCCCAGATCGGCTTTGCCGCCCGTCGCCGCAACGGTGGTGGTCTGGCTTCATTTGTGGTCTCGCTGGTCGGACTTGCGGCGACCGCTGTGGCTGTGACCGTGGGCGCTATTTTGGCGGTACTGACGGCTGCGACCGTGGCTGTGCTGGCAGTGGTGGGCGGTTTGGTGCTGTTCTTTGCGGGTTTTGCCTTGCGGGCACGCCGTTCGCGCCAGATGCGCAAAGCCCAGAAGGCAGCCGATGAAGGCGTTATCGACGCCCAGAAGGTTGGCGATACCTGGGTGGCCTATGGCTGGGAGCGCGACGGCCGCTAAGGCTGCGTGAACATTATGGAGTTCATCGAGGCCCCGTCACCGAATTTCGACGAGCGTCGGGTTCTCCCTGACATTCTGGTCCTGCACTATACCGGCATGCCGACAGGGCAGGAGGCGCTGGAGCGTCTGTGCGACCCCGAGGCCAAGGTATCTTCGCACTATTTGGTCGAGGAAGACGGCCGCATCTTCCGGCTGGTGGCCGAGGAACGCCGTGCATGGCACGCCGGTCGCGGCGCATGGCAGGGCACAGACGATGTGAACGGGGCCTCGATCGGTATCGAGATCGTCAATCCCGGTCACGAGTTCGGCTATCGCGATTTTCCCGAGGCACAGGTTCAGGCCGTGATCGCCCTTGTGGCCGATATCCGTACGCGCTGGACCATTCCCGATGCCCGTATCATCGCCCATTCCGACATGGTCGGCACCGCAACCGGCGAGGGCGGAGGGGTCAGCGACAGGGTGACGCCTGTGGCCGATGCGCTCGAGGCGCCCTGACTGTCGGTGTCGTAGGCCATCATGCAGC
>NZ_JAVXCU010000122.1:0-2433 GCF_036659295.1 Brevundimonas sp. | reverse complement strand
GGCACCGACGCGCAAGGACGATCCGGGCGAGTTGTTCCCGTGGAAGCGTCTGGCAGGCGAGGGACATGGTCTGTGGTTCGAACCGGCTCTGGCGCGAATCCATGCACTGGGTGCGCCGCTCCAGACGGGCGATACCGGTCTGGGGGTTCTGGTCTTGCGTTCGGGCCTTCACCGTCTGGGCTATCCGATTGCGGCGGGCGGCGAGTATGACGAAGAAACTGTCCTGACCGTCAAAGCCTTCCAGCGCCACTGGCGACCGGCCCGCGTGGACGGCATTGCCGATGGCGAGACGCGGGCGCGTCTGGTGGGCCTGTTGCAACTGGCCAGTGTCGAGAGCGTCACCGGCGTTCTGGACTGATCTTTATCCGGCTGCGTCATTGACCTGAGAAGCAGAACACGGCACTTGGACCGCGCCAGACGGTTGGACGGTCGCGGCAGGGCTTGACCCTGTCGAGGAAAGTCCGGGCTCCACGGTGAAAAGGCGGCGGGTAACGCCCGCCCGGGGTGACCCGAGAGACAGTGCCACAGAAAGTAAACCGCCACGATTTATCGGGGTAAGGATGAAAGGGTGGGGTAAGAGCCCACCGCGTCTTCGGTAACGAAGATGGCAAGGTAAACCTCGCCTGGAGCAAGACCAAATAGGGACGTCGCGTGGCCTCGGCCACAGGGTTCACTGCCCCGGACGTCCGGGTAGGTCGCGAGAACCACTCGGCAACGGGTGGTCCAGAGGAATGATCGTCGCCGCTTGCGGGACAGAACCCGGCTTATAGACCGTCTGGCACTTTAACCTTTCCGGCCCGTGCGGGTGCCGGAAATGGGATGCGCCGCCACCACAGCGACTCAAGCGCCTGTCCTGAGGGCTCTTAAATCGCATTTTGATCCGTAAATGGGATCGGCACCCGTAAAAATCGTAATTTTATTTACCTTGATGGGGCAGGGTGCCTCGTGCAGGGCCTAAATGTGGCCTTGTGGGCATGTGGTTTGCCTAAATGACTGTAGAAAATACAGATATCATCAGTTTTCCACATCATCCACAAGTGGACAGTTCTGTGTATGTTCTTGTTCTTGTGGTGTTCTTGTCCACTGGCAAGATGAAAACAAGGTTAAACATCCCGCTTCATCCCATTGAGGCCCATTTGATCCCATGGTATCCCAGACGCTGAACTGATCGGCTGTAGGGCGCACGTTTTGTGATGCCTGCCGAAGGCGCAGGGACGGGCCGACAGGCTCGATGGGACAGGGCGTGTTTCTCTCGACCTACGAGAAACAATTGGACGCGAAGCGTCGCCTGCTCATTCCGGGCGACTTCCGCACGGCTGAAAACGGTGCCGAACACGGCGTTTTCCTGTTTCCCTCCATCGAAGCCGACTGCCTTGAAGCGGGCGGTGACCATCTGTTCGCTGTCTATAACGAAGTGATCCAGTCGCTGCCGTTCGGCTCCGAAGAGCGTTCGGCACTGGAGTGGCAGGTCATGGGCGAGCAGGTTCGCCTGTCGTTCGACAGCGGTGGCCGTATCACCCTGCCGGATCATCTGTGTCTTGAGGCCGAACTGTCGGACAGCGTGGTCATTGTCGGCCTGAACGACCGTTTCCAGATCTGGGCCAAGGACAAGTGGATGGCCCGCCGTGCCGAGCAGCGCCGTCTGGCCAAGGCCGGTCTGGCGCAGGTAGCCAAGGCCAAGCTCGAAGCCCAGATCAAACTGGCAGGGGGCGGAGCATGAGCGAAGACGCCAAGCCCCACCTGTCGGTAATGCTGCCGGAGGTTCTGGCGGCGCTGGATGCCAAGTCCGGCGATGTGATTATTGATGCGACCTTTGGCGCTGGTGGATACACCCGCGCCATTCTGGCAACCGGAGCCGAGGTCATCGGTCTGGACCGCGACCCGACGGTTCAGGTCCATGCCGATGCCGTGAAGGCGCAGTTCGGTGACCGTTTCCAACTGATCCAGACCCCGTTTGGAGATCTGGCCGAGGCCTTTGCCGAAAGCGGTAAAGCCAGGCTGGATGGCGCGGTGTTCGACATCGGTGTCTCGTCGATGCAACTGGATCAGGCCGAGCGCGGCTTTTCCTTCATGCGCGACGGGCCGCTGGACATGCGGATGGCCGATACCGGCGAAACCGCAGCCGATATTGTGAACACGTGGGAACACGGTCCGCTGGCCCACATCATCAAGCTGTATGGCGAAGAGCGTCAGTCGGGCCGTATTGCGACGGCCATCCTGCGCCGCCGTGCCGAACAGCCGTTTACCCGCACGCTGGATTTGGCCGATGCCATCGAGAAGGCCCTTGGCGGTCGCCGTGGTGCGCCGATCCATCCGGCCACGCGGACCTTCCAGGCACTGCGTATCGCGGTGAACGACGAACTGGGCGAACTGGAACGTGGCCTTGAGGCTGCCGAGCAGACACTGGTCGACGGCGGACGTCTGGTGGTGGTG
>NZ_JAVXCU010000121.1:0-5568 GCF_036659295.1 Brevundimonas sp. | reverse complement strand
CGCCGATCTTGTCCATCTTGTTGACGAACACGATACGCGGAACGTTGTACTTGTCGGCTTGACGCCAAACGGTTTCGGTCTGCGGCTCAACGCCGGCGTTACCGTCTAGAACCGTCACAGCACCATCGAGCACGCGCAGCGAACGTTCAACTTCAATGGTGAAGTCAACGTGGCCCGGTGTGTCGATGATGTTCAGACGCTTTTCTTTCCAGAAAGCGGTCGTCGCAGCCGAGGTAATGGTGATGCCGCGTTCTTGTTCCTGGTCCATCCAGTCCATGGTCGAGGCACCATCGTGCGTCTCGCCCATTTTGTGGTTTTTACCGGTGTAGAACAGGATACGTTCGGTCGTCGTAGTCTTGCCCGCATCAATGTGGGCCATGATACCGAAGTTACGGTAGTCTTCGATTTTGTGTGTACGGGCCATTGGTCTTGCCTTCCGGGTGGCTTGCGGACGCCGCGAGCGCCCCCGTTGTGTCAGAAATGACGGCGCGGGCAGTTCCAGAAATGGATGCCCGCACCAAATCGCCTAAAGTGCAACCGTCCCCGTACCGGAGTACGAGGACAGTTTTAAGACGTTTACCAGCGGTAGTGGCTGAAGGCGCGGTTGGCTTCGGCCATCTTGTGGGTGTCTTCGCGCTTCTTGACCGTGGTGCCACGGTTGTTCGAAGCATCCAGCAGTTCGGCAGCCAGCTTCTCGGTCATGGTGTTTTCACCACGCTTGCGAGCAGCGTTTACCAACCAACGGATGGCCAGGGCGCGGCGACGGTCCGGACGGACTTCAACCGGAACCTGGTAAGTAGCACCACCAACGCGGCGCGAACGAACTTCGACCGACGGTGCTACGTTTTCCAGAGCCTGGTGGAAGGTTTCCACTGCGGTCTGGTCTTTTTTCTTCTCAGCCAGGATGTCGAAAGCACCGTAAACGATGTTTTCAGCAACAGCCTTCTTACCTTCGTACATGACGTAGTTCATGAACTTGGTAACGATCAGATCACCAAACTTGGGATCCGGCAGAACTTCACGCTTCTGGGCGCGGTGACGACGGGACATGAGAGTATCCTCTTAAATCTTGTAGAGCGCAGGAACGCGAATGGCTTATTTCGGACGCTTCGCACCGTAGTGCGAACGACGTTGCTTACGATCCTTGACGCCTTGGGTATCCAGCACACCGCGCAGGATGTGGTAACGGACACCCGGAAGGTCTTTCACGCGGCCGCCGCGGATAAGCACAACCGAGTGCTCTTGCAGGTTGTGGCCTTCACCCGGGATGTAGCAAACAGCTTCAACGCCGTTCTTGGCCAGGCGAACCTTGGCAACCTTACGAAGTGCCGAGTTAGGCTTCTTCGGGGTGGTGGTGTAAACGCGGGTGCAAACACCGCGACGCTGGGGCGAACCCTCCAGAGCCGGAACCTTGTTACGGACCGGCTTCGGCTTGCGAGGCTTGCGGATCAGCTGGTTGATCGTGGGCATTCTATTTCGTCTCTTACGATATGGAGGCGTGTGCCTTTCGGCCGGAGCGCCTCATTGCCTTCTTTTGAACGGTAAAACCGCCCGGGTTTGGACTTCGATCTGAAATGCGACCGCCAAACGGAAAAACCGGAACGCGCGCTTCGGGCGTTCCGGCGGGCACAGCCCGTCCGATCAATTGTCACTTCCCAGCGGACGGCGAACCGCCCACGTCTCGAAAGTGGGTGGCTTTTACGCGCCGCACAGCGATCCGTCAAGATCGGGCCTGCAAACCTTTACGGAACCTTAAAAACCCTAATCCTTAAGGTTTTAAGCGCCATCATCCCGAACTTGTCATTTCACGCCCGCCGACAAAGCGGTGTTGATTGGGACAATCGATTCTACAGGGCGGTATGTGGCTGATAGCCTGAATATTTGCCCTGATTAGCGTATGCCTTGCATGTCCCTCGTCCACCTAACGGCAGCGGTCTATGGGTTACAGCTTATCGGCCTCACCACGGCCTATTCCTACGTCGCAAGGACGCCAGCGCACTGCCCTGTTGCTGGCCTCGGTGGCCCTGCACGCAGCGATACTGATCCCCATCGCGCTTAATACGGTTTTTGTACCGTCCTTCGTGGATGACAACAGCTTCGAGGTCTGGCTGGACATGCGCCCGCCCGAGCCTCTTGTAACACCTCCACCCCGCCCCAAGCCTGTGCCGCGCGACAGGACCGAGCCGCAGGCCGATATCCTGCCAGAACCGCCTCTGGAGCAGCCGGTCGAACGCCCCGTGGAGCGCCCTATAGAGCGGCTCGTCGAGCAGATCCGCAATCAGGCCCAGCAAACGCCTCTGGAGCGTGCAGACCGCAGCTTGCCGCAGGTTCAGCAACAGAGACCGCAGGACACACAGTCGATGGATGATGCCGCCCCCGGTGCCATCAGCGATCTGGATACAACAGCCCTGCCCAATGTGACCGCGCGTATCACCCGCCCCCGCATCGAGGCCATTGACGGTCCCGCCAGCCAAGCTGTGAACGACCTGCAAAACCGCAGCCTGCCGTCGGTTGTGGAAGGACAAAACCGCGAGGCCGAGCAGGTAGGCCAAAGCCAGTCTGCCGACCAGAGCCTCGATCAGGCAGGGGCGCTGGATGCCCCTATTCCGCGCCGCGCCCGTGTGGACGAAGAAACCGAGGCCGCTCTGGCCGCAGCCGCCGCTGGCGGTGCCCTGGATGATGCATGGACCTATCGTCCAGAAGGTGGCGGTGCCCCGCCCGCCGGAGGAGGCAGTCCTGCGGGCGGATCATCCGGTGCTGGCGGTGTGGCAGGCAATACCGCCACACAGGGCCGCATCTATTATGGACGCTCTACACCTCTGGACTGCACCCAGCCGCAAATGCTCAGTGACATCCAGAGACTGAGCTGTGACAGCGCCGATGCACGCCGTATCCGTGAGTCTATCGAGCGTGGTCGTCGCGTCATGGGCACCGGCAATGCCGAGCGTGATGCCCGCAATAGTGCCAAGGGCAGTCAACAGCTCTATGACTATCAACGCCGCCGTGCGCCGTTAAATTCAGGTGTCGGTGTCAGCAATGGTTCGATACAGGGTGGGTCCGGTCAGGGCGAAGCGCTGGACGAGTTGTCGGGTACCAATCGCGAGATCCGCAAACTTCAGGACCAGATCGGAGCCAGTAACGGACCGCGTGCACCGGCCCCCTCGCCTGCCTCCTCCACGCCACCGCGCAGCTAACCCATAGTTTTGCCACAATGGATGCCAAGTCTCGCAGATAACACTGGCATTTACGGGAAAATGTATGAGGGGGCGGTCCACGCGCAAACAACTTTGGCTGGGCGGTGCCGCATCTGCCGCTCTCCATGTTGCGGTGATTGCCGCCCTTGTCTTTAGCGCACAGTCGGTATTGCCCCCGGCGCGACCGCATACACCCACCCTGTATATCGAGATCGAGCCAAGGCCTCTGCTCGACGGGGAAAAACCGCGTATCGTGGCTCCGCAACCCGACATCACGCCCGCTCCATCAGCGGACCGCAATCAAACAACCGCCGCCTCTGCATCGATTACACCCAACCGCCCCCAGCCGAGGCTGGCACAGGGAGTCAGTCCCGATCCGTCTGCACAAGATAGCTCTGCATGGCAGGTCGCCCCGCAAAGTGCTGAGGATGAGGTGTCCAGACGTGTCGGACAAAGTCTGCGCACATCGGTGCTGGGCTGTCAGTATCCGGATCGCCTGACCCAGCAGGAGCGCGATGTCTGTGATGATCGCGAAGGCGAGCGCACCACCCGCGCTCTCGAACGTCTTGGGCGTATTTCCGGCACCGGCAATTCCCGCCGCGATGCCCGCTTGGAAGCCGAGGGCCGCCAACGTCTGCAATCCTATGAAAGCCGCCGTAACACCCCTCTCGACAGCGAACGCGGCAATGGTGGCGTTGTAGAAGGCGTCGGCAGTAATTTCGGCATGGGCGTGGCCGGTCGCCACCTTGATCCCACCCATCAGGTCGACAGCGTTGCCCCCATCCAGACCAAGCGCGACGGGCCCGTTGAGCACCGCATCCGCAGAACGCCTAACTAACCTAGACCATAGGGCTGCCTAAGGGCCAAAAACAAAGGGCGGTGCCAGATGGCACCGCCCTTCATTTTCAGCTCAAGCCTGAAAACCGGATTAGTTCTTGTCCAGTTCCAGAGCCAGATCGGCCGGTAGCGGCTCGACTGCGTCTTCGCGAGCTTGGGTAAGCTCGGCGTCGCGCTCGTTGGCAACCTTTTGCAGGCTGCGCAGGTAAGCGCCCGTACCCGCCGGAATAAGGCGACCGACGATGACGTTTTCCTTGAGGCCTTCCAGCGTGTCTTTCTTGCCGTGGACCGAAGCCTCGGTAAGTACGCGGGTCGTCTCCTGGAACGAAGCTGCCGAGATGAAGCTGCGGGTTTGCAGCGACGCCTTGGTGATGCCCAGCAGGACCGGTTGCGTGATCGCCAGACGGCCACCGCGCTTCTCGACCTTGGCATTTTCCAGCTCGGCTTCTGCCACTTCGACCGTGTCGCCACGGATCAGGGTGGTTTCGCCCGAGTCGATCACTTCGACCTTTTGCAGCATCTGGCGAACGATCACCTCGATGTGCTTGTCGTTAATCGGCACGCCTTGCAGACGGTAGACTTCCTGAACCTCGTTGACGAGGTACTCGGCCAGAGCCTCGACGCCCTGAATACGCAGCAGATCGTGCGGATCGGGGTTGCCGTCGATGATGTAGTCGCCCTTCTGGATCAGATCGCCGTCGTGGACGGAGATGTGTTTGCCCTTCGGGATCAGGAATTCCACGGCCTCGGCCTGGTTGCCATCGGCATCCACTTCCGGCGTGATCTTGATGCGACGCTTGTTCTTGTAGTCGCGACCGAATTCTACGCGGCCATCCATTTCGGCGATGACAGCGCAATCCTTCGGACGGCGGGCTTCGAACAGTTCGGCAACACGCGGCAGACCGCCGGTGATGTCGCGGGTCTTGGCACCTTCGGTCGGGATACGGGCGATAACTTCACCCGGCTTGACCACGTCACCGCTCGACACCGACAGAATGGCACCAACCGGCAGCAGGTAACGGGCATCCGTACCCGAAGACAGACGTGCATAGGTGTCACCGGCGATGATACCCAGGGCCGGACGCAGGTCCGCGCCGCGCGGGCTGGCACGCCAGTCCGAAACAACGCGCTGTGCGATGCCGGTCGCCTCGTCGGTCTCTTCCTTGACGGACAGACCTTCGACCAGATCCTCAAAGCGGATGCTGCCACCCACTTCGGTGATGATCGGATTGGTGTACGGGTCCCACTCGGCCACACGAGCGCCCTTGGCGACGTCTGCACCGTCCTTGACACGCAGACGCGCACCGTAAGGCACCTTGTGGGTTTCGCGTTCCTTGCCGTCGACCATGATCGAGATGACCACGTTGCGGCTCAGGGCGACCAGATCACCGTGAGGTGCGACAACCGTCGGGCCTGCAATCTTGGCAACACCGGCATTGGTCGCTTCGTAGAACGAAGTGTCCGAAACCTGTGCAGTACCGCCGATGTGGAAGGTACGCATGGTCAGCTGGGTACCCGGCTCACCGATCGACTGAGC
>NZ_JAVXCU010000120.1:0-5582 GCF_036659295.1 Brevundimonas sp. | reverse complement strand
CCGGTGAACCCGGCAACGAGCCGAAAGAAACCCTCAAATCCGCCAGCCTGTCGGCGGCTGCGGGCGGCGTCACCACCATAGTCATCCAGCCCGATACCGATCCAGCTATCGATGACCCGGCCACGATCGACCATATTCAGCGACGCGGGGCGGCTCTGGAACTGGTGCATGTTCGCGCCGCCGGTGCCGCTACACAAGGCCGCCAAGGCGAACGCATGGCCGAAATCGGCCTGATGGACGAAGCTGGTGCGCTGTATTTCACCGACGTCGATCATGTGATTCTCAACAGCCGCACCCTGCAACGGGTGATGAGCTATGCGGCTTCGTTCAACGCCCTGATTTCATGCCGTCCGGTCGAGCCGTGGCTGTCGCAAGGTACCGTCGCGACGGCGGGCGAGCTGGCCACACGTCTTGGACTGTCTGGACAGCCCGCTCTGGCCGAGCGCATCCAGCTTGAGCGCGATCTGGCTCTGGTGGAGCAAACCGGTGCGCGTTTCCTCGTGGACCAAATTTCGACCGAAGGTGCTCTGGAAGTTCTGACCCGCGCTCGCACGCGCGGTCTGGATGTTGCTGCATCGGTGTCGATCAACCACCTGTGCTTCAACGAAATCGACATTGGCGATTATCGCACCTTCTACCGCCTTGATCCGCCGCTTCGCACCGAAGATGACCGTCAGGCCATGATCGAAGGTATTCGCGACGGTTTGATCGACATCATCACGTCTGCCCACTGTCCCGAACCGGCGGAAAACAAGCGCCGTCCGTTTGCAGAGGCCGAACCAGGTGCCGTGGGTCTGGAAACCCTGCTGGCCGCCGCCGTCACCAATCTGCACCATGATAACGGCATCGACCTGATCGATGTGCTGCGTCCGATGACGCAGAATCCCGCCAGCCTTCTGGGCCTCGACAGCGGCGTGATTGCCGAGGGTGCTCCCGCCGACCTGATCCTGTTCGATGCTGGTGCGCCCATCGTCGTGGTTGCAGCCAAGCTGAAATCCAAGTCCAAAAACTCGCCGTTCGACGGACGTCGTTTGCAAGGCAAGGTCTTGCTCACCATCGTCGACGGTCGCATCGTCTTCGATCAGCGCTAACAGGAGCGAATCAAAGTGCAGGATTTGGCGGCCCCCGCCCTCGTAACTCTCGGTCTGGTCACGATCGCGGGCTATCTGCTCGGCTCCATACCTTTTGGTGTGCTGCTGACACGCGCCTTCGGGGCCGGTGATGTTCGCAATATCGGTTCAGGCAACATCGGCGCCACCAATGTGCTGCGCACTGGTCGCAAGGATCTGGCGATTGCGACCCTGTTGCTGGATGCCGGCAAGGGTGCCGTGGCTTTGCTTCTGGCCCGTTATGTTACCGGTAGCGAAGTTGCCGCGGCTCTGGCCGGCGGTGCGGCCTTCCTTGGCCACCTCTATCCTGTGTGGCTCAAATTCAAGGGTGGCAAGGGTGTCGCAACCTTCTTTGGCCTGATGCTGGCCGCGCACTGGCCCTTGGGTCTGGTTGCCGCTTTTATCTGGCTGATCTGCGCCTTTGCCTTCCGCATTTCGTCTCTGTCAGCGCTTATTGCCTCTGCGGTGACGCCTCTGATCGGCGTTACATCAGTGGCCTCGATGGGCTTTCCTATCGCCAAGCCGATCTATCTTCTGGCGATCTTTGCCGCAGTCCTGATCTGGTTCCGGCACCATGAAAACATCGGACGCCTGATCAAGGGGCAAGAACCCAAGATCGGTGGCAAGAAGAAGGCCGGAGACGTCAAAGCATGACGGCCCTGCCGGAGGTCGAGCGTTTTGCCCGCCTCCGGCTGGCGCGGACCGAAAAAATCGGTCCCGTCACCTTTTCCCAGCTTTTACAGCGCTTCGGCAGTGCGATCACCGCCATCGACGCCCTGCCCGATCTGGTCCGCCGCAGCGGTCGCGCGACCTATAATCTCCCCGATGCCCGCACCATAGAAGCCGAGCTGGAAGCCGGTCACACCTATGGGGCCACGCTTCTGGTGTGCGGTGATGCAGACTATCCCATACGGCTCTCACACATTGATCCGCCGCCGCCCGTTTTGTGGGTGAAGGGGCGAAAAGACCTGCTGCATGGCGAAACGATTGCCATTGTCGGTGCCCGCATTGCATCGGCAGGAGGATTGCGCATTGCCCGTGATCTGGCCCGCGAACTGGGTCAAGCGGGACACGTCGTCGTTTCTGGCCTTGCACGCGGGATCGACACCGCCGCCCATGCGGGGGCGCTGGAAACAGGCACTGTCGCGGTTCTGGGGGGCGGCATCAACGATATCTACCCGCCCGAGAATGCCGAGCTGCATGCCAAGATCAGTGAAACCGGCTGTCTGGTATCGGAAAGCCCCATGGGAATGCGGGCACAGGCGCGAGATTTTCCACGGCGTAACCGCATATTGTCGGGCCTGACACGCGGCGTCATCGTCGTGGAAGCCGAACTGAAATCCGGCTCTCTGATTACCGCACGTATCGCCGCAGAACAGAATCGCGACGTGTTTGCAGTGCCTGGATCACCTCTTGATCCTCGCACGCGCGGCACCAACGACCTGTTACGTCAGGGTGCCATCCTGTGCGAAGGGGCCGACGACGTACAGCGGGCCTTTACCACTTTGCGCACCCTGTTCGAGCCACAGGTCATCGCGGATTTCGAGCCCGTTATCGTCAAGCCTGCACCCGATGTGATCGAACAGATCGCGCGCCTGCTGTCACCCGTTCCGACGGCAACAGATGAACTATCGCGTCATCTCAATGTGCCGGCCGCCACCATTGCTGCTGCACTTCTGGAACTGAGTTTAGCGGAACGGGCCACCCTGTTACCCGGTGGATTGGTTTCGAGCGCATGAGCCTATCTGGCATGAGCTTGCCCTCACCGCTTCGCCATTTCCGCGGCCAGTTCCAGCAAACATGCCAGCCGTTCATCGCCCTGAACGCGCGCCATCTTCGCCAGTTCGCTGGACATGCTGCCTACATATTCACGGATGTGGGTGACGCCTGTCGGCAGCGTCTCACATGCTCTATCGCGTACTTCGCCTGCTTGAACCTGATTGCGCAAAACCGGCATAGCCACTCCCTCACAACGCCTAGCTTTGCCATATATAACCTTGGGTTGTATTTTATTGCAACACACACGTTGCGCCATGCGATGTTTTCAAGGCGCATTGACATATCCATCGGTCGCAACCACGTTCGCGCCCCCGTTTCCTCGAATAGAGCGCCATGAATCTCGTCATCGTCGAGAGCCCCGCGAAGGCTAAAACTATCAATAAGTATCTGGGGCCGGACTATAAGGTCCTGGCTTCATACGGGCATATCCGCGACCTGCCGTCGAAGGACGGATCCGTCCTGCCTGACGATGACTTTGCCATGCAGTGGGAAGTGGACGCCAAGGCCACTAAACGCCTGTCGGAAATCGCCGAGGAGGCTAAAAAAGCCGACCGCGTTATTCTCGCGACCGACCCCGACCGCGAGGGAGAGGCGATCAGCTGGCACGTTCTAGAAGTGCTGAACAAGAAAAAGGCCCTGAAGGATACGCCGGTCGAGCGCGTGACGTTCAACGCGATCACCAAGTCGGCTGTCCTCGAGGCTATGGCCAATCCGCGCCAGCTGGATATGGAACTGGTCGAGGCCTATCTGGCCCGCCGTGCCCTTGACTATCTGGTGGGCTTCAACCTGTCGCCGGTCCTGTGGCGCAAGCTGCCGGGTGCCCGTTCGGCGGGCCGCGTGCAGTCGGTTGCCCTTCGCATCGTTGTCGATCGCGAAATGGAGATCGAACGCTTCAAGCCGCAGGAATACTGGTCCGTCGAGGCCGACCTGATCGCCGACAGCCCGCCCTTCACCACCCGTCTGGTGAAACATGAAGGCAAGCGCGTCCAGCGCCTCGACATCGTGTCCGAGGCAATGGCTACCGCTGCGCGTAATGCGATCGACAGCGGCGACTTCACGATCAAGTCTGTCGAGAAGAAACCGGCCAAGCGTTCGCCTTCGCCGCCCTTCACCACCTCGACCCTGCAACAGGAAGCGGCTCGCAAACTAGGCTTTACCGCCCAACGCACCATGCAGGCCGCTCAAAAGCTGTATGAAGGCGTCGACGACACCGGCGGTCTGATCACCTATATGCGTACCGACGGCGTCTTCGTGACGCCTGAAGGCATTGCACAGGCCCGTGAAGCCATCGCCGAGCGCTTTGGTCCGGCCTATGTTCCTGCCGAGCCGCGCTACTACAAGGTTAAAGCCAAGAACGCCCAAGAGGCGCACGAAGCTATTCGCCCCACCAACATGATGCGCCACCCCGACAGCGTACATCTGGATCAGGACCTCAAGCGCCTCTACGAACTGATCTGGAAGCGCATGATCGCCTCCCAGATGGAATCGGCGCGCATGGACCGCACGACCATCGAGATCGAGACGCCAGACGGTCAGACCGGCCTGCGCGCAACCGGTCAGGTCGTGGTCTTTGACGGCTTTATCGCAGCCTATGAAGAAGGCCGCGACGAACGCCAGAAGGGCGCGTCCGACGAGGACGAGGATGAAGGTGGCCGCCTGCCCGCGTTGAAGGAAGGCGCGAAGGCACAGGTTCAGGCTATCCGCACCGACCAGCACTTCACCGAGCCGCCCCCGCGCTTCTCGGAAGCCACTTTGGTCAAGAAACTGGAAGAGCTGGGTATTGGCCGTCCGTCGACCTATGCCTCGATCCTGACAACCCTGCGCGACCGCGAATATGTCCGCATGGACAAAAACCGCTTCTATCCGGAAGACAAGGGACGTCTGGTTACAGCCTTCCTTGAACAGTTCTTCTCCAAATGGGTCGAATACGATTTCACCGCTGCGCTGGAAGGCCAACTGGACGAGGTTTCGGCCGGTGAACTGGACTGGAAGGCGCTGCTGCGTTCTTTCTGGAGCGATTTCCACGCTGCCACACAGGCTGCGGGCGAACTGCGCACCACGGCCATTCTCGACCATCTGAACGAGGCGCTGGGCGCGCACATCTTCCCAGACAAGGGTGATGGCCGCGATCCGCGTCTGTGCCCGGTGTGTAACGAAGGCCAGCTCAGCCTGAAGACCAGCCGCTTCGGGGCCTTCATCGGTTGCTCGCGCTATCCCGATTGTAAATATACCCGCCCTGTGGCCTCGCCAGATGCTGCTGAAGGTGGTGCCCAAAGCGGTGATCGCGAACTGGGTGTCGATCCGGCAACGGGCAAGACCGTGCAACTCAAGATCGGTCGTTTTGGCCCCTATGTAGAGACCGAAGCCGTCGAAGAAGGTGGCAAGCCGCGTCGTTCGTCCTTGCCCAAGGGATGGTCGCCTGCATCTCTGGATCTGGAGCGTGCGCTGAAACTGCTCAGCCTGCCGCGCGTCGTGGGTGAACACCCCGAAGACGGCAAGCCGATCACGGCAGGTCTGGGCCGCTTTGGCCCGTTCGTGGCTCACGACGGCACCTATGCCAATGTCTCGGACATCGAAGAGGTGTTCGATGTTGGCCTAAACCGTGCCGTGGCCCTGCTGGCCGAAAAACGCGCAGGTCGTGCGGCCCGTGGTGCCGCCGCCGCACCGCTCAAGGAACTGGGTGCTCACCCCGAG
>NZ_JAVXCU010000119.1:0-5606 GCF_036659295.1 Brevundimonas sp. | reverse complement strand
AACCTATGATGTCATCGTGCGTCCGACAGCGGACAGTGCCTACACCCTCGTTGCCGAAGCCATCGACAGCTCGGGCATGGCGCGTGCGACCCTTGCACCGCGCATGGGTATGACCGCCGAGGTGCCGCCCTTGCGCACCATCCCCAACCTGACCATGCGCGACATGGGTATGGGGGGCATGGACCATTCGGCTATGGGTCATGGTTCGGCCGGTATGGATCACGCGGCCATGGGTCATGGCGCAGCGGGCCAGGCTTCCGGTGGCATGGACCACAGCGGTGCCAGCATGCGCAATCCGGACAACGCCCCTGCCGATATGGCTGTGGGCGTGGGCGTCGATGCTATCGCCATGGCTCCGGCCAACCGCTTTGCCGACAAACCGCAAGGTCTGGAGAATGTGGACCACCGCGTTCTGACCTATGCCGATCTGCGGTCCCTGACGCCAAACACCGACATGCGCGCCCCGTCACGCAGCATGGAAATCCACCTGACCGGCAATATGGAACGGTTCATGTGGGGCTTTGACGGTCGTAAATTCTCCGAACTCGTCGAGCCGATCCGTTTCGAACTGAACGAGCGTGTGCGCGTGACACTGGTGAACGACACCATGATGTCCCACCCTATCCACCTGCATGGCCACTTCTTCGAACTGGTCAACGGTCAGGACGGCTACCAGCCGCTGAAACACACGGTCAATGTCCTGCCGGGGGGCAAGGCTACGTTTGACCTGACCGCCAATGCGCCGGGGGACTGGGCCTTCCACTGCCACCTGCTGATGCACATGCATGCGGGGATGTTCAACGTCGTCACCGTCCGTCCGCTGCAAGGAGCCGCCCGATGAACCGCGCCCTGCTCACCGCCGTTGCGGCCCTGCCGCTGATGCTGGCTGCCAATACCGCCCTGGCCCAAAGCCATGCCGGTCACGCCATGCCCGCCACACCGGTAACCCAAGCCCAACCCAAGGCACAAAAGCCTGCTGCCGATCCCGATGCGGGTCACAATATGAGCGGCCATGCCGGTCACACCGCTGCCCCCGCTCAAGCCGACCCGCACGCAGGTCACAACATGGGCGCACAGGCCAGCCAGACCGCTGCACCGGCTCAAGCTGATCCCCATGCGGGCCACAATATGAGCGGCCACGCCGGTCACACCGCTGCTCCCGCTCAAGCCGACCCGCACGCCGGTCACAACATGGGCGCACAGGCCAGCCAGACCGCTGCACCAGCCCAAGCTGATCCCCATGCGGGCCACAATATGAGTGCCATGCGTGGCGGGCCGAACATCCCCACCAGTGTGGACGCTGTCGGAGGCCGTCTGGTCGAGACGCCACCACCCGCTCCGGCCTTTGCCAATCCCGCCCACGCCGCAGACCTTCTGTTCGATCCCGCCTTAATGGCGGCATCGCGCCAACTGCTTTTGCTAGAGAATGGCGGCATGGGCAGCACCAGCCTGTTCATCGACAAGCTGGAAGCCGGTTTTGGCGACGCACCGAACAGCTATGGCTGGAGCGCGTTTGGCTGGACCGGCGGCGACATCAATCGCTTCTGGTGGAAGACCGAGGGCGAAGGTGAAAGCAAAGGCAAGCTGCACGAGGTCGAGGTTCAGGCTCTCTATAGCCGTGCCATCGCACCCTTCTGGGATGTGCAGGCCGGTGTGCGACACGACTTCCGCCCCGATGGCGAGGACACCACCCATCTGACCGCCGGCATTCAAGGCGTCGCCCCCTACTGGTTCGAGACGGGGGCAGCCCTTTACCTGTCCACCGAAGGCGATCTGACAGCACATCTCGAGGCCGAGTACGACCAGCGCATCACCCAGAAATGGATCCTGCAACCCTCTCTGGAAGTGGCCCTGTCGGCCAGCGATATTCCGGAGCTGGAGATCGGTTCGGGCCTGACCTCGGTCACGGCAGGACTGCGCCTGCGCTATGAAATCCGCAAGGAGTTCGCACCCTATGTGGGTGTCGAATGGAGCCGCTCCTTCGGTGACACCGCCGACTATGCGCGCGCCCGTGGCGATCGCGTGGATGACACCCGTTTTGTCATCGGCATCAAGGCCTGGCTCTGACCCTAAAATGAAAAAATGCGCGGGCCATTTTCATGGTCCGCGCAAGTTTCAAGGGAGGAAACGCCGTCATGGACAGGCATGGATTTTCATTGCCACAGAGCCTCCCGCCGCAACACGCAGTTTTCCTAAACCCTCACACAGCTATCCTGCCAAGCGCCTTGAATTCTTGCGCAAACCCGCCCTGTCAGGGTCGTCTGGCCTGATGGCGCGATCACTAACGCGTTTAATTGCCCGTTATTGCGCAATATCAGGGCACGGAAACGGGGGTTTCATTCCTTAATCCCCACCCCAGAAGCATACTCGACCCAATTACAGACCAAGCCCTAACGACCATTTCTTTATTGATACGTATCGAGGCTATTTCATTCTTTTGATTAAAAATCTCCGTTAGGGGGATGGCCTGCCCCCCTGTATGCGAAATATAACCCCAACGTGCATTCGTGGCCCGACAGGCCGGATCACCAGTCTGTAACGGGCCCTCGCGGCCCTTTTGTTTTGCTTCGGATTTCCCTGCATGGGTGACGCTTCCCCCTCTTCGCCTGCTCTCGCTCGTAATCTCAGCTGGCCGCACCTGATCGCCATGGGTGTGGGTGCCATTGTCGGCACCGGTATCCTGACCCTGATCGGCATCGGTGCCGACAAGGCCGGTCCTGCGGTTCTGCTGTCTTTCCTGATCGCCGGTTTTGTCTGCGCCTGCGCCGCGCTCTGCTATGCGGAGATGGCTTCGACCATCAACACATCGGGCAGCGCCTATGGCTATACCCGCGCTGTGCTGGGCCAGACGATCGGCTGGATCATCGGCTGGAGCCTGATCCTCGAATACAGCCTTGTCGTCAGCGCCGTGGCCGTCAGCTGGTCCGGCTATGCCGCGCCGCTGCTGCATGACTGGCTGGGCGTTCCCATGACCCTTATGAACGGGCCCCATGCTGGTGGCGTGGCCAATATTCCGGCACTGGTCATCATTATCGCTGTTGCAGGCCTGCTTCTGCTGGGCACCAGCAAGAGCGCCACCTTCAACATGGTTCTTGTGGCGATCAAGCTGTCGGCTCTGGCCCTGTTTGTCTGGTTCGCCCTACCGCATTTCGATACCGCCAATCTGGTCCCGTTCAGCCCCTACGGCTTTGGCAGCACCATGAGCGATGACGGGATCGAGCGTGGCATCATGGCCGCCGCCGCCATCATCTTCTCGGCCTTCTACGGCTTTGACGCCATTGCCACGGCGGGCGAAGAAACCAAGAATCCCAAGCGCGACCTGCCCATCGGCATTATGGGCTCGATGGTAGTATGCGCGCTGATCTATGTGGTGATCGCCCTTGCCGCGCTGGGCAGCACGCCGTTCCTGACCTTTGCCAACAGCCCCGAGCCGCTGGCCCTGATCCTGCGCCTGATCGAGCAACCGGGTGCAGCGCATTTCCTTGCCGTAACCGCCGTCATCACCCTGCCGACCGTCATCATGGCCTTCTTCTATGGCCAGAGCCGCGTCTTCTTTGCCCTGTCGCGTGACGGACTTCTGCCGCGCGGTCTGGCCAAGGTCACGGCCAAGGGCGCGCCGGTACGGATCACCCTGTTCACCGTCGTGGTGGTGGGCAGCATCTCGCTGTTCCTGCCGCTGGGCGAGATCGTCGCTCTGGCCAATGCCGGAACTCTGGTGGCCTTCTCGGCGGTTGCCCTGTGCATGCTGATCCTGCGTGTCAAAAAGCCGGACATGCCGCGTGGTTTCAAAACCCCGCTGGCATGGGTTATCGGACCGGTCTCGATTGCCGGTTGCCTGTATCTGCTGGTCAGCCTGCCCCAGAAGACCCTTATGTGGTTCATCATCTGGAACATCGTCGGCGTGGCCTTCTATTTCGCCTACAGCCGCCGAAGCGCTTCAAAACAGCCTTCTGCCTAAAACCAATCAGGCCCTTCGAGTGTTCGGAGGGCCTTTTTGCTGCGTACAGCTCCGGTGGCCGAACTCTCTGGATCGCCCCGATTTCAAAAACAGAAAGAGTTTCATTTTCAGCTTGCGCAAGCCCAAGCGTTATGGAAACGTGACATAATGCTGAATTTCGGAAGCGTTCTGGAGGGGAACTTCATGAAAATGCGCACCTGGTTGCCGGTCGCAATCGCGCTGGTTTTAAGCGCCTGCGGACAAAACACGCCCACCTCGAAAGGCACCGACCTTTCCAAGGCCAATACCACCTACCAGAACGAGCTGATGGAACTGCTCATCGATGCCAAGCCCGGCTCGGTGATCGAGATTCCGGCCGGTGTCTTCAGCATCGACCGCGAGCTTAGCTTGGTGGTCGATGGCGTCACCATCCGCGGTCAGGGCATGGACAAGACCATCCTGAACTTCCGCAATCAGGCCGCAGGGGCCCAAGGTCTTCTGGTCACGGCAAGCAATTTTACCATTGAAAATCTGGCGATCGAAGACACCAAGGGTGACGCGATCAAGATCAACAAGGGTGAAAACATCATCGTGCGCAAGGTGCGCACGGAATGGACCCAAGGTCCCAAAACCGAGAACGGTGCCTATGGCATCTATCCGGTCCAGACCAAAAACGTCCTGATCGAGGACAGCGTCGCCATTGGGGCTTCGGATGCCGGTATCTATGTCGGCCAGTCGCAAAACGTCGTGGTTCGCCGTAACCGCGCCGAATATAATGTGGCCGGTATCGAGATCGAAAACTGCATCGACGCCGATGTTTACGAGAACCTTGCCACCAATAATACCGGCGGCATCCTCGTCTTCAACATGCCCCAGCTTCAGCAGGCCGGATATCGTACGCGCGTCTATAATAACCGCGCTGTCTCCAACAATACCCGTAATTTCGGCCATGCCGGTACACCTGTCGCCAGCGTTCCAGCGGGCACGGGCGTGATCGTCAACTCCAACGATCAGGTCGAGATTTTCGACAACGAGATTGCCGACAACAAGACCGCCAACATCATCATCTCCAGCCTGTTCTCGGCCGGTTATTCCGACAGCGCCATGAGCGATGATTTCGACCCCTATCCCGAGGCGATCCTGATCAAGGACAACCGCTTCAGCGGCGGCGGCAATGCCCCCGATGGCATGGACCTGCAAGCCCTGCGCATCGCCAAGTTCGGCCCGACCGGCCGCTTCCCCGACATCCTGTGGGATGGCTATGTCAATCCGGCAGTCCTTGTGAACGGCCAAATGCCCGCCGACAAACGTATCTGCGTCGATAATGGCGAGGCTGGTATCATCAATGTCGATGGTCCCAACAAATACGCCAATCCGAACACCGACATGACGCCGCACAAATGCACCCTGCCGCGTCTCTCGCCCGTCGTCCTGCCGAACGCCTGACACGGCCCATGTCCCTGTTTCGTATGTTCGCTCTAAGCCTGCTGCTGGTCACCGCAGCAGCAGGCTGCACCAAGCCTCAAACCAAGACCGAGGCAGAGGCCCAGCCTCTGGCCGATCCGACCTTCTTCGCGTCGGAAAACCCCAAGTCGCTCAAGGACTGGGGCATGGTGCAGGTTTCCGGTGGCTCGCTGGTTCTGGGCGAGCGCGTCGTGTCCTATGATCT
>NZ_JAVXCU010000118.1:0-5657 GCF_036659295.1 Brevundimonas sp. | reverse complement strand
CAACCTTGTCACCGACATCAAGGACCTGATCCGTTTCGAGCCGGGTGTCAGCGTCCCCACCAGCCCCGCCCGCTTTTCGGCCGCCCTGTCGGGTGCAGGCCGCGACGGCAATTCGGGCTTTACCATTCGCGGTATGGGCGGAAACCGCGTCCTGATCATTCAGGATGGCGTGCGCGTTCCCGACGGCTTTGCCTTTGGTGCCCAGAGCGTCGGCCGGGGCGGCTATAACGATCTGGACATGGTCAAATCGGTCGAGATCCTGCGTGGTCCCGCATCGGCTCTTTACGGCTCGGACGGTATCGCCGGTGCCGTCAGCTTTACGTCCAAAGACCCCGCTGATTTCATTGATGCCGGTCGCAATTTCGGAGCCCGCGCCCGTGTCGGCTACAACTCCGCCGATGACGGCTGGAGCGAAAGCCTCGCGCTGGCAGGCCGTAATGGCAACCTGTCGGGCCTGATCGCCTATACCCGCCGTGATGCCCATGAGACCGAAAACATGGCCGACACCGGCGGCACGGGCGCAGCCCGCACCCAGCCGAACCCGCAAGAGTTTGCCTCCAATGCTGTGCTTGCCAAACTGCTGTGGGACATCAACGAAAACCACGCCCTGCGCCTGACCTATGATCATTTCGATCAGGACATGGAGGGCGAGGCTCTCAGCAGCTATTCAGCCAGCGTTATCGGCCTGACCGCCCGCGACGAGGTCGAGCGCGACCGCATCAGCATGGACTGGCGCTTCGACAACTTCCTCGGTCTGGATTCCGGTTCGGTGGCCGCCTTCTGGCAGGACGCCACCACCCGCCAGTTTACCTATGAAGACCGCACTCCGGCCGTGGACCGCACCCGCGATGTCACTTTTGACAACAGTATCTGGGGCTTGTCGGCTCAGGGCAGCAAAAGCTTTGGCACCCAGTCGCTCCAGCACCGTGTAACCGTCGGGGCCGACTGGTCACGCACCACACAGGAAGGCATCCGCGACGGTACCGTACCGCCCATGGGCGAGCCCTTCCCCGCCCGTCCCTTCCCCAAGACCGAGTATGATCTGGCGGGCCTGTTCGTTCAGGATGAAATCTCGCTGCTGGATGGTCGCCTCAGCATCATTCCGGCCCTGCGTTACGACTGGTACGAACTGACGCCCAAGGCCGACGCCCTGTTCCCCGCCCCCGCCGAAGGACAAAGCGACAGCCACCTGTCGCCCAAGATCGGCGTGATGTTCTGGGCCGATGACCATTTCGGTGTGTTCGCCAACTATGCGCAGGGCTTCAAAGCCCCGTCGCCGATGCAGGTGAACAACTTCTTTGCCAATCCGGTCTTCGGCTATGAATCCATTCCGAACCCCGATCTGAGCCCGGAAACCAGCGAAAGCATCGAGGCCGGTGTTCGCTTCCGCAACCTGGAAGCCTTTGGCGGCAACATGTCGCTGTCGGCCACGGCGTTCAAAACCCACTATGACGACTTCATCAACCAGATCGTTGTGCGCGGCACAGGCGTTCCGGGTGTTGATCCCCTGATCTACCAGTACGTCAACCTGACCGAGGTGGACATCTGGGGTCTGGAAGCTCGCGGCGATATCCGCTGGGACAACGGCCTGTCGGCCATCGTCGCGGTATCCTTTGCCGATGGCGATCAGGAAACAGACGGGGCGCGTGGCAAGCTGACCTCGGTTGATCCGGTCAAGGTCGTCAGCGGCCTGAACTATGCCGCACCGTCGGGAGTCTGGGGTGGTTCTGCCACGGTTACATGGTCCGGCAAGAAGGATCAGGCCGGTTGCGGCGGCGGTAACTGCTGGGCGGGCGAAGAGTTCGCCATCATGGACCTGACCGCCTTCTGGAACGTGACCGAAAAGGCCACTGTCCGTGCCGGCGTGTTCAACGTCTTTGACGAAACCTATGCGTGGTGGAGCGATGTGCGCGGCCTGTCGCGCGGCGGCACCGTCACCGCCCCGACCGAGCCAGCCACCCTTCCCGCCTTTACCCAACCGGGCCGTAATTTCGGCGTGTCCGTAAATCTTCGCTACTGATCCGATGGCCAGACCCATGACCAAACAAACCAAGATGTCCAAACGCGCCGTTATCATCGCGGCCGCCCTTTTGGTCGGTGCTCCGGTAGCCGCGGCCAATGCGCAGACCCCTGCCCCCACAGCGACTGCCGCTGGTACACAGGCTCCCGCCAGTGCCTTCGAGCGTGACCGTCAGGCCATTCTGGCGCAGGCGGGCCAGTATCGCGTCCATTTCGACATGCGTGAGAATGTCAGCTTTGATGCCGACTATGATCCTCTGGAGGAAAAACTGTCCGGCGGTAGCGAGATCGTGCGCGTGGTCTATGACCATGGCGACCGCATCAGCCTGCAGCACATCCTCGTCATGGCCCATGGCGACCAGACGGTGGTGGTCAAACACTGGCGTCAGGACTGGGTGTACCAGCCCCAGACCGTTCTGGCCTATAGCGGCCCGAACCAGTGGACACTGACCCCTGTGCCAGACGCCGAGCGTGCCGGTGCATGGTCGCAAACCGTGTGGCAGACGGACGATTCCCCCCGCTATGGCGGTGTCGGCCACTGGACCTATGAAAACGGTCTGACGGCGTGGACCTCGAACCCCACATGGCGCCCGCTGGCCCGTCGCGATGCGGTGCGTAATCCGGTCTATGACCGTTATCTCGGCACCAACCGCCACATCCTCAAGCCCAATGGCTGGGTTCATATCCAGGACAATATGAAGATGTCGGGCCGCAATGGCGGCACACCGGTCGCGATCGTGCAGGAGGACGTCATCAACACCTATGACACCTCCACCTCCTACACGCCCAAGCCCGGCGATGACTACTGGGCCGCAACCCAAACCTATTGGGCCGGTATTCGCGATGCATGGGACGCCGTCATCACCCGTGACGGCGGTGTTTATGTCGAAGAAGCGCCAGAGACCGGCGTTGTCACTGGCATCCCCCTGATGGAACTGGCCTCGAAAATCCAGAAGGGCGAGATCACGACCGAAGCCGCCCTGACCGAAGGTCGCGCCATTATCGCGCTGGCGACGGTTAAGGACTGACCTCCCAACTGTTCTGACGGGATGGTCTATCCCCTCGTCCTGTCGGACTATGCCCCTCTGTTTTTGCAGCAAACAGAGGGGCATCTTTTTTTGCTCTATCGCTCGCCTCGCGGAGGCTCGCTGCTTGAGAGCGTTTAGGGCTCTATCGCTCGCCTCACGGAGGCTCCCTGCTTGAGAGCGTTTAGGGCTCTATCGCTCGCCTCACGGAGGCTCCCTGCTTGAGAGCGTTTAGGGCTCTATCGCTCGCCTCGCGGAGGCTCGGTGTTTGAGAGCGTTAAGCGCGAAAGCACTCTACCTCGCGCCTGCTATTGCGTTTAGTGCGTGTGGCGGGCCATTTCCGAGCGGGCGCGGACCTGACCAAACTCGGAATCCGGCTTCCATGTCGGCCACATATCGCCATCGGCCAACTGGCGGCCCAGACGGTACAGCAGGGTCAGGTTTTCCGACGCCGATGTGAAATCGAAGTCTGCTGACCATTCATCGCTCGGCTTGTGATAGACGCGGCCGAAACGCTCCTGCCACGCAGCCTTGCCGACCTCGGTGCCGCCTTCAACAAAATCGACACCGTGCCACGGCATCAGGGCCGGAACCCCTGCACGCGCAAAGGCGAAATGGTCCGAACGGTAATAGAAGCCCTGCTGGGGTTGGCCGTCATCCGAGACATAGCGCCCCTCTGCCTTGGCCAGAGTGTCCAGCATGTCTTCCAGACTGTTCTGCCCCTTACCGAAGATCGGCACATCGCGCGTCTGGCCCGATAGCGGCAGCATGTCGATATTGATATTGGCGACCGTGGTTTCCAGCGGATAGACCGGATCAGCCGCATAGGCATAGGCCCCCAGCAGGCCCATTTCTTCGGCGGTCACATGCAGGAAGACAAGACTGCGTTTGGCCGGGCCATCGGCAGCAAACTGGCGGGCCATCTCGACCACACCGACCGTGCCCGACGCATTATCCCATGCCCCGTTGAAAATATGGTCTTCGCCATTGGCCGGATCGCGGGTGCCCACATGGTCCCAGTGGGCGCTGAACACAACCGTCTCGTCCGGACGCTCCGTGCCCGGCAGGATGGCCAGCAGGTTGTGGCTGGTCAGAACGGTCTTGTCTTCGTTCGCTGCCACCGAAACCGTCTGCGGCAAGGCCACAGCCGTAAAGGCTTCCAGCTTGGCCGCTTCTACCTGCGCCGCATCAATCCCCAAACTGGCCGCCATTTCGGGCGAGACCCAGCCACGGAACTGTAGCGGAGCCGAACCCGGTGCCAGACGCGAGGAGCGCGTGCGCATCGTCACCGTGCGCTCCCACTCATTGGTCGAAATCATGATGACACCCACCGCACCCCGACGATAGGCCTCGTCGACCTTATAGCCGTCCTGCGCATAATAACGGCGATAGGGGCTGTTGAACTCGGGCGATCCGCCCATCAGCACCACGACCTTGCCGGTCACATCCAGATCGCCGTAATCGTCCCAGTTGCGTTCCGGCGCGGTAATGCCATAGCCCGCAAACACCAGACCCGCATCGGTGACATGACCATGTCCCGCTTCGTTCAGAGCGCGGACAATCAGGCCATCGGCATTTGCCGGCGTGCGCGTGCTGCCATCGGCCGCCTTCAGCGTCACAGACGCATCGCGCGGCGTCAGGCTGATCAGGTCCACACGTTGCAGCCACTGGCCGTCCGGTCCACCCGGCTTCAGGCCCATGGCCTCATATTCGGATTGCAGCCATGCGAGGGTCTTTTCCTCGCCGACTGTCCCCGGATAGCGCCCCTGAAAATCGTCCGCGCTGATTAGGCGTACCTTTTCAGACAGTACCTGCGTCGAAAACTCTTGTGCGAAGGACGGTGCCGCAGAAAAGACAAGGGCGGCAAAGGCCACACCACGAAGCAAACGCTTGGACATACAGGGTCTCCCACCCGATTTTTTGTTATCGCATACCAATAAGGGCAACCCCGCCGGAGTTGCCCTTACCGTTTTGTAATGGTTGCGACTTAGTCGCGCTTGTCTTGTGAGGTCGCCCGAACCGTCGAGAATTCCGAGGTTGGCTTCCACTGCGGCCAGTCGGTCGAGTTGGCCAGAGCCGCACCCGCCTGATAGCTGACTTCCATATCCTCGATCATACCGGCCAGATCCCAGTCTGCGCTCCACTCGTCCGCGACCTGATGGTAGCCGGTACGGCCATATTCGGCCTGCGCGGCCAGACGCGGCTCAACCGGCGCATCGAGGAAATCACCTGCCGAGCTGATATAGGACATCGGCACACCGCGCTTCACCAGCGGGAAGTGGTCAGAGCGGAAATAGATACCGGCGGCGGCACCGGCATCCGGCACAATGCCGCGACCTTGGGCCGTGGCGATGGCGCTCAGGCGGTCATCCAGATCGGAATGGCCAAAGCCGGTAATGTTCAGCTTGTCCTTGCGACCATAGACATTGGCGGCATCGATGTTGAAACCGGCTGCGGTGGTCTCCAGCGGGTACAGCGGATTGGCGGCATAATATTCCGAACCCAGCAGACCCGACTCCTCGCCCGTAAAGGCGACCATCACGATCGAACGCTCGGGGCGCGGGCCCTGACCAAAGCGGCGAGCGATCTCGATGATCGCGACCGTGCCCGAGG
>NZ_JAVXCU010000117.1:0-5853 GCF_036659295.1 Brevundimonas sp. | reverse complement strand
GACCCGCCGCTGGTGCTGTGGTGCATGGACATCAGGTCCGACCGTCACGATGCCTTTGCGGGGGCTGATCGTTTTGCGGTTCATATGCTGCCCGTAGAGGACAAGGAGATGTCCGACCGTTTTGCGTGGGGCGTTGCCCGCCTGAGCGAGGACGAGTTCGAGACCGCAAACCCCGAACCGCCATGCCTACGCAATGCGGTGACGCGTCTGGATTGCGATATGCACCAGCAGATCATCATGGGCGACCATCTGGTGATTGTCGGTCATGTGCGGTCGTTTGCCACCCGTCCGGGTGATGCACTGACCTATTTCCGTGGCAAATACGGTCAGGCTGTTGATCCAACAATCTGACCGCAAGACGGGATGGTAAGGGGGCAATCAGCCCCCTTGCTTAGCCTTGTAGCTGACGCGCTGCTGTTGGTGCGAAATAGCTGATAATGCCGGATGCACCTGCGCGTTTGAACGCATGAAGGCTTTCCAGAATGACACGATCACCGTCCAGCCAGCCATTCTGGATGGCGGCCTGCATCATCGCGTATTCACCGGACACCTGATAGGCGAAGGTCGGGATGCCAAAGGTCGACGTCACGCGCTGGACGATATCCAGATAGGCCATCCCCGGTTTGACGATGACTGCGTCGGCACCCTCGGAAATGTCGATGGCAACCTCGCGCAGGGCCTCTTCGGTGTTGGCGAAATCCATCTGATAGGTTTTCTTGTCGCCGGTCAGCGATTTGGACGAGCCGACAGCATCGCGGTACGGGCCATAGAAGGCCGAGGCGAACTTGGCCGCATACGAGATAATCATCGTATCCGGATAGCCGTTTGATTCCAGTGCATTGCGGATAGCCTGAATGCGGCCATCCATCATGTCGGACGGGGCGACGGCATCGGCTCCGGCATGGGCGTGTATGAAGGCTTGTTCCTCGAGGCGCTCGATGGTGGCGTCGTTGATGATCTTGTTGCCTTCCATGACGCCGTCGTGGCCGTGGTCGGTGTAACAGTCGAGCGCCACATCGGTCATGATACCGATTTCGGGTACGGCGTCCTTGATGGCACGGATGGTCTCGGGGATCAGGCCGTCAGGATCGGTTGCACCGCTGCCTATATTGTCCTTGGGCGAATGGGCGATGTTCGGGAACAGGGCGATCATCGGGATGCCCAGATCGCGGGCCTCGCGGGCGGCATTAACTGCTTCTTTGCGAGACAGGCGGAACATGTCCGGCATGGACGAGACGGCAACTTTGTCTTCTTCGCCGTCATGGACAACGATCGGCCAGATTAGGTCGGACGGAGTGAGCGTTGTTTCAGCAACCAGACGACGCACCCACGGTGCCGTGCGCAGACGACGCGGACGGGCAAAAGGGAAGGCGGCGGGCTGGAAGGGAGGGATGCTCATAGCTGTAGTCCTTGGAACGCGAAGCGTGGTGCTAGACCAATCCGTTGCGACACGCAAAACACGTGGTGAAACCGTAACTTTCAGATGTTTTATGCTGGCATTGAGTGCCGCCGTGGATGCGAACCGTTATCAGCTAGTCCAGCTGGGGCAAATTGTCCTTCGACGAGCGTGGACATACGTCTAACAAGGGTCCAAATAAGCTAAAGACCATATAAAGAAAAGAAACGCAGTTTTGTTCGACTATAAATCCGCCTTTCAAAACTCTGTAGAGCAGGTCCGCAACGAAGGCCGCTATCGCGTCTTCGCTGACCTTAAGCGCGTGCGTGGCCAATTCCCTATGGCGACCCGTCGTCGCGAGGATGGATCCGAGCAGGACGTCGTGATCTGGTGCTCGAACGACTATCTGGGCATGGGGCAGCATCCGGCGGTTCTGGATGCCATGCACGAGGCACTTGATACGGTCGGTGCAGGCGCGGGCGGTACGCGCAATATTTCCGGTACGACGCGCTCTGCGGTGGACCTCGAGGCCGAGCTGGCTTCGTGGCACCAGAAAGAAGCCGCGCTGCTGTTCACCTCGGGCTATGTCGGCAACGAGGCGACCCTTTCGACCCTGCAAAAAATCCTGCCGGGTCTGATCATTTTCTCCGACGCCTTGAACCATGCCTCGATGATCGAAGGCATCCGTAATGGCGGCGGTCCGCGCCATATCTTCCGTCACAACGATCTGGCCCATCTCGAAGAATTGCTAGCTGCAGCACCGGATGGTGCACCCAAGCTGATTGCCTTTGAGTCTGTCTATTCGATGGATGGCGATATTGCCGATCTGAAGGGCACGATTGCTCTGGCGCGCAAATACAACGCCATGACCTATCTGGACGAAGTCCATGCGGTTGGCCTGTATGGTGAAACGGGTGCCGGTGTGGCCGAGCGCGATGGTGTTCTGGCAGACATCGACATCATTGAATGCACCATGGGCAAGGCCATTGGCGTCATGGGCGGCTATATCGCGGCCGACGCCGTGATCGTTGATGCGGTTCGCAGCTGGGCCTCGGGCTTTATCTTCACTACCTCGCTGCCGCCCGCGCTGACAGCCGGTGCTCTGGCTTCGGTGCGTCACCTAAAAGTGCATAACGAACTGCGCGAACAGCATCAGGAACGCGCGCAGGCTCTGAAAGACCGTTTTGCGGCTGCGGGCCTGCCGGTTATGGCGTCGGAAAGCCATATCGTGCCGGTGCTGGTGGGTAACCCCATCCACTGCAAGAAGATTTCTGACATGCTGCTGGAAGACTACGGCATCTACGTCCAGCCGATTAACTATCCGACCGTGCCCAAGGGCACCGAACGTTTGCGCTTCACGCCATCGCCGAACCATGACGATGACATGATGAACAAGCTGGTCGATGCGATGGACAAGCTGTTCTCGCATTGCAACGTGGCGCGTCGTCCGGTTGCAGCCTGATGAAACGCGATGCTGAACTCGGCGATATAATCGTCGAGTTCGTGCGCAATGGTGCCTATCTGAAATGCTCGGCGGTGCATGTGAAAACAGGCGTCGAGGTGTCGGCTATGGGCCCTGCACGAGAGCCGCATGCCGTTGAGCGTGTGGCTGTGGCCAAGCTGAAGCGCGCATTGGAAAATCGCTGACCTACTAGATGTTGTGGTTACGAACGGCTCGGCCTAGAAGGAAGCACCAACCAGCCGCTCAGCCTTGGGGATTCCCACAGTGACCGCCTTTACTCACGACGCTTATTTCACCCAATCTCTGTCCGATTCCGATCCGGAGATTTTCAAGGGTATCCAAGGCGAGCTTGGTCGCCAGCAGGAAGAGATCGAGCTTATCGCTTCGGAGAATATTGTCTCCAAGGCTGTGCTTGAGGCCCAAGGCTCGGTTCTGACCAACAAGTATGCCGAAGGCTATCCGGGCCGTCGCTACTATGGTGGCTGCGAGTTCGTTGACGTTACCGAAGATCTGGCGCGTGAACGCGCCAAGCAGTTGTTCAACTGCCAATATGTGAACGTTCAGCCGCACTCGGGCGCACAGGCCAACCAGGCTGTGTTCTTTGCTCTGCTGCAACCGGGCGACACCTTCCTTGGTATGGATCTGGCCTGCGGTGGCCACCTGACCCACGGTTCGCCTGCCAACCAGTCGGGCAAGTGGTTCCGTCCTGTGACCTACAAGGTCCGCGAAGACGACCACACCATCGATTACGACAACGTCGCGGAAATGGCCGAGCGCGAAAAGCCCAAGCTGATTCTGGCCGGTGCTTCGGCCTATGCCCGTCAGATCGACTTCAAGCGTTTCCGCGAGATTGCAGATTCGGTTGGTGCCTATCTGATGGTGGACATGGCCCACTATGCGGGTTTGATTGCCGGCGGAGCCTATCCGGACCCGCTGCCGCACGCCCACATTGTCACCACCACCACCCACAAGACCCTGCGCGGTCCGCGCGGCGGCATGATCCTGTCGAACGATCTGGAACTGGGCAAGAAGATCAACTCGTCGGTCTTCCCGGGCCTGCAAGGCGGCCCGCTGGAGCACGTCATTGCCGGTAAGGCTGTGGCCTTCGGTGAAGCCCTGAAGCCGGAATTCAAGGTCTATGCCCAGCAGGTCGTGAAGAACGCCAAGGCTCTGGCCGAGGTTCTGATCGAGCGCGGTCTGGCCATCGTCACCGGCGGCACCGACAGCCACATGATGCTGGTCGACCTGCGTCCGAAGGGCGTAACCGGCAAGGCCACCGAGCGCGAGCTCGAAAAGGCCCTGATGACCTGCAACAAGAACGGCGTGCCGTTCGACACTGCACCGTTCACCATCACTTCGGGCATCCGCCTGGGCACGCCCGCTGGCACCACCCGTGGTTTCGGCGAGGACGAGTTCCGTCAGATCGGTCACTGGATCGCCGATGTTGTCTCGTCGATGAACGGTGGCGACGAAGCGGATCCTGCTGTGGTGGCTTCGGTGGCTGCTCAGGTTCGCGAGCTCACCCATCGCTTCCCGATCTACCGCTAAGGCGCTGAAATGAAGTGCCCTTTCTGCGGAAACGCCGACACTCAGGTTAAGGACAGCCGACCGTCAGATGACGGTTCGGCTATCCGCCGCCGTCGCTCGTGTCCGCAATGCGGAGGGCGCTTCACCACCTTCGAGCGTGTTCAACTGCGCGAGCTGGTGATCCTGAAGCGTAACGGCCGTCGCACGCCGTTTGATCGTGACAAGCTGGAACGCTCGCTGGGCATTGCCCTTCGCAAGCGCCCCGTAACGCCCGATCAGGTCGAGCAATTGGTCAGCCGTATCGTGCGCCAGTTGGAAAGCCTCGGCGAAACGGAAATCCAGTCCCATGTGGTCGGGGACTTCATCATGAAGGCGCTCAAGAGCGTCGATGAAGTGGCCTATGTGCGTTACGCCTCGGTCTATAAAGACTTCCGCCATACCAGCGACTTTGCCAAATTCCTCGGCGACGAGGGCTTTGAAGAGAGCAAGCCGCTTTACGGCGACGACTGATGCGCCCGCGCGTCACGCTGAAACTGGCAACGTCTCTGGACGGCAAGATCGCCATGGCCTCCGGCGAAAGCCAGTGGATCACGGGCGAGGCTTCGCGTTTGCAGGGACATCGCCTGCGGGCCAGTCATGATGCCATACTGGTCGGCGTGGAAACGGTGCTGGCCGATGATCCGCAACTGACGGCCCGTATAGCGGGCGAAGCGCCGAAACAGCCCCTTCGGGTTGTGCTGGATAGTCGTCTGCGTACACCGGCCACGGCTAAATTGGCTGATGGTGCGCTTATTCTGACAACGGCTGAGCCACATGGGATCGGTCAATCGCGCGTAGTGCGTGTTGAATCTGATTCTAAAGGCAGGCCCGCAATCGCTGCCATTTTGGCGACGCTAGAAGCTGAAGGTATCCGCTCCTTGCTGATCGAAGGCGGGGGCAGGGTGGCCGCCAGCTTTATTCAGGCAGGCGTTGTGGACATAATCGAGTGGTTCCGTGCGCCAATGATCTTGGGTGAAAGCGGCCGTTCGGGTATTGCTGCCTTGGAAATTACTAAACTTTCTGATGCTCCGCGTTTCCAGCGCCTTGCGGTTCAGCCTTCGGGTGACGACCTGTGGGAACGCTACGAGAAGGTCTGACTTATGTTTACCGGTATTGTTACCGACATTGGGCGCGTTCGCAGTGTGCAGCGCACCGAGCGTGACTGGCGCTATGAAATCGAAACCGTGTGGGACACGGCGGGCATTGATATGGGCGCATCCGTTTCGCATGCAGGCTGCTGCCTGACCGTCACCGAAAAGGGCGATGGCTGGTTTGCTGTAGAGGTTTCGGCCGAGACCCTGTCCAAAACCAAGCTGGGCGAATGGGCTGAAGGCTCGCGCATCAATCTGGAACGTGCGGCCAAGCTGGGTGATGAATTGGGCGGCCATATTGTTTCGGGCCATGTTGATGGTCTGGGCACGGTCACGTC
>NZ_JAVXCU010000116.1:0-5861 GCF_036659295.1 Brevundimonas sp. | reverse complement strand
GGTATGGCCGCACGCCGCCACCTGAGGGCTGTGCGTTACCACCAGCACCTGTGCGCCGTGCGCCAAACGTTTCAAACGCCCGCCCACGGCCTCAGCCACAGCACCGCCGACGCCCTGATCGACCTCGTCGAAAATCATCACCGGCTGGAT
Organism: Brevundimonas sp.; assembly: GCF_036659295.1. Classification (GTDB taxonomy): domain Bacteria; phylum Pseudomonadota; class Alphaproteobacteria; order Caulobacterales; family Caulobacteraceae; genus Brevundimonas. Next base: position 5,711 of record NZ_JAVXCU010000116.1, on the reverse strand, counting down.
GATGTCCTCGCGGCTGGCCAAGGCGGCCTTCATCGCCAGAGCAAAACGGGCCAGTTCCCCGCCCGAGGCCACACTGTCCAGCGGGCCAAAAGCGGTGCCGGTATTGGTGGAAACCTGAAAACGGATCGTCTCGCGGCCCTCTGGCCCCCGACGCCCTTCGACCGGTTCCATCGCCACGCGAAAACGCGCGCGCTCCAGCTTTAACGGACCTAGCTCGGCCATAACCGCCTCGGTCAAACGCTCGGAAGCCGCTTGCCGCGCGATGCTCAAAACCTCGGCTGCCGCATCATAGTCTTGCGCCGCCACAGCCGCATCGCGACGGGCATTGGTCAGGGCTTCTTCGCTGTTTTCGATCCGGCGCAGTTGCTCGCGCAGGCGCACCCGCAAGGATGGCAGCGCATCCACCGTCGTATGCAGCTTGCGCGCCGTGGCCCTGAGAGCAAACAGACGCTCTTCGGTTTTATCCAGCGCCCCCGGCTCGAAATCAAAGGCATCGGCGGCGGCATCTACAGCCGAAATCGCCTCCATGGCCTCGACCATGGTGCGGTCGATGGCCTCTACAGCATCGGACAGACTCTTGATGACCGGATGATCGCCCTCGATACCCGCCTGCCCTGCCCGTGTACGGGCATGCTCGACCGCGCGAAGGGCCGCGCTCAGCTTTTGCGACAGCTTGTCGCCGCCGAGTTGGGTGCGGGCATCGGCCAGATCAGCCAGCGCCTTTTCGGCAGCGCCCTGCACAGCACGGTCGCCCGCCAGTTCGGTTTCCTCGTTCTCGCGTGGATCGAGGGCATCCAGTTCGGCAAGGTTTTGCGAGGTTTCTTCGGCGCGGCTGGCCGCATCGGCGGCTTCGGCCTGAAGTTCGGCCAGACGGTTCAGGGCGTCTTTCAGTTTTCGCGCCATATCGGCAACCGCCGACAACTGCGGTTGCAAGCCACCATAGGCATCCAGCGAAGCCCGATGGGTCTTCCAGTCCAGAAGACCGACCGTCTCGTGCTGGCCATGCACTTCGACAAGACGCGATCCGATCTCGCGCAGGGCGGTCACGCCAACAGGTTGATCATTGATATAGGCTTTGGAGCGGCCATCCGCAGACAGGATGCGGCGCAGGATCAGCTCGTCCCCCGCACGGACATCGAACCCTTTTTCCACGATAGCGGCAATCAGCTCGGCATCGTTGGGCGTAGAGAACACCGCCGTCGCCACAGCCTGTTTGGAGCCGTGCCGAACCAGCCCTGCATCGCCCCGCGCGCCCAGCGCCAGACCCAGAGCATCCAGTATAATAGATTTACCCGCGCCGGTTTCGCCGGTCAGAACGGTCAGTCCGTTCTCGACTTCCAGGTCGAGACTATCGACGAGGACCACATCACGGATCGAAAGAGTGGTGAGCATGGATCGGTTTGATTCGCGTTATTCCGGACCACTCTAACGGAAACAGAACGAGAACACAGAGGTTTTACACCCCTGTGTTCCATAAAGTTCCGAAATCAGTCGCGATCGAAGGGATTGAGGCGGCTAACCCAGGATTTCTTGGCTTCGGGAGCCTGAATGCTTTCAGCACCCTCAGCCCCAGCGGTCAGCAGCGCAAAGGCATCCGTGTACCACTGGCTGCCCGGGAAGTTGTGACCCAGAACCGCAGCATTACGCACAGCCTCGTCACGCAGACCCAGCTGCATATTCAGCTCGACCAGACGGTACAGGGCCTCGGGCGTATGCGAGGTACGCTGGAAGGCCGGATTTTCGATCACGGCCTTATAGCGGTTCAGTGCGCCGATCGGCTGGCTGTTACGCTGGTAGAAACGACCCACGGCCATTTCCTTACCGGCCAGCTGGTCGTTGACCATGTCGATCTTCACACGGGCATCGGTGGCGAACGGGGTATTCGGATAGCGGCGCTCGACATCGCGCAGACCGGCCAGAGCCGCCTCGGCATAACCCTGGTCACGACCCACATCGACGATGCGCTCGAAATTGCAGACCGCCTTCATATAGAAGGCATACGAAGCCGACGGGTTACCGGGGAACAGCGCGATAAAGCGGTCCGCCGCAGCGATCGCCTCGTTATAATTGCTGTTCTGGTAATAGGCATAGACCTGCATCAGAATCGCGCGGCGCGCCCATTCCGAATAGGGGTGCTGGCGTTCGACTTCCTGGAAGTAGTCAATCGCGTCGTTCCAGCGCTTGGACTGAAGACGTTGATAGCCGGTGTTGTACAGGGCCTCGACCGGACGTTCTTCATAGGCGAGCTTCTGGCGTGGCTTGGTTCCGGAGCAGGCCGAAAGGGTGAGTGCCAAGGCGGCAACACCCATCAGCATCATGCCAGAGCGGAAAGAACCGGAGCGAGACTTGTGAGCGGGCAAGAGCGACCTCGTAATTTTGCCAAACAGGCGATGCACCCTCTGCACCACATGTCCTTGGTGTTCTCTATAACAGCGCACAACGCGATGCCAATGCGCGGAAATCACGGAAACGCGGGTTGATGCGAGTCATTTCGCAGCCTAGAGAGCGCGCAACACTATTAAGGGCCGCAAATGTGCGGGTCCGAACACGGCGAAAGGATGACCGGTCATGAAGCTGCTGGCAGGCAATTCGAACCGGACTTTGGCTCAGGCCATTGCAAACCACCTCGATGCACCTCTGACAAAGGCGGACGTCAAGCGTTTCGCCGATAACGAGGTCTTCGCCGTTATCGAGGAAAATGTTCGTGGCGAGGATGTCTTTATCATCCAGTCCACCAGCTTCCCTGCCAATGACAACCTGATGGAAATGCTGATCATGGTCGATGCGCTTCGCCGCGCCTCGGCCCGTCGCGTGACCTGTGTCATGCCCTATTTCGGCTATGCCCGTCAGGATCGTAAAACCGGTGGCCGTACGCCCATCTCGGCCAAGCTGGTGGCCAACCTGATCGAGCGCTCCGGTGCCGACCGCGTTCTGACCATGGACCTGCACGCCGGACAGATTCAGGGCTTCTTCGATATTCCGACCGATAATCTGGTCGCTATGCCGGTGCTGGCCCAGGACATCCGCGAAACCAAGCCGCGCGATTCGCTGGTTATCGTTTCGCCGGACGTCGGGGGTGTGGTTCGTGCCCGCTCGCTGGCCAAACGCCTCGATTGCGATCTGGCCATTGTCGACAAGCGCCGCCCCGAGCCGGGCAAGTCCGAAGTGATGAACATCATCGGTGACGTCGCAGGCCGCAGCTGCATCCTGTTTGACGATATCGTCGATTCGGGCGGCACTCTGGTCAATGCGGCCGAGGCCCTGATTAAACAGGGTGCCACCGAGGTATCGGCCTATATCAGCCACGGCGTCCTGTCCGGTCCGGCTGTCGAGCGCGTCCAGAACGGTCCCTTAAGCGAACTGGTCATCACCGATTCGATCGAACAGCCCGCTCTGGTACTGGGTTGCAACAAAATCCGCCGTGTCAGCGTTGCCCCCCTGATTGGTGAAGCGATCCGTCGCATCGCCAATGAAGAATCTGTGTCCAAGCTCTTCGATTAAGGTTCGGCTAACCATATTCGAGCGTATTGGACGGCCTCAAGCCCCCATAAGGGGCTGCGCTGTGCGGCGCGGCCCTTTCACGTGAATATAGTAAAGGGAAGCCCGCCGATGCCTCAGTTCAAGACACGTCCGGCCCCGATGCGTGCCCCGACCGGTATCATGACGTCCCGTCGTGGCCTGTCGGTTGCAAGCCTGGCCGCCGCCGTCCTGTTGGCCAGTTGCTCGACCCCCGAGCCGGAAGCTCCCCCGCCCCCGCCGCCCGCGCCGCCGCCGGCCATTGCCCTGAACCAGAGCGTTGCCGAGGCCGCCTCGGTCTATGTCGCCTTTGTTCGCGATCTGAACACCGTCAAGGCTGGCGGTTTCCAGAGCGCCGAAGAAATTCAGGCCGAACTGCGCAAGGGTGCCGCCTATGATGCGGCCCAGATGTCGCGCGGCATGATTGCCTATGGCGCAATTTTGGCCCTGCAATCGCCGGAATATCTGGCCGGTGTGCGCCAATTCGGCACCGACCCGACCCAGCGTCAGGAAATGATCCGCCGAATCATCGCCGATCCCGCCTATGCCGCCACCCTGCCCGGTGCAGATTCGGCTGTGGGTCTGATGGTGCAAACCCTGATTCGCGACATTGATGCCCTGACCTTCATCGCTGACGGTGTTGAAGCCGACGCCTATACGATTCAGGAACGCAACGATCCGCGCCGTCGCTGGGCCACACAGGCCGTGGCCGACCGCAACGGTCGTCTGCAAACTGCCAAGGACCTTTCGGTGCCTCGCATGCCCTCGGCCGAGGAAAGCGCGCGCCTTCTGGCTGCCGCCCATAGCGGCTCGGGACTGGTGTCGGAACGTGCCCAGCGCGGTGCGCCCTATACGCCTGCTGTCGTCAACTCTCTGGCCATTGCAGCCCTTGCTGCGCTTGGAGCAGCCGGTGAGGACGCGCGCGCCAATACCGATGCCCTGACCACGGAATCCAACAACGAGTTCTGTCTCAATATGTCCAAGCTGATGCTCTATCAGTGCCTGGCCGCATCGCGACCGAACTATGAGGACATCTTCTGCACCGGACGACACATTGTGCGCGATCTGGCACAGTGCACTTCCCAGTTCGCAGGTCCCCGACCAACCGCTGTTCCGACAGTAACTGTTGTGTCTGAGCCGAATTCCGTTACACAACCGACCGGATAAGGCGAGTTTTCGCGGGCAATATAGGCCGGACCGGTTGCGTCCTGCCTATGATCCGTGTAATAGCCCGCGCTCTTGAATTCGAAGGGTTCATGACCCCGCCGCGCTGACATCAGCTCAGCGCTGGCGTTTATTTGTATGAAGGCGAGCCCTATGGCCGAGATCATTCTGAACGTTGACGTCCGCGAAGGCGTGGGCACCGGAAGCGCCCGTGCCGTGCGTCGCGCCGGCGCCGTGCCTGGCATCCTGTACGGTGGCGATAAAGCCCCGGTTGCCATTTCCGTAAGCGAGCGCGAATTCCGCAAGTCGCTGTACACCGGCAACCTGCGTGGCCAACTGGTCACCCTAAAATACGGTGAAGAAACCCAGCCGGTTATCGCCAAGGCCATCGACTTCGATCCGGTTTCGGATCGTCCGATGCACTTCGACCTGATGCGCGTTGACGCATCGGTTCCGGTGAAAGTGGACCTGACTGTCCAGTTCATCAACGGCGACGAAGCTCCGTTCGTCCGTCAGGGCGGCACGCTGGAAATCGTCCGTCACGAAGTCGAAATCCTGGTGCGCGCCGACCTGATGCCGCACACCCTGATCGTCGATCTGGCCAAGGCTGAAGTTGGTGCTTCGATCCGTTTCTCGGACATCACCAACCTGCCGGAAGGCGCAACCCCGGTTATTGCCGACCGCGACTTCATGATCGCGACCGTCAAGGCTCCGGGCGGCGGCGTCAAGGAAGAAGCCGAAGAAGGCGCAGAGGGCTAATCCCCTTCTGATCTTCCCGAAAGATCAAAGCCCCGTAGCGGTTTCGCTGCGGGGCTTTTCTTTGCCCTCTACTCAATGCACAAGACGCCCATGTTTATCATCGCAGGTCTGGGTAACCCCGGCGCTAAATACGAAAAGAACCGCCACAACATCGGCTTCATGGCCGCTGACGAGATCGCACGCCGCTGGCGCTTCGGTCCCGAAAAGGCCAAGTTCCAGTCCAAGATTCAAGATGGCGAGATCGAGGGCGAGAAGATCCTGCTGATGAAACC
>NZ_JAVXCU010000115.1:0-5977 GCF_036659295.1 Brevundimonas sp. | reverse complement strand
CCAGCCGTTGCTGACGGGTATGATCCTGTCGAACGAGCCGGGCTATTACCGCGAAGGCGAATGGGGCATCCGTATCGAGACGCTTCAAGTCGTGACCGAACCGAGCGTGCCCGAGGGCGGCGAGCGCAAGATGCACGGTTTCGAGCAACTGACGCTGGCCCCGCTGGACCGCAAGCTGATCGACGTCGATCTGCTGACGCCGCAGGAACGCGCCTATGTGGATGCTTACCATGCAGAGGTGCTGGCCAAGCTCGGTCCGCTGCTGGCCGATGGCGTCCAGAAGGACGAAGCGGCGCTGGCGTGGCTGAAGACCCAGACGGTCGCCCTGTAACTTAATGCTGGGAGCCATCGCCCTTCTGCTGGTCTGCCAGTTGGCAGGCGAGGCCGTTCACCGGTTTGCAGGCGTGCCTGTACCGGGTTCGGTGATCGGTCTGGCTCTTTTGCTGGTCTGGCTGGCTATGGTGCGCCGCGAGCGCCCGTCACTGGAAACGGTGACGGGATGGCTGACGGCGCATCTGGCCATCATGTTTGTGCCCGCAGCGGTGGGCCTGATGAATGAAGGGCCGGTATTGGCCCGTCATGGTCTGGCGATCGTTGTGGCGACCGTGATTTCCACGCTTTTGACGCTGGCGGTGACGGCGCTGGTGTTCCAGTGGGCGGTCAGGCGCATGGAGCGCAAAGATCGGGAACACGACGCATGACGATGCCCGATCTGTTCACGACGCTGTTGTGGCTGTCAGTCACGGTGGTGGCTTTTACGGCCATGGACCGTCTGTCGCAGAAACTGGGCCGCCATCCGCTGGCCCATCCGGTTCTGTGGTCGGTGCCGTTGATTATTGCCGCACTATGGGTGACAGGCACAGCCTATGACACCTATGCGGCATCAACCGCGATGATCAGCTTCCTGTTGGGCCCTGCCGTGGTGTCTATGGCGGTGCCGATCTGGGAGCAACGCAAAGCCATTCGCAAACTGGCAGGCCCGCTGGCGCTGGCGGTGATGGCGGGGGCGATGACGGCGATTGTCTCGGCCGTCGGCATTGTGTGGATGTTCGGTGCGCCGCTGGACATCATGGCCTCGATTGCGCCGCGCTCGACTACGACACCGGTTGGGATGGCAGTGGCCACGACCCTTGGCGGCATTCCGGCGCTGGCGGCTATTATCATCATCTTTTCGGGCGTGTTGGGGGCCATGGTCGCCACGCCGATGTTGAACCTGATGCGGATACGCGACTATCGCGTGCGCGGGTTTGCGCTGGGGGTAGCGGCGCATGGTGTCGGCTCGGCCCGCGCCTTTCAGGTCAGCGAAACCGCAGGGGCCTATGCGGGTCTGGGCATGGCCCTGAATGCGGTGGTGACGGCGACTCTGCTGTCCATCGTCGCGGCCCTGATTTGATATGACAAAGTCCCGCAGCTTTTGCTACGGGGCTTTGTGCGTTCTGGATTAGACCAGTTGTTACTGGACGCGGGTCCAGGTCTGGGTCTTGCACAGCGGGGCCACGATGCAGCCGCGCAGACGCAGGGTGTTGTCATTGGTCATGGTGATGGTGCCGCGATAGGTGCCGCCATCCTCGGGGTTATAGACCGAGCCGCCGCGCCATTCGCTGGGACCACCGGAAAAGCCCGACAGCATACGCAGGCCGCGCAGGGTACGACCGCGCTGGCTTTCGTCCTTGTTACGGGCGTCGCGTACATCGGGATTGGCGCGGATGTGCGACGAGGTGACAAGCGTGCCGCACAGGGCGCTGCCGCAGCGTTCGATGCGGACCTGACCGCCATTGGTCGGGGTCTGCCACAGGCCGGTCGGATCGCTGGCCAGAGCGGGCGCTGCCATGGCCGAGGCGGCTAGAGCAGCAGCGGCGAAAATCATGGTCTTCATGGTGTCTACTTCCCAAGGTCGGATCACGGGAGAGGGGATCCGTTGACCACAGGTTGCTGCGAGATTGCGTTATAAACAAGACCTAAAATTATGGTGTTTTTTGTTTACAAAACCGGACCTTACGTCAAGATTTGACGGTAATGAGGTCCAGAAAATCGGCTTCGGACAACAGATTAAGGCCCAGATGGCGGGCACGGTCCAGCTTGGAGCCTGCACCATTTCCGACAACCACCCAGTCTGTTTTAGCGGTGACCGAGGCCATGACGCGCGCGCCGAAACGTCCTGCAATTTCTTGGGCTTCACTGCGCGAAAAGCGTGTGAGCTGGCCCGAAAATACCACCCGTTTTCCATTCATGGATAAGGGCATACCGGGCACAGGACGATAGGCATCCGAGAAGACGCTGGGGCGCGAGCTGGTTGTGCGCGATACGCGCGGTGCGGAACAAGCCGCATAGCCCGTTGCATTCATGCGCCCGACGCCGACCTGCGTGGCCTTGGCCAGATCGTGCAGGGTGGCGACCTGACTGAGACGCATGGCCTCCAGCGCGATTTGCGCACAGACAAAGGCATCTTCGCCCGCATCATGGTGCTTGAAGGCGATACCAAGGTGATCGCCAAGGGCGTTCAGGCGCGCCGTGCCCAGATCACGCCAGACCTTCTGGGCTACCTTGACGGTGCACAGATAATCGAACTCGGGATAGGACAGCGTATAGGCGTCGCAACTGGCGCGAACCACGCTCATGTCAAAGCCCGCATTATGGGCCAGAACCATGTCGCAGCCATCGATGCGTTCGCGAAGGCTGGCCAGAACATCGGGGAATTCCGGTGCATCCTCGACCATGTCGGGGGTGATGCCGTGGATACGGATATTGACCGGCGCAAAGCGCATTTCCGGCGGGCGGATCAGATGGGTTTCGCGATCGGTGACGCGCCCGTCCTCGATCCATGCCAGTCCGATCGAGCAGGCGCTGGCGCGCTGCTCGTTTGCCGTTTCGAAGTCGATAGCGACCGCGCGCATACTCGAACCCTCAGTCCTCAGCTGATGAGGGCGAGCCATTCGTCCTCGGTCAAAACCTGTACCCCGTGCTTTTCGGCATCCTTGAGTTTGGAGCCAGCGCCGGGACCGGCGACCAAATAATCGGTTTTTTTAGAAACGGAACCCGAGACTTTTGCCCCAAGGCTTTCTGCGCGCGCTTTTGCCTCGTCGCGTGTGAATTTTTCCAGTGATCCGGTGAACACCACGGTCTTGCCCGCGACAGGGGTGTCGGTGCGGGCCTGTTCCATGGGGACGATGGTTTCCAGTTCGGCTTCCAGTGCCTCGACAACCTGAAGATTGTGCGGCTCGTGGACGAACTGGGCCAGCGCCTTGGCGGCGACGGGGCCGACACCGGAGACACCGCCGATCTGGTTCAGCATCTCGCTGGGGCCCTGATGGCGGGCGATTTGTGCCAGACGCACCACGCCGGACCAGTCTACGGCTTTTTCAACCAGACTGCGACGGGCTGGCGCGGCAAGGGCAGGGAAGACCTGTTTCAGGTTCATATCCATAGCCCCGTCCGGCCATGGCGCATTGGCGGGCACATCGGTTGTCGCCAACTGTTCCATCACACGCGGGGAAATGGCGTGGGTGGCGGCCAGATCATACCAGTCTGCGGTGGGGATGCCCTTGGACGCTTCGATAGCGGCGGCTTTCAGGGCCTCCCACGATCCGAAATGGCGGGCGAGAATCAGCGAGGTCTGCTCGCCGATGTCCGGCACACCCAGTCCGAACAGGAAACGATCTAAGCTGATGGTGCGGCGGGCATTGATGCCTGCGATCAGGTTGTTGACGCTGGTATCGCCATAACCGTCCTCGCGGCGCAGGGCCGACAGTTTTTCCTCGTCCTTGGCCAGACGGAAGATATCGGCGGGCTGTTTGATCCAGCCGCGTTCGTGGAAGGCGATCAGTTGTTTTTCGCCAAGGCCTTCGATGTCAAAGGCGCGGCGGCTGACGAAATGCTTCAAGCGCTCGATGATCTGGGCGTCGCAAATCAGGCCGCCGGTGCAGCGGCGCTTGACCTCGTCCCCCTCACGCACGGCCTCTGAGCCACAGACGGGGCAGGTGGTCGGGAAGATATAGGGGACGGTGCCTTCGGGGCGTTTGTCCGCCACGACGCCGAGAATTTGCGGGATCACATCGCCCGCACGTTGCAGGGTGACAGTGTCGCCAATACGCACATCCAGACGCGCGATCTCGTCCTCGTTATGCAAGGTGGCATTACGCACCACCACGCCGCCGACCGTCACCGGATGCAGGCGGGCTACGGGCGTCAGGCTGCCGGTACGGCCGACCTGAATGTCGATGCCTTCAAGGATGGTTGTGGCCTGTTGGGCCGGAAACTTGTGCGCGATGGCCCAGCGGGGGCTGCGGGCGATAAAGCCGAGGCGCGCTTGCAGGTCGAGGCGGTCAACCTTGTAGACGATGCCGTCAATGTCATAGCCCAGCGTGGCGCGGTCTGTACCCAACTGCGTGTAGAGGTCGATCAGGCCTTGCGCCCCCGCCACACGGGCGGAGCGTTCATTAACCTTGAAACCCCATTCTCGGAACTTCTCCAAGGCACCGGCCTGGGTGTCGGTGAACGGCTCCGACACCTCGCCCCAGGCATAGGCAAAGAAGTTCAGCGGGCGCTGGGCGGTGATGTTGGGGTTTTTCTGGCGCAGCGATCCAGCGGCAAAATTGCGCGGATTGGCATAGGTTTTTCCACCCAGCATCGCCGCATTGGCATTGAACGCATCAAAGGCTTCGGTCGGCGAATAGACCTCGCCACGGATTTCGATGACGTCGGGCCAGCCGCTGCCGGATAATTGTTGCGGAATGTCGGCGATGGTTCTGAGGTTGGCGGTCACGTCCTCGCCGGTCTTGCCGTCACCGCGCGTGGCACCGCGCACTAAGACGCCGTTTTCATAACGCAAGGAGGCCGACAGGCCGTCGATCTTGGGTTCGGCGACAAAGGCGACCGGATCGCTTTCGGGCAGGTTCAGGAACCTGTGCACGCGGGTAACGAAATCACGCACGTCGCTGTCATCGAAAGCATTGTCCAGCGACAGCATGGGCACGCCGTGGCGCACCTCTGCGAACTGTTCGGAAACAGGCGCGCCGACCTTTTGCGACGGGGTGTCGCTGGATGTCAGGGCCGGAAAGCGGGTTTCGATCTGCAGTGCCCGCTGTTTCAGGGCGTCATATTCGGCGTCGCTGATGGAGGGGGCATCATCGCCATAATAGGCATTGTCGTGCGCCGACAGTTCCGCAGCGAGGCGTGCCAGTTCCTCGCGGGCCTGATCCTCGCTCATCGAGGCGACAGAAAGGGGAGCGGAGAAAAGATCAGCCATAGGGGAATCGTCAGTCATAGTCAGGGGCGGTGCCCTATCCTAATCCGTCATGCACATGACAGAAAGCTAATCTGGACAACGGGCAAAGCGTCACTAGGCTGCACGCAAATCTTTCGGAGCCTTTGCCTATGCGTCCGCTGTCCGCCAGCCTGATTATCGCCGCCGTTCTGGGGCTTGCCGCCTGCGAGACTACGCCTGCGACCTCGACCACAACGTCGCCTGTCGCGGTCGAAACGGCCGATTACAGCCAGTTGATGGACGATCTGCGAATCCTGTCGGCCGACGACATGCAGGGCCGCGATACGGGCACCGAGGGCGGGGCCAAGGCCCGCACCTATATCGTCAACCGTCTGGAAGCGATGGGCATTGCCCCGTCATCCATGGGACGCCTGCAACCGTGGGAAGCTCAAGGCCGTTCGCATGATGGGCCGAAAACCTTCAATGGCACCAATATTCTGGGCGTCATTCCGGGCACGCGGGTTTCGGACAAATATATCGTCATCACCGCCCACTATGACCATGTCGGCGTTCATGACGGTCAGGTCTATAACGGTGCGGACGACAATGCGTCGGGCGTCGCCACCATGCTGGAACTGGCCAAGCGCCTGAAAGCCAATCCGCCCGAGCACAATGTGCTGATCGTGGCGCTGGATGGCGAGGAGCGCGGGCTGCTGGGCGCGAAAGAGTTTGTCGAGGCCCCGCCTGTGCCTTTGTCGTCCATGGCCATGAACA
>NZ_JAVXCU010000114.1:0-6027 GCF_036659295.1 Brevundimonas sp. | reverse complement strand
CGATATCAGCCACTCGTCGGTTGAACGCGGTATCGGCCCCGACGCCACCGCCCACCTCGACTTTGCCCTGCACCGTCTGGCCGGCGTGGTCGAGCGCATGAACATCTATCCCGAGAACATGCAAAAGAACATGGATCGCCTCGGCGGTCTGGTCTTCTCGCAGCGTGTCATGCTGGCCCTGACCCATCACGGTATCAGCCGTGAAGACGCCTATGCCGCCGTGCAGGAAAACGCCATGAAGGTCTGGCGCGGCGAAGGCCGCTTCATCGACTTCCTTAAGGCTGACGAGCGCGTCACCCTGCCGGATGCCGACCTCGAAGCTCTGTTCGACATCGGCTACCACACCAAGAATGTCGACGTGATCTTCAACCGCGTGTTCGGCGCCTAAGCCCGACATTCGACCAGAATACTGCAAGGGGAGGTATCGAAAGATGCCTCCCCTTTTGCTTGGGCTTCTTTTGCTGGGCGCCAGTATTGGCTATCAGTGCTCTCTGCCTTTGGGGAACGGCCTGACCATGACCACACCAGTTATCCGCATAAATCCCGCCATCGATGCCAATGCGGCCCGCGACGCCTATAAGCGGGACGGTTTTGTGCAGATTGCCGAGATTTTCGAGCCTCATGTGGCCGAGCATCTGGCCCGAATGATCGAAACCCTGACCTATGATCTGGCTTTTCAGGGCGAAGAGGCCAAACCGGTCCTGCTGAATGCCGAGCAAATCCGCCAGCAAGGCCAGCAGATGGGCCAGCGCATTCGCAGCCTGATGGATCGCACCGGCGATACTTACGGCTTTCTTTACCAGTCGTATCCGCTGATTACCGCCTATTTGACGGGTCGCGATGCCGGTCACCCAATCCACAGACTGACCGAGTGGCTGAATGCCGAGTTCACCGCGTTTGGGGCCTTTGTCACCGACGAGCCGCGCGTGGCCAAGGCCGATGGCCAGCTCACCCGCTATCGCCCCGGCGACTTTATCGGCCTGCACGACGATGTCGGCCCCGAGGACAGCCATCGCCTGACCGCCTATACGCTGGGCTTCACCCGTCGCTGGCGCAGCGACTGGGGCGGCCAGTTGCTGTTCCATGACCATAAGGGCGATGTTTCGCGCGGCTTTGTGCCACGCTTCAACACCCTGACCCTGTTCAAGGTGCCGCAACTGCATTCGGTGGCGGTTGTCGCACCCTATGCCAAGGTCCACCGCCATTCGGTTGTTGGCTGGTTGCGCGACCACACATCGTGACCGGCGATGGTGTGCGCAGCATCGGTTTTGCCCCTGCCGTGTCAGACGCCACGCGCCTTCTGGTGCTGGGCAGCCTGCCGGGCATCGCTTCGTTGAATGCCGCGCAATACTACGCCCATCCCCGCAACAGCTTCTGGCCGATTGCGGCGGCCCTGACCCGCCAGCCGCTGCACAGCCTTGCCTATGAAGAGCGCCTGCAAGCCTTGCTGCAAAGTGGCATTGGCCTGTGGGACGTTCTGGCCTCTGCCGAGCGGTCCGGCAGTCTGGACAGCGCCATCCGTTCCCCCGAAGCGGCGGACTTGCTGGCGCTTGTGCGCACCCTGCCCCGTCTCGAAGCCATCGGCTTTAACGGCAAGGCCGCTGCCCTGACGGGCCGCCGGATTCTGGAGGGCCATATCGGCCCCGTCCGCCTGATCGACCTGCCCTCGACCAGTCCAGCCTATACATTGCCCTTTGACGCCAAGTTGGCCCTGTGGCGCGAACGCCTGCCTTCATTTTAGCGATCACAATCGCAGCGCGTGACGCATCCTTTCGGGCGTTTAACCGTAATTTATCCCTGATCGCAGTTCAGCGACTTAAAGGGAGAACCTCGTAATGATGAAGACCCGTACAGCTTTTGGCGTGATCGCCGCGTCTGCCGCCGCCCTGACACTGGCCGCTTGCGGCAATAACCAGAATAGCGAGAATGCGGCCCCGACGGCCGATCCGGCCACCAGCACGCCTGCGCCCGCTCCGTCCATGGCCCCGACCGAAGACATCGTTGTCGCCGCCAGTACGGCCCCCGACTTCACAACCCTGACCGCCGCTATCCAGAGCGCAGGTCTGGCCCAGCGCCTGTCCAGCCCCGGTCCCTTTACCGTATTTGCCCCGACCAATGCGGCGTTTGACAAGATTCCCGCCGCTGATCGCAACGCCCTGATGCAACCGGCCATGAAGGCAGATCTGACCAAGATCTTGACCTATCATGTGGTTCCGGGCCGCCTTGTCGCCGCCGATCTGGCTGCACAGGCCGCCGCCAATAACGGCACAGCAACCCTGACCACGGTTCAGGGCGGCAAGCTGACCTTGCGTGATGCCGGTGGCGGCAAGTGGGAAATTACCGATGCCAAGGGCGGCAAGGCCACCATCACCATGGCCGACCAGGCACGCACCAATGGCGTGGTTCACGTCATCGATACTGTCCTGATGCCATAACACTGCAACCCGAACGCTGGATGCGCATTACAGACATGCGTAGGCAGTGCGCATGTCTGTTTCCTCATGGTGTTCGAGGCAGACGACAAAAAGGCCCGCAACCATCCCCTCCGGTTGCGGGCCTTGTTTGTTTTCAATCGCTTGAGGCGATTATTCTCCGGCGCGGATTTGTTCGCGCGCGGTCGCCGCCAGTTCGTCCATCTTGGAACGCACTTCGCCTTCCGAGACGTTCAGGCCAGAGCCCTTGAAGTCACCGGCGATCTTGCGGAAGACGTCTTCCTCGCCCGGTTGCTCGAAATCGGCACGCACAACGGCAGCAGCGTATTGTTCAGCGCTCTCGGCGGACAGTTCCATCTTCTCGGCAGCCCAAAGGCCCAGCATTTTATTGCGACGGGCAATGGCCTTGAATTCCTGTTCCTGATCGAGGGCAAACTTGGCCTCGTAGGCCTGTTCCCGATCTTCGAAGGTCGTCATGCGCGTCGTAACTCCTGCTTTACGGACTCAAGTGCGAGCTCGCATGCGGCTCTATGGCCTTGAGGATGCCTGAACGTCAACAAGAGTTAAACAGGCCACAGTCCGGATAACAATCTTATGGATATTTGTGTCACAGCCGCCATTCGGCTAAAGGGCAGTCGGTTCTATTTAGCCGCCATCGACTCGAGGACCGCGCTTTCCGTTAACGGAGGTGCGCGTTTTTCGTTTTGAAGGCCACCTTACCTCCCCGTACGGGAACGCCAGTGATGAACACCAAGCGCAAAAAGATTTACGAGGGCAAGGCCAAGATCCTCTACGAGGGTCCCGAGCCGGGCACGCTGATCCAGTATTTCAAGGATGATGCGACCGCCTTTAACGGTGAAAAGAAAGCCCAGCTGGAAGGCAAGGGCGTCATCAACAACCGCATCAGCGAGTTTGTGATGACCCGTCTGACCCAGATCGGCATCACCAACCACTTCATCAAGCGTCTGAACCTGCGCGAGCAGTTGATCCGCGAAGTCGAGATCGTGCCGCTGGAAGTGGTGGTACGCAATATCGCTGCCGGTTCGATCGCCAAGCGTCTGGGCCTCGAGGAAGGCACCCCGCTGCCGCGCTCGATCATCGAATTCTATTACAAGAAGGACGAGCTTAACGACCCGATGGTGTCCGAAGAGCATATCACCGCCTTCAACTGGGCCACGACTCAGGAAATGGACGACATGCTGGCCACGGCCATTCGCGTGAACGACTTCCTGTCGGGCCTGTTCTCGGCCGTCGGCATCACGCTGGTGGACTTCAAGATCGAGTTCGGCCGCATCTACGAAAACGATTTCTCGCGCGTTATCCTCGCCGACGAAATCAGCCCCGACTCGTGCCGCCTGTGGGATACCGCCACGGGCGAGAAGCTGGACAAGGACCGCTTCCGTCGCGACATGGGCAATGTCATCGAGAGCTACACCGAAGTGGCTCGCCGTCTCGGCATCATGAAAGATATGCCGACTGTTATTCAGGGAGGGCTACACTAATGGCCAAGGTTAAGGTTCACGTCTTCCTCAAGCCGGGCGTGCTGGATGTTCAGGGCAAGGCCGTTGAAGGCGCTCTGCAAGGTCTGGGCTGGCCGGGCGTTTCCGAAGCCCGCGTCGGCAAGCTGATCGCTTTCGATCTGGCCGACGATGTCGCCGACAAGGAAGCCGAAGTGAAGCGCATGTGCGAAACGCTTTTGGCCAATACGGTCATCGAATCCTACAAGATCGAGATCGCCTGATTTTTCAGGATATTTCGTTGAAAAGGCCGCCCCATCGGGCGGCCTTTTTTCATACGCGCCCTTGCCGTCCGCCTTTGTCTTGCCCATCAAGACCTGAGCTCGAATATCAATGACTGCGGAGGGACTGCCCATGACCTTTACCCTGACATCCAATGATCTTGTGGACGGCGGCACGCTTTCCGATGCGCAGGTCTATGCCAAGGGCAACACCTCGCCCCACCTGTCGTGGACGGGCGCGCCGGAAGGCACCAAGTCGTTTGCCGTTACCTGCTATGATCCCGATGCGCCGACCGGCTCGGGCTTCTGGCACTGGACCATAGCCAATATCCCCGCCGACATCAGCGAACTGGCCGCGGGCGCAGGTGCTGTCGGCGGTGCCAACCTGCCAGCCGGCGCCATTCAGGGCCGCACCGATTTCGGCGATGCCGGTTTTGGCGGAGCCGCTCCGCCCGCTGGTCACGGTCCGCACCGCTACATCTTCACCGTCTTTGCCGTGGATGTCGAAACGCTGGACGTTACCGCTGACAATTCGGGCGCGGTTTACGGCTTCAACCTGCATTTCCATACGCTGGCCAAGGCTTCGATCACCGGCATTTACGAAAACACCGGCAGCTAAGCCACCCTACGGGGGCTTTGACGGGTCTGCCGCCAAAGCCCCCCTTCCCTTGGTCGCATTGCAACACGGCCTGATCGGCCTATATCGGTTCCGTCGTCCTCCCCCGCAGCCTTTGTGCTGCATCGTCTCCAACGACCCCGGTATCCATGCTTGTTTCCCCACGCCCCTCACAGGGCGCCGATCCCGTTGGCCTTTCCGCCGGACGGATTGCCCTTGTACTGCTGGCACTTGCGACGGGCGGTTTCGCCATCGGCGTGACCGAGTTTGCCGCCATGAGCATCCTGCCCGACTTCGCCAGAGGCCTAGGCGTGGACGAACCCACCGCAGGCCATGTCATCAGCGCCTATGCCGCCGGTGTCGTTGTCGGCGCCCCTATTCTGGCCGTTATGGGGGCTCGCCTGCCGCGCTGGCTGTTGCTGGTCGGGTTTATGGGCCTGTTTGCCATCGGCAACGCCCTCAGCGCCGTGGCCCCCACCTATGAGAGCATGCTGCTGTTCCGCTTCCTCAGCGGCATTCCGCACGGGGCCTATTTCGGTGTAGCGGCGCTGCTGGTGGCCAGTATCGTGCCCTTGCACATGCGCTCTCGGGCCGTATCCACCACGCTTTTGGGGCTGACGGTCGCGACACTGGTCGGCGTACCTTTGGCCAATATTGTCAGCCAGCATTTCGGCTGGCGCTGGACCTTTGCCATTGTCAGTGTGCTGGCCGTTCTGACCATGGTGCTGGTGGCCCTGTTTGCGCCGCGTGATGGCGGTGATCCCGATGCCATCCCTCTTCGCGAACTGTCCGCTCTCAAGAACACGCAAGTCTGGCTGACGCTCGGCGTCGGGGCCATTGGCTTTGGCGGTATGTTCAGCGTCTATGCCTATCTGGCCTCGACCGCACAGGCGGTGACGGGCGTTTCGGCATCCACCCTTCCGACCATATTTGCCGTTTTCGGCATCGGCATGATGGCCGGTAACCTGATCGGAGGCTGGGCTGCGGACCGATTCGGCATGAAGGCGGCTGGGGGCCTGTTGCTGTGGAGCGCCTTTGCCCTGTCGCTATATGCGCTGGCCGCGCCGCGACTGGAGACCCTGCTGGTGGTCATTGTGATGATCGGTATCGGGGGCGGACTGGGCTCTATCTTGCAAACCCGCCTGATGGATGTGGCTGGCGAAGCCCAGACACTGGCCGCCGCTCTCAACCACTCTGCCTTCAACTTTGCCAATGCGCTGGGCCCTCTGCTTGGCGGGATG
>NZ_JAVXCU010000113.1:0-6085 GCF_036659295.1 Brevundimonas sp. | reverse complement strand
TGCAAACCCTGTCATCGAACAAAAAGCTTCTGATCGCGGGCGTTGCCGCAGTCGTCCTGCTGGGCGGTGGCCTTATGGCCCTGACACTGACCCCGTCCAACCCACCTGCGGCTGCCCCTGAAACTGAAGCCACTGAAGAAGCCGCAACGCCCGAAGGCGTCATTGAACTGGATCAGGCCCAGATAGACGCCGCCGGTATCTCCATCGTCAGCCTGTCGCGCGGCGGCGGCGGAGAAACCCGCCTGTCCGGTCGGGTCGAGGCCATGGTTGATGCCCGCGCTGCCGTAGGTGCCATGGTTTCAGGAACGGTCGAACGCGTTCTGGTGGCCCCCGGTACGAGTGTCCGCGCAGATCAGCCTCTCATCAGTCTGATCAGCGGTGACGCTGCTGCCCTCAGGGCCGAGGTAGATGCCGCCACAGCCATCGCTGCGGCCGCCCGTCAGGCCCATCAGCGCAACCAGAATCTGGCCAATCAGGGCGTTGTCGCCCGTCAGGAAGTCGAGGCTTCGCAAGCACAGGTCGCCAGCGCCGAGGCTATGGCCCGCGCCGCCCGCGCCCGCGCAACAGCCGCCGGATCTCCCAATGCCTCGGGCCGGATGAGCGTGGTCAGTCCGATTTCCGGCGTTGTCACCAATGTTCAGGTCGGCCCCGGCGGCTTCGTCGCACAGGGCGCTGTGGTGGCCGAAGTGACCAATCCTGCAAGGCTGGAATTGGTGTTTAACGCGCCGCCACACATGGCCGCCAATGTCCGCCTTGGTTCGAACATCCGTGTCAGCGGCCCGCAAGGCGAGTTCGAGGCCGTGGTCACCGGCGTTGCCGCCGATGCGGGCCCGCAGGACAGCGGTGCCACCCTTATTCGCGCCCGCCCGCAAGGCAATGCCCTGCCCCCCGCCGGTTCCCCCGTCAGCGGCATCGTCATCACGCAAGGCCAGTCCGGAGGCGTCATCACCGTCCCCACCGAGGCCGTGCAAACTGTCAATGGGGCCAGCGTGGTCTTTGTCAGCACGCCGCAAGGTTTCAAGGCCACCCCCGTACTGACCGGACGTCAGTCAGGCGGCGAAACCGAGATCCTGCGCGGACTGGACGGAACCGAACGCATAGCCGCCGCCAATGCCTTCCTGCTCAAGGCCGAACTGGCCAAGGGCGAAGCCGAGCACGCGCACTAGGGGGCGGATGTCATGTTCAAATACATAATCGAAGCGTCCGTCCGCTTCCGCTGGTTTGTCGTACTGGCAACAGTGCTTGTCTCTGTTTGGGGCCTGTTCCAGCTGACCAGGCTGCCCATCGACGCGGTGCCGGACATCACCAACCGGCAGGTCCAGATCAATACGGTCGCGCCGGCTCTGGCCCCCGAGCAGATGGAGCGTCAGGTCACCTATCCGCTGGAAACCGCCATGGCCGGTATTCCGGGGCTGGAGAGCACCCGTTCGCTGACCCGCAACGGTTTCAGTCAGGTGACTGTGATCTTCAGCGACCGGACCGACATCTATTTCGCCCGCCAGCAGGTAGCCGAACGGATGGCGCAGGCGCGTGAAAACCTGCCGGATAATGTCGAACCCAGCCTCTCGCCGATCACCACCGGCCTTGGCGAAGTCCTGATGTGGACGGTCGATTTCAAACCGTTCGACGTCAAGACCGCACGCGCAGGCCGTGCAGGCTGGCAACCGGATGGAAGTTATCTGACGCCCGAGGGCGAGCGGCTGGAAACACCGCAGTCCCGCGCAACCTATTTGCGCACCGTTCAGGACTGGATCATCGCCCCGCGTATGCGAAACGCACGCGGACTGGCGGGCGTCGATGTGAATGGCGGCTATGTCAAAGAATATGCGGTTCGGCCCGATCCGGCCCGTTTGGCCAGCTATGGTCTGGGTCTTGGCGATCTGGTGCAGGCACTGGACCGCGCCAACACACAGGCCGGTGCCGGTTATGTGCAACGGTCGGGCGAGGCCCTGACGGTTCGTACCGATGCGCTGGCTTCCAGTGTCGACGATCTGGCACAGGCCCCTGTCGTCAACCGCAACGGCCTTGTGGTTCGCGTGGCCGATGTGGCCACTGTCGAGATCGGTCAGGCCCCCCGCCTCGGCGGTGGCAGCCGCGATGGCCATGAAGCTGTCATCGGCACCGCCCTGATGCTGGCCGGAGAAAACAGCCGCACGGTGGCGCAAGCAGCCGCCAAACAGCTTGAAGAGATCGGAGCCAGCCTTCCGGCAGATGTCATCGCCGAACCCGTCCTGAACCGCAGTGCACTGGTCAACTCGACCATCAAGACCGTGGCCAAGAACCTGACCGAAGGGGCGCTGCTGGTTATCGTCGTGCTGTTCCTGCTGCTGGGGAATATCCGCGCGGCAACGATTACGGCCCTGATGATCCCGATCAGCTTCCTGTTCGCCGTCATAGGCATGAACCGTTTTGGCATCAGCGGAAACCTGATGAGCCTTGGCGCTCTGGATTTTGGTCTGTTGGTCGACGGGGCCGTGGTGGTGGTCGAGAACACCCTGCTGAGACTGGGCCAGAAACGCGCCGATCTGGGGCGTATGCTGACCCGTCGGGAGCGTCTGGGCGTCGCCACGGATGCGGCACGCCAGATGGTACGGCCTGCCGCCTTTGGCCAGCTTATTATCCTGCTGGTCTTTACGCCGCTGCTGATGCTGGAAGGCGTCGAGGGCAAGACCTTTATCCCTATGGGGGCCACGGTCATGCTGGCTCTGGTGGGGGCCTTCATCTTCTCGTTCACCTTCGTACCGGCCATGACGGCGCTGATGGTGCGCGAGCCGAAAACCGTCCATCTGGACGCGAACGGTCAGGCACAGGAACACGAGACATTCCTGCTGCGTCATGCCCGCCGCTGGATCGAGCCTGCCATACGTACCGCCGTGGCGCGTCCCAAGGCCGTTCTTCTGGCCGCCATCGGAACGCTCGTTATAGGCGGTCTGACCTTTGCGACACTGGGCCGCGAGTTCATTCCCACCCTCGATGAAGGCGATGTCGCCATGCAGGCCCTACGCGTGCCATCGGCTTCGCTGGAACAGTCCCTCGCCATGCAGATGGCGCTGGAGCGGGTCATCAAGAACCAGCCCGAAGTGAAGACCATCTTCTCGCGCACCGGCACTGCAGAGGCCGCTGTTGACCCCATGCCGCCCAATATTTCGGATGCCGTCATCATCCTGAAACCGCGCAAGGAATGGCCTGATCCGCGACTGGCCAAAGAAGACCTGATCGAACGGTTCGAAACCGTCGCCTCGACCCAGTTGGGCAATAGTTTCGAGTTCAGCCAACCGATCGAACTGCGTTTCAATGAGCTGATTTCGGGGGTTCGCACCGATCTGGCCGTCATGGTTTATGGCGATGACTTTACCCAGCTACAGGCCACAGCCGATCAGGTCGCCAGTGCCCTGCGTAACACCCCCGGTTCTGCCGATGTGCGTGTTGAACAGGCATCCGGCCTACCGACCCTGACCATCAGCGTGGACCGCTTTGCGGCGGCCCATTACGGCCTGTCGGCGGCGGATGTATCCGAAGCTGTCTCGGCCGCTATCGGCGGTGCCCCCGCAGGCCAAATCTTTGAAGGCGACCGTCGTTTCGATGTGGTGGTCCGCCTGCCCGATAACGAGCGCAACAACCCCGCCTTGCTGGATGCCCTGCCCGTAACGACGCCATCAGGCATTGCCGTGCCCCTGTCCTCGGTTGCGCGTATTCAGGTTGCCGAAGGCCAGAATCAGATCAGCCGCAGCAATGGCAGCCGCCGCATGGTCGTTCAGGCCAATGTGCGCGGTCGCGATCTGGGCGGATTTGTCGCCGAGGCACAAGACAAGGTGCAGCAACAGGTCAAACTGCCAGCGGGCTATTCGCTGACATGGGGCGGCCAGTTCGAGAACCTGAAACGGGCCGAGCAACGTCTGGGTCTGGTGGTTCCTGTGGTCTTTATCCTGATCGGGATACTGCTGTTCATGGCTCTGGGTTCGTTTGCAGAGGCCGGTCTGGTCTTTGCCTGTGTGCCTCTGGCGCTGGTTGGCGGGGCCTTGGCTCTGTTGCTGAGGGGCATGCCCTTCTCGGTTTCGGCGGCTGTCGGCTTCATCGCCGTGTCCGGCGTGGCCACCTTGAACGGTCTGGTCCTGATGCAGGCCATCCGCGAGCGGCTACAACAAGGGCAGAACCCGCAGGATGCCGCCCTGTCCGGTGCCTTCAGCCGCCTTCGTGCAGTGCTGACCACCGCCCTTGTGGCCATTGTCGGTTTTATTCCCATGGCACTGGCCCAAGGGGCCGGAGCCGAGGTGCAAAAACCACTGGCCACTGTGGTCATTGGTGGACTTCTGACCGCGACAGTGCTGACCTTACTTGTCCTGCCAACCTTCGCAGCCAAGGCCGTGAAGCGTCGCAGCGCCGAGGGGATAGATGACTGATGCGCCCATCATACGAAACCGGAGCGTTTCCAACGCGCCCGCAGTACAAGGCCTGTGGCTATGAGCGGTGATCACAAACACGATCATAAGCACGAAGGTGCCGACGACCATGCGGGTCATGCCCATAATCATGGCGGCATTTTCGGTGCCAATACCGAACTGTTCTTTGCGCTGGGGTCGGGCGTCGCACTGGTGGTGGGCTTTGCCCTGCAAAAGCTGGTTCCCGATATTTCGGGCTGGATACCGCTGGCCTTGTTCCTGTGCGCCTATGCTCTGGGCGGGTTCTTTACGGTTGGCGAAGCTGTCGAGAATCTGAAACGCCGTCGCTTCGAGATCGACACCCTGATGCTGGTTGCGGCGGCGGGTGCGGCGGCACTGGGGCACTGGGCCGAAGGGTCCCTGCTCCTGTTCCTGTTCAGCCTCGGCCATGCGCTTGAACACTATGCGATGGGGCGTGCAAAACGTGCCATCGAGGCCCTGGGTGAACTGGCTCCACGCACAGCCCGTGTGCGTCGGGGTCAGGACATTGTCGAAACCCCTGTCGAACAGCTCGAAATCGGTGATCTGGTCGTCGTGCGCCCCAATGAGCGCCTACCTGCCGATGGTTTCGTTGTTGCCGGAAATACCAGCATCAATCAGGCCCCCGTCACGGGCGAGAGCATGCCGGTGGACAAACACCCCGTTGCCGATCCGGCTGAGGCCCGCACCAGACATGCTTCGATCACATCGGCTTCGATTGTCTTTGCAGGCACCATCAACGGCACCGGTGCGATCGAGATCGAAACCACGCGCAAATCCACCGACACGACCTTGGCCAAGGTCGTGCGTATGGTCAGCGAGGCCGAGACCCAGAAGTCACCGACCCAGCGTTTCACAGACCGCTTCGAGCGCATCTTCGTACCGCTTGTACTGGTGCTGACCTTTGTTCTGCTGTTCGCATGGGTGGTTGTGGACGAGCCGTTCCGTGACAGCTTCTATCGCGCCATGGCCGTGCTGGTCGCGGCCAGCCCCTGTGCGTTGGCCATCGCCACCCCCAGTGCGGTCTTGTCCGGCGTCGCCCGTGCAGCCCGCGCCGGTGTGCTGATCAAGGGCGGTGCGCCTCTGGAAAGTCTCGGGGCCATCAACGCTATCGCGTTCGACAAAACCGGTACCCTGACCGAGGGCCGTCCGCGCATCACCGATGTCGTACCGTTCGAGGGTGTCGATGCGACCGAGCTATTGCGCGTCGCTGTCGCCGTAGAGCGTCTGAGTGATCACCCTCTCGCCGAAGCGATTGCCCGCGACGGTGCCGAACGGCTGGGCAACATCGCCGTGCAAACCGCGTCCAGCCTGCACAGCCTGACCGGCAAGGGTGTGACCGCGCAACTGGATGGCCAAACCGTCTTTATCGGCAAGCCCGAAATGTTCGGCACAGACGGAGTTAGCCCTCTTGATGCGTCCGCCCGCCAAACGGTCGGGCAGTTGCGCGAACAGGGGCGCACCTTGATGGTCGTGCGACACGGCAGTCGTGATCTTGGCGTCATCGGACTTTTGGACACGCCTAGACCCGCTGCCCGCGAAGCGCTGGACATCGTGCTGGCCGGCGGCGCTTTCGATCTGCCGATCGGCCTGCTGTTTCTCGATGACGGCGTGCTGCAACTGGCCGCGGGGCAAAACGCCAGGGCTGTGCAACAGAAAGACCTGAG
>NZ_JAVXCU010000112.1:0-6146 GCF_036659295.1 Brevundimonas sp. | reverse complement strand
CGACGAGCGGACGAGGCGCGCCAGACCCGTCAGGTTTTCGGTCAGGATCGGGTTGCGCTTGTGCGGCATGGCCGACGAGCCCTTTTGACCCTTGTCGAAGAACTCTTCGGCTTCGAGGACTTCGGTGCGTTGCAGGTGGCGGATTTCAACGGCCAGACGCTCGATCGACGAGGCGATCACGCCCAGAGCGGCGAAATAGGCAGCGTGGCGGTCGCGCGGGATGACCTGCGTCGAGACCGGCTCTACGGCCAGACCCATCTGGTCGGCGACGTATTGTTCAACTTCCGGCGAGACGTTGGCGAAGGTGCCAACCGCGCCCGAGATGGCGCAGGTGGCAATCTCTTCACGGGCGGTCACCAGACGACGACGGGCGCGCTGCCATTCGGCGTGATAACCGGCCAGTTTCAGGCCAAAGGTTACCGGCTCGGCATGGATGCCGTGCGAACGGCCGACACAGACGGTGTATTTGTGTTCCTTGGCGCGGGTTTCCAGCGCGGCCAGCACGCGGTCAACACCTTCCAGCAGCAGATCCGAAGAACGCGCCAGTTGCACGGCAAAGCAGGTGTCCAGCACGTCCGACGAGGTCATGCCCTGGTGCAGGAAGCGGGCTTCGTCACCGACGATTTCCGCAACATGGGTCAGGAAGGCGATGACGTCGTGCTTGGTGGTGCGTTCGATCTCGTCGATGCGGTCGGCATCGAACGTGACATCCTTGCCTTTGGCCCAGATGGCTTCGGCAGCCTCGGTAGGGATGACACCCAGCTCGGCCATCTTGGTGGCGGCGTGGGCTTCGATCTCGAACCAGATTTTATACTTGGTATCCTGGGACCAGATGGCGACGGCTTCGGGGCGGGTGTAGCGCGTGATCATGGACCCGCTCTGTCCTGCTACTAGGGGGTGGAGTCAAGCCGAACAGAGCCTTGTTATGCATGTGTGACGGTGTGGTCATAAAATTTTCACATAGAAAAAGGGTTTTCTCGAGTGATCACTTGTCCTATGTGACCCGCCATCAGGAGGACGACCTCCCCCGCATCGGGCTTCACATCGGGACGACCCGATATGCCATGCAGGGAGTTTGTCGTGGCCTGGATTTTCCTTCTTATTGCCGGTTTGCTTGAAATCGTGTGGGCGACCCTGATGAAGGCGTCTGACGGTTTTACCAAGCTGTGGCCGTCCATCGGGACCATCGGTTTCATGGTGTTGTCCTTTGGTTTGCTGGCCATGGCCATGAAGACCCTGCCTCTGGGCACGGCCTATGCCATCTGGACCGGTATCGGCGCTGTGGGTGCCTTTGTCGTCGGTATTGCCATCATGGGCGAGGCGGTAACGCCGATGCGCGTGGCCGGTGCCTTGCTGATCGTCTCGGGCATTGTTGTGCTGAAGCTGTCGTCCAGCCATTAATACCCTCCGAGCAGAGGGATTAGGCGATGCAACTGACTATCGGCCCGCGTTTGTATTCAACCTGGTCCCTGCGGGGATGGCTGGTGATGAAGCGGACAAGGGCCGATTTTACGGTTCGCAGCGTCGAATATGCCTCTGCTGAACAAAAGGCAGCCCTGCGCGATCATTCGCCGACGGGGCTGGTGCCTGTCTTGCATGTGGTTGACGACACTATCTGGGACACTCTGGCCATTGCCGAGTGGGCCCACGAAACCTATCCGCAAGCGCAACTCTGGCCCGCCGACCCTGTCGCGCGGGCCTATGCGCGTTCGGTAACAGCGGAAATGCACGCGGGGTTTTCCGCCTTGCGCGACCTGTGCGGCATGGGACCGGACCATCCGATTGCAGGCGATGCCCGATGTGACCCTCCATCCGATCCGGCACTGGATAGGGACCTGTCACGACTGGTGTCATTGTGGTGCCAGATGCGACAGCGTTACAGTACGGGTGGTCCGTGGCTGTTTGGCGCTTGGTCGATTGCCGATGCGTTTTTCACGCCGGTTGCGGCGCGGGTGCGTCATTACCGGATCGACCTGTCCTTGCACGGTGATACGGACGGTATAGCGGCGGCCTATATGCAGACGCTTTTGAACCAGCCTGACTTTTTGCAATGGGAAGCCGAAGCACTGGCGTCCTGAAACTGTCATCGTTTCACCATGTTGGAAGAACGATGTTTTTACATTTTTAAAGCTAAGGTCGTGCTCTGGGTTGGGAGAACATGACCGATGCGTTCGATTGATCGTGGCGTGAACTGGCACCGCAAGGCGCGCAACTATGGCATCGTTTCGCTGATGCTGGGCGCAGGCTGGCTGTTGTTACAGTCCGGTCTGGGCTGAAAGCCGCGATGATCTAGCGGGCTTCAGACGGGGTTTCCGTCTGGGCTGTCTGGATCACAGGTGCGGCAATGACAGGGGCTGGCGGGCGATAGTCCAGCGACAGCGGCACACCGGCTGCCCCCGAAACCACAGCATCCAGCGTATTGGTCTTGCCGCCCATCATCCGCTGGTAAATCCAGTAGGCCGCCACGACCTTTTCGACATATTCGCGCGCTTGCGGCACGTCGATAATCTCGATCAGCAATAGCGGATCGGCATCCACACCGACCTTGCGCATGGCGGCGATCATAGGGCCGGGTCCGGCATTGTAGGACGCGACCGTTTTCAGCAGGTCGCCCTTGAATGTCTCGATGGCCAGCAGACGGTTTATATAGTCCTGTCCGACCTTCATATTATGGTTAGCGTTCAGCAGGCGCTGGGGCTGGCGCACATAGGACTGGTCGCCGCTCATATAGGCAGCCGTGGCAGGCATGACCTGCATCAGGCCATAGGCACCGGCACCGGAACGGGCACCGGCGTCAAAAGCAGACTCGCGACGGATCAGCGCATAGACCAGTGCCTGATCCACCGTATAGCCGCCCTCGGGGCTTAGCTCTGGCATCGGATAGTCACTGGCATCAATTGTGGAGGCCGCGCGTTCGGCTGAACGGCTGGGGGCGACCATGCGGTAAAGGTCGGCCCACATCTGGCGGGCTTGGGAGTCGCGCGAGCGGCGCAGGCCGTCGCGGGCCGACTGGGCCGCGTCATTGCGGCGACCGACCTCGAACAGGGCCAGTGCGCGACGTGCCGTTTCATCCTGATGGACAAAGGCGTTCAGGGCACGGGTATCGACCGGAGCCAGTTCCTCGGCAGGGGCGCTCTGGGCGTTCGAGAAATAGGCGCGCGGGCCCTGATTGCGGATCACCATCTCCTCGCCCAACTGGCGCTGGGCGATCTGGCCATAGAAGGTGGCGGGCCAGCGGGCGGCTTGGCGCAGCAGCGGCTGGATACGGTCCTGACGGCCACTGAAACCAGCGGCGCGGGCAGCCCAGAAGGCACCCGATGCGCGCACCCACGGGTCTTCGGTCGGGTCATCGGCGACGTGCAGGAAGGCCTGATAGGCATCGTGATAACGCTGCATCCGCCATGCGGCCAGACCCGAGGTCCACCAGTCACCCAGCTCGATGCCGTTGTCATAGGCCCCTTGCAGGTCGTCACTGTTCAGCATGACGCGGGCGGCGCGGCTGGGGTCGATGCTGGGTTGCCCTGCGCGGGTTACGCTGTCCCATGTGCGGGCGAGGAAACCGCCGGGGCGCGGCGGTGGTGTAGCACCGTCCGGCAGGCGGCGCATGGCCAGCGTATAGACGCGCTCGGCCATGGGCAGATCGGAATAGGTCGTCAGCCAGCCCACAAGCTCGTCATAGGTGGCGACATGGTTGGCGTGGAACAGGCGTTCGAATTCCAGCTCGCCCAGAAGAATACGGTCCTGCACCTGCTGGGCCGTCGCACGGGCGGTTTCCAGATCGCCGCGACGCAGGGCATCGAAGGCGGTGGTGTAGGTCAGGCGGTCCTGACGGCTGAGGGCCGAAGGGGTGTCGGAGTTTTCGTCATAGGCGGCGGTGCCGACAACAGCGGCATAGGCCACCTCGGCATGGCTGGCGGCGGGCAGGGCCAAGGCCAGCGGCAGGGCCAGACCGGCCAGAAGCGGCGCAGAGCGGAAGAATGAGCGGCGCGAGGACGAGGCGCAACGCACCCGAACGACAGATTTCATAAGCGCGGAGGCTCCCTTCGTCGGCATTCTGACGGCGTACACGACCGATCAAAAGCTCTGTGGATTGGTCACCTGATCCGCAAAACATGCCCGTTTTTGGGCGACCGCTCAACTTTTAAGGTTAAAGGCGCGTGCCAAGCGCCAGCATGTCGCGCCAGACGAGGCCCTTGGCTTGCGGTTGTTGCAGCAGGAAACCGGGGTGGAATGTGGTCATGACGGGCAGGGCGGTGTGGCCCTCGGGTGCCCATTCCTGCCAGCGGCCCTGTAGCTTCAAAAGGCTTTCATTGCTGGACAGGATACCGCGTGCGGCGACCGATCCGATCAGCAGAACCGCCTTGGGCTGGAGCAGTTGCACGGCTCGCTCGATGAAAGGCAGGCAGACGGCCTGCTCCTCGGGGGTCGGGGGGCGGTTGCCGGGCGGTTGCCAGAATACAGTTTGCGTCAGATAGGCGCGGTCGGTCAGTTGGGCGGCGGCCAGAATACGGTCCATCAACTGGCCCGCAGGGCTGGAAAAGGCCGCGCCGCGTGCATCGTCTACATCATTGGGGGCATCGCCGATCACCAGAAGATCGGCATTGGCGGCCCCGCGCCCGAACAGGGCAGAGCGTGCGCCCATGCGTTTCAGGCCACAGCCGTCAAAGGCGGCCACAGCGGCGACCAGGGCGTCCATATCCTGTGCGGCGGCAGCCAGTTGGCGCGCCTCGGCTGTGCCGGTGGTGGCATCGGTATTAGACAGAGGACCGCGCGAAACCGGCACAGCGGCCAGTTTTTGCACCGCTGCGGGCGTCGGCATCGGCTGGATAATCGTGTGGTCGAACGGCGCATCCAGATAGCAGGCATCGACCCCGGCATCGCTCCAGAAGGCGAGCAGGGACTCATAGGCGAGCATATCCGGAGAAAGAGTGTTCATCACAGATAAAGCAATAGGGCTTGACCGCCGCCACGTCACCTCCCGATAAGGCGATAACCACGACAAGATTGAGGATTCAGGGGATCATGCCGGAACAGCTCACCGAAGGCGGCGCAAAGAATGCGTGGCAAGAAGCCGTCATCGACAACTTGCCGCCGCTGGAAGCGCTGGCCGGTGTCGAGCGCGAGGTCATGGAATATGACGTCGTCATCGTTGGCGGTGGCCCCGCTGGTCTTTCGGCTGCGATCCGCCTGAAACAGCGCGCAGAAAAAGACGGCAAGGAAATCAGTGTCGCCGTTCTGGAAAAGTCTGCCGAGATCGGTGGCCATATCCTGTCGGGCGCGGTGATTGATCCCAAGGCGCTGAACGAGCTGTTCCCCAACTGGAAAGAGATGGGCGCGCCGCTGGAGACGCCGGTCAAGGAAGACAAATTCCTGATCCTCGGTCCGGCAGGCCAGATCTCGCTGCCGATGTTCGCCCTGCCGCCGTTCATGCACAACCACGGCTGCTATATTGCCTCGCTGGGCAATGTCTCGCGCTGGCTGGCCGAACAGGCGGAAGCTCTGGGCGTCGAAGTCTATCCGGGCATGGCTGCCAGCCACGTCGTCTGGGATGACGAGAGCGGCCGCGTCAAAGGTGTTGTCGCCGGTGTGTTCGGCATCGACCGCGAAGGTAAGCCGACCGGCGACTTCCAGCCGGGTCTGGAACTGCACGGCAAATACGTCTTCATCGCTGAAGGCGTTCGCGGCTCGCTGGCCAAGACCATCATGGCCCGCCACAACCTGTGCGACGCTGCCGATCCGCAAAAGTTCGGTATCGGCATCAAGGAACTGTGGCAGGTCCCTGCGGAAAACCACAAGCCGGGTCTGGTCCAGCACACGACGGGCTGGCCGCTGGATGACAAGACGGGCGGCGGTTCGTTCCTGTACCACTTCGGCGATCGCTATGTGTCGATCGGCTTTGTGACGCACCTGAACTACAAGAACCCGTACCTGTCGCCGTTCGACGAGTTCCAGCGCTTTAAGCACCATGACGCTGTGGCGCACCACCTCGAAGGCGGCACCCGCGTATCCTATGGCGCGCGTGCCATTACCGAGGGCGGTTTCCAGTCGGTTCCGAAACTGGCCTTCCCGGGCGGCGCACTGATCGGTTGCTCGGCCGGCTTCGTCAATGTTCCGCGCATCAAGGGTAGCCACAATGCCATGAAGAC
>NZ_JAVXCU010000111.1:0-6207 GCF_036659295.1 Brevundimonas sp. | reverse complement strand
ATGAAGACCGGCATGCTGGCGGCTGACGCGGCCTATGATGCTGTGATCGCGGGCCGTGAAGGTGATGTCCTGACCGCCTACGAAGAAGCCTACAAGACCTCGTGGGTCTATAAGGAACTGAAGATCGTCCGTAACGCCAAGCCGTTGCTGACCAAGTTCGGGACCATGATCGGCGGCGCTGTCGGTATGTTCGACCTGTGGGTGAACCACCTGACGGGCGGCTTCTCGTTCTTTGGCACGATGAAGCACCACAAGACCGATGCGGCCTCGACCGAGCTGGCATCCAAGCACAAGCCGATTGCCTATCCCAAGCCGGACGGCAAGCTGTCCTTTGACAAGTTGTCGAGCGTGTTCATCTCGAACACCAACCATGCCGAGGACCAGCCAGCCCACCTGAAGCTGCTGGACCCTAGCGTGCCGATCAACGTCAACCTGCCCAAATATGGCGAGCCTGCGCGTCTGTATTGCCCGGCGGGCGTCTATGAGGTTCTGCGCAACGAAGACGGTTCCAACCCGCGCTTCCAGATTAACGCCCAGAACTGCGTCCACTGCAAAACCTGCGACATCAAGGACCCGTCGCAGAACATTGTCTGGACCACGCCGGAAGGTGCAGGCGGCCCGAACTATCCGAATATGTAATCGAACATGTAAGGCCCTGTAGGGTTTGAATGTTTTGAAAAGGACGTCGTGCACCGTGCGGCGTCCTTTTTCTATGCCAAGCAAGGTGCTGCCCCTTGCTCGCGCTGGCGAAAAGGTGAAGGGTCGGCGCTATGAAGCCTATCCGTCCCTTGCTGCTGAGCACTTCGATTGCTGCCCTGATCATGGCGGCCCCCGCGCTGGCGCAGGAGGCGCAGCCACAGGCTGTGCCGCAAGATGCGCCGCCCGTTGTCGAGGAGCCGGTTAAGCCTGAGCCGGATGCCGTGCCGTTGATCCGTCTGGAACCGGCACAGGACGCACAACCGCAAGACGTGGACACGACCGAGGAACCGGCAGAGGGCCAAGAGCCCGCTGAAGGCGAAGACGGGGAACCAGCGGATACCGAACTGCCGCCTGCGCCGGTGGTGGCCATTCCTGCTGAATGGGCTCCGGTGCCGACGGATGCAGAGGGGCGCAGTGCCTACGGGCTTTATCTGGCCGGTCGCGCCGCGCTGGCCCGTGAAGATACGGTGCTGGGTGCCGAACTGCTGCAACAGGCCAATATCCTGACGCCGGAACAGCCGCGCCTGCGCGAACAGGCCTTTACCGCGGCTATTCTGGCCGGTGATCTGGGCTATGCCGCGACCATCGTGCCGGAAGGCGAAACCGTTTCGCCGGTGATTACCGAGGCCGGAAAATTGGTCAACGGTATCCAGACCTATCTGAATCATGGTGCGCGCCGCGCCAATCAGGTGCTGGCCGACAATCCGGTCGACCTGCCGCATGACCGCGCCGCCGTCTATGCACAGGTCTGGATTGCCGCCGAGGCCGGTGACTGGGATCGTGCCTTTGCCGCGCCGCCTGCCGATTTCGACCCGATCAGCGCGATGGTGGCCCGCAGCAACCGCGCCCGCCTGCTGGAAATGCGCCGCCGCTATGACGATGCGGAAAAGGAATGGCAGGACCTGACAGCCCATGCCGTGGCCGCGCCGCTGTTCCGTCTGCCCTATGGCGAGTTTCTGGAGCGTCGTGGTCGCAAGGAAGAGGCACTGGCCCTGTATGATGCGTCGATTGCCGCCAATCAGGCCGAGCCGCGTATCTATCTGGCCCGCCAGCGCGTGATCGACGGGGGCAAGCCGCCCCAACTGCCGCGCTATCGCGAGGGCGTGGCCATGGCGCTTCGCACGGCTGCCGACCAGATGATCGCACAGGATGCCAACGAGTTTGGCGCGGTTTATCTGCGACTGGCGCAACAGGTTCTGCCGATGCCGCAGACCCAGCTCTATATCGGCCAGTCCCTGATCAATGCCAATCTGAGCTATGCCGGACGGCAGGTTTTGGGCGAGGTCGATCCTTCGCAGGGCCGCGTCTATGCCAATGCCCGCGCCCAGCGCGCCGTCAGCTTTGAAAAACAGGGCCAGTCCGAAGAGGCTCTGGCCGACTATCGTCGCGCACTGGCCGCGGCACCGGATGATCCGGCCATCATCTATGCACTGGCAGGCCAGCTGGTGACGATGAAACAGTATGACGAGGCGCTGGAACTGTTGAACGGTCCGGTGCTGAATGTTGGCAATCAGGGTTATGAGATCCATTTCCTGCGCGGGGCGGCCTATGAATCGCTCAAGCGTGTGGACGAGGCCGAGGCCGAACTGTGGGCCGCGCTGCAACTGCAACCGGACGAGCCGGAAATCCTGAACTATCTGGGCTATTTGTGGGTCGATAGCGGTCGCCGTGTGGCCGAAGGTTCAGCCATGATTGCCCGCGCCCATGCGGCCCTTCCGAATGATGGTCACATTCAGGACTCGCTGGGCTGGGCGCAGTTCAAACAGGGCCAGTACGATCAGGCGGTGGAAAATCTGGAACAGGCGGTCGCCAAGCTTCCGGCCAATGCCGAGTTGAACGACCATCTGGGCGATGTGTACTGGGCGGTTGGCCGTCAACGCGAGGCGGGCTTCCAGTGGCAGCGCGTCCTGACGCTGGATGTCGATGCCGAACGCCGCGCCGAGGTCGAGGCCAAGTTGAAAGAACGTCTGGATCAGGCACCGGCCTCCGAGGCGGGTATCGGATCAGGCGAAGCCGCAATCGCGAACTGATCTTGTGACCGATACCCTGACGCTTCTGGCTCCGGCCAAGGTGAATCTTTATCTGCACGTCGCGCCGGTGCGGGGTGATGGCTATCACCCGCTGGACAGTCTGGTGGCCTTTGCCGATGTCGGCGACCGGATGACCTTTGAAAAGGCCGACAGTTTTTCCTTCGAGATCACCGGCCCGTTCAGCCAGACCCTGAACGGGGAGGGCGAAAATCTGGTGGTGCGGGCGCTGCTGGCCTTGGCCAGCCATCTGGGGCTCGATGATCTGCCGATGGCGGTGACGCTGGACAAGCGGTTGCCGATTGCCTCGGGGCTGGGCGGTGGTTCCTCCGATGCGGGGGCAGCACTGCGCGGGGCAAACCTTCTGCTTGAGCTTGGGCTGTCCGATACGGTGCTGGAAGAACTGGCGCGTGTGATCGGGGCCGACGGGCCGATGTGCTATCGCGCCCGACCGGCCTTTGCGTCGGGTGTCGGCGAGGTACTGGAAGACGCAGCGGACTTGCCGCTTTTGCACGCTGTGCTGTTGAATCCGGGATTGCCGTCACCGACAGGGGCGGTTTACCGCGCCTATGATGCGGCCCCGCTGGGTGATGCCGAACGTCCGGCCCCGTATGCAGATCCTGCGGCGGTGATCGACTGGCTGAAAGCCCAGCGAAACGATCTGCAAGCGCCCGCCCTGTCGGTAACGCCCGATATTGCCGAGGCGCTGGAGACGATGACCCTTGTGCCGAACTGCCGTCTGGTACGCATGTCGGGATCGGGCGCGACCGTGTTTGGCCTGTTCGACAGTGCCGAGGATGCTGTGCAGGCGGCCCTTATACTGGATCGTGCGGACTGGTGGGTACGGCCTGTCGTTCTGGGTGCGCCGGAACTACGGCTGGCCTAGAGGTCATACCGGGGCCACAGCCTAGTGGCGGTGGGGGTGCCAAAATGAATGGCTAAATGACATGATGGTGTTATGTCAGGGTCATGCTGGTTCTATCACCCGAACAGACCGACGGCCTGCACCTGACCCTCGCGGCCTTGCCGACGCATGTGCGCGAGCGTCTGGAAGTCCTGCTGCCTGATGCGGCTATCGCGGCCATCAAGGCCAGTGCGCACTGGGATTTCGAGCTTTGCGCCAAAAAGGTCGACGAGGTTATCGGCACGGGGCCCGAGGATGAAATCACCGGTGCCTTGCGTCGGGGGCTGATTGCCAGCTGGCTGCTGGAACTGCCACGCCGGATCGCGTCCTATAATCTGCCGCCCGAAGTATTCGAGGCCTATCCATTCTGGCTAAGCCGGACGGCAAAATCCCTTAGCGAAGACACCGGTGCCTATGATGCCGATTTCTGGGCCAAGGATGTGCGCTTTGCGATGGGCCTGAGTGTACCGGGCAGCCGGACACACCTGATCGATCTGTCATCGCCAGTTGGCCCACGCCAGACGGTCGAGCATGTGCTGGGCTGGCACGGCCTGACGGCACCTTTGCGCTGGGGGCTGGCCAAGGGCTGGGGCGTCTGGCTGGAAGTCCATACCGAGAGCCGCGATCTGGCAGATTTCAATCCCGAGGGCTGGGACAAGGCATGGCTGGCCATGGCCGGTATTGTTAGCCGCTATCCCGGTTTGCGCGGCGGGATCGGTTCCAGCTGGTTCTATGATCCGCCCCTGACGAAGATCAGTCCGCGTCTGGCCTATCTGCGCCAGACCCCGCTGAAAAACGGGGCCTTTATGGTGCATCAGGGACCGGGGGCGATCCATACGGAACGCGCCTCGGCTTCGTCGCCGACGCGGCGGGCCAAGATCGAGTCAGGCGAGTATGTACCGCGCTCGTGGCTGATGGTTTGGCCGCGCAAGGCGCTGTTGCGCTGGGCCGACAAAGAGCGACGCCGTCAGGCCGACTTGGCGGAAATCATCGAAAAGGCCGAAGAAACCGGCAAGATCGACAATCCGGCCTGACGGGCCAGTGTGATCACCCGTTCCAGATCCTGCGGCGTACAGCCATAGGGGGTGGGATTGGTCTCTACGTCGTGACCATAGGCGATCAGCCAGCCTTTGTTTTCGGCTGTCTCTGCCATCAGGCCTTCAAGGTCATAGGCGGGCAGGCGACGGCTTTCCAAACCGATAGCCCGCAGGTTATTGCGGTCGGCGGTACCTGTATTGACGCCATCGGTCACACCGCGACTATGGGCAAACCTGCGTCCCAGCATGGCCTTGGCCCCCAGTGACGCATCGCCGAACGGATAGGCAAAATGGCTCATCCGGTGGCCGTCCAGACGCTCGGCCACCCAGTCGGAATTGCGATCAAGTTCGGCCTTGAGGCCCTTGGCGTCCAGTCTCAGGACGCTGGTGTGCGAAAACGTATGGCACCCGACCTCGTGGCCTGCTTCAAAAGCTTCTTGCAGGTCGCGTTCCGAGAACTGAACCTTGTCCATATTGCTGCCGTCGCACAGTCCACCGGCGACATAATAGGTGGCGAGGATGCCATGATCTTTCAGGATCGGCCCTGCCACCTCCCATGCACTCTTGGGGAAGTCGTCAAAGCTGAGGCTGAGGACGCCCTGCGCCGGTTGTACGGGCAGGGGATCGCGCCCCAGATAACGGGCGGCGCGGCGGCGGAACTGGTCGGTGCGTTCTTTCATATCGCCGCTCTTCTAGCGCAGATAGGTTTGCGAAAAAATGAAGCTGCCACCTTGCCTTGCCGCGAAAGGGTTGGCGGCTTATGGTCCGCGCCTTCCCGAAATCGGACTGAATGTCGACCGTGGCCGCTACTGAACCTCTTTCGTTTCAGGACCTGATCCTGACCCTGCACCATTATTGGAGCGAGCAAGGCTGTGCGATCTTGCAGCCGTATGACATCGAGGTGGGTGCCGGTACGCTGCATCCGGCCACTGTCCTGCGCGCGCTGGGCAAGAAGCCGTGGAAGGCTGCCTATGTTCAGCCGTCGCGCCGTCCGGGGGATGGCCGTTACGGTGAAAACCCGAACCGTCTTCAGCACTATTACCAGTATCAGGTCATCCTGAAACCGAACCCCGACAACCTGCAGGAGCTGTATCTCAACTCCCTGCGCGCC
Source organism: Brevundimonas sp. (assembly GCF_036659295.1). Taxonomy (GTDB): domain Bacteria; phylum Pseudomonadota; class Alphaproteobacteria; order Caulobacterales; family Caulobacteraceae; genus Brevundimonas. The sequence continues at coordinate 429 of NZ_JAVXCU010000111.1, read as the reverse complement.
ATCGGTATCGACCCCAGTCTGCATGACATCCGCTTTGTCGAAGACGACTGGGAAAACCCGACCGTCGGCGCATGGGGTCTGGGCTGGGAAGTCTGGTGTGACGGCATGGAAGTCACCCAGTTCACCTATTTCCAGGGCGTGGGCGGCATCGAGGTCGACGTTGTCTCGGGCGAGCTGACCTACGGGCTGGAGCGTCTGGCCATGTATGTTCAGGGCGTCGACAATGTTTACGACCTGAAGTTCAACAAGGACGGCCTGACCTATGGCGAAGTCTTCCTTGAAAACGAACGCCAGCAGTCCGAAGCCAACTTCCACGGCTATGATGTCGCGGGTCTAAAGCGCCGCTTCGAGGACATGGAAGCCGAGGCCAAGCGTTTCCTTGGCATGACTGGCCCGCAAGGTCAGCCGCTGGTGCTTCCGGCCTATGAT
>NZ_JAVXCU010000110.1:0-6208 GCF_036659295.1 Brevundimonas sp. | reverse complement strand
AACCGAGGTCCTGCATCGCCGAGCCGAGACGGAAGATGTTGTGATAGCTGCCGATCACCCACAGCGTACCGTCGTCCTTGAGGACGCGCTGGCATTCCGCCAGCCACGCACGGGTAAAGGCGTCATAGGCGGCAAAGCTGTCGAACTTGTCCCACTCGTCGTCGACAGCATCAACCTTGGAGTTGTCGGGACGCAGCAGGTCGCCACCCAGTTGCAGGTTATAGGGCGGGTCGGCGAAAACCATGTCTACCGACTTGTCCGGCAGGCCCTTCAAGCGTTCGATGCAGTCGCCGCGAAGGATGACGTCGGTTTGTATTTCGGACATGGATAGGCGGCCCCGGTGGTGTTGAGGACGCATGGTGATTCATCGTGGTTAACAGTTGGTAATCAAATCGCTTTTCTGATTCTTCGAAGAGTCAAACGCTGATCTTTGTGACTCGCAAGAGTCCGGTGGATAAGGGTTCAAGCGAAATTGCGATGCAGGAATTTATTTTGCACGCCTGAACGCAGAAGCCGATTTTCCTCTTTCGGTTGCTCGACTTGTCAGATTTTCGTCATCCTTGATCCGGTCCCCCACTTCTAAGCGGACGCGGACAAGGCTATGAGGCGTAAATGATCCGTCGTCTTCGCCCCGTCCCGTTTTCCCTAGGTCCTGTCCACTTCGTCGGCATCGGCGGTATTGGCATGAGCGGCATTGCCGAAATCATGCTCAAGATCGGCTATCAGGTGCAGGGCTCGGACGCCAAGGTCAGTGCCAATACCGAACGCTTGGAAAAGCTGGGTGCCCGTATCTATATCGGTCATGACGCTGCCCATGTGACCGAGGGTGTCTCAGCCGTGGTCTATTCCACGGCGGTTAAGGCCGAGAACCCCGAAATGATGGAAGCGCGTGAGCGCCGCATTCCGGTTGTGCGCCGTGCAGAAATGCTGGCCGAACTGATGCGCCTGCAATTCTCGATCGGCGTGGGCGGCACCCACGGCAAGACGACGACGACCTCGATGGTCGCGGCGCTGCTGGATGCAGGCAATCTTGATCCGACCGTTGTGAACGGTGGCATCATCAATGCCTATGGCACCAATGCCAAGGTCGGCGACGGTGACTGGATCGTGGTCGAGGCCGACGAGTCGGACGGCTCGTTCCTGCGCCTGAAATGCACTGTGGCGATGATCACCAATATCGACCCCGAGCATCTGGATCACTACGGCAGTTTCGAAGCCGTGAAGAAGGCCTTCCGCGACTTTATCGAGGACACGCCCTTCTATGGTTTCGGTGTGGTCTGTCTGGATCACCCTGAAGTCCAGAAGCTGGCGGCCCAGATCACCAATCGCCGCCTGATTACCTATGGCCTGAACCCCCAAGCCATGGTGCGTGCCGAAAACGTGGACATGGATCCCGATGGCTCGACCTTCGATGTCATCATCCGTGGTTCGCATCCCAGCGACGCGGACCAGCGTATCGAGCGTGTGCGTCTGCCGATGGCGGGCTGGCACAATGTGTCGAACGCTCTGGCCGCGATTTCGGTCGCGCGCGAAGTGGGTGTGGATGATGAATCCATCCGCACAGGTCTGGCCGGTTTCGGTGGGGTGAAGCGCCGCTTTACCACGACAGGTGTGGCGCATGGTGTGCGCGTGATCGACGATTACGGCCACCATCCGGTGGAAATCGCCGCTGTTCTCAAGGCGGCCCGTCAGGTCGTTCATAATGCCGAGCAGTCGGGTCGCGTTATCGCGGTGGTCCAGCCGCATCGCTATACGCGCCTGCGTGATCTGATGGACGATTTCTCGACCTGTTTCTCGGATGCCGACAGCGTGTTGGTGGCCGATGTTTATCCGGCGGGCGAACAGCCGATCGAGGGCGTGGACAAGCATGCTCTTGTCAGCGGCATCAAGCAGTATGGACACCGTCAGGTGGCGGCGCTGGAAAATGCCGCCGCACTGGCACGCGCCATCCGCGACGAGGCCAAGCCGGGCGATCTGGTGGTTTGCCTCGGAGCCGGTGACATCACCACTTGGGCCTATGCCCTTCCGGCGCAACTGGAAGCACTAGGCTAAAGTTTTGGGAAAGCGGATCAGGCCAGATAGCGCAGGATCAGGTTTCCCAGAACAAAGCACAGGAAGCCGGTCATGGTCACGGCGGTCGCAAAGGCCCCGAGCCAGTTGAGCCGCAGTTCGATCCGTTGTTTTTCCGCGCCCGTCACCTGATGGGCGCGGATTTTTTTCATGTCGCGTTCCATGCTCAGAAACACGGCAAACATTCCGCCCAGCAACGGCATCCAGACGATGATGATGCTCGCGAGCGAAGTGGCCGAGGCCCGACCTGCGCTGAAACGGGCGATAAACCGGCTGATGGCTTCGTGGTGGCCCAAGGGCAGGTAGATGAACATCAGCAGGGCCACCGCCGACAGATAGAGCAGGGCATAGGTCAACTGTTCGCACGACGTAACCTTGAGCGGGGGCGCAGGCTCTGTCGGTTCGGATCCCATGTCGGGGATCGTTTCTCCGCCCATAAAATGGCCCGCCTGCCTGCGTCGCTCAACATGCCAGAACCAGCGATGACAGCCTGCATGGCAGAGAGGCAGGAATACAAGGATCAGAAACAGCGACAGCACACCGTTGAACGCCTGCTCGAAGGTCAGCCTCTGGCCCAGATGTTCGGACAGGAACAGCACGCCTATGGTTAGGGCCAGACCGCCCCAGACGCTTGGAATGACGATGATGAATAGTATCACGAAGGTCCGCAGCGGTTCGCTCACGGAGGGCAGGAACCGTTTCCCCTTGCGCGGGGCGGGGGTTAGAGACATCTACGCATACCTGATAACGGTCCGGCAGCGGACCTCGACTGTACGGCACAAGAGATATTGATGACTGACTGGACCAAGGCACCCCCACCCGTGCGCGGCAAGCTGTTGCTGGACGAGGCGCTGGGCCAATATACTTGGTTCCGCGTGGGCGGCAAAGCGGATGCCCTGTTTATCCCTGCCGATGAAGACGATCTGATCGACTTCCTCAAGGCCCTGCCTGCCGATGTTCCGGTCTATCCGCTGGGAGTGGGCTCCAACGTGATTGTGCGTGATGGCGGCGTGGCCGGCGTGGTCATTCGTCTGGCCGGTCGTGCGTGGGGTCAGGTGACGACCGATGGTCTGACCATTACCGCAGGTTCGGGTGCTCTGGATGCGATGGTGGCGCGCGCCTCGGCCAAGGCGGGCATTGCAGGGCTGGAATTCTATGCCGGTATTCCGGGTTCGATCGGTGGTGCGCTGACGATGAATGCGGGCTGCTATGGCTCGGAAACCTGTGACGTTCTGGTTTCGGCGCGCGGCGTGAACCGCAAGGGCGAGAGGGTCGAACTGACGAACGCGCAGTTTGGCTATACCTATCGCCATTCGAACGCGCCGGCCGATATCATCTGGATCGAGGCAACCTATCGCGGCACGGCGGATGCCCCCGAGGCTGTTGCGGCCCGTATTGCCGAGATTACCAGCCGCCGCGAAACCACCCAGCCGATCCGTGAAAAGACCGGTGGTTCGACCTTCAAGAACCCGGATGGCCATTCTTCGTGGAAGCTGGTCGATGAGGCGGGCTGGCGCGGCAAGTTGCACGCCGTTACCGGCGGCGGTGCGATGTTCAGCGAACTGCACTCCAACTTCATGATCAATCCGGGCGAGGCGACCGCCGCGGACCTTGAGGGGCTGGGCGAGGTGGTCCGTCAGGATATCTTCTCGAAGACCGGCATCCAGTTGAGCTGGGAAATCAAGCGCATCGGTCGCCCCGGTTAAGGCCCGCACCAAGGCTTGATGGCGGCGCACACGTAGGGGATGAAAACCATCCCCTGTTTGCTGCACTTTTTTCAAGCGTAGCAGGGCATCTGGCCACTATCGTTTCCAAGTGGTTAACCCTATTGAGGCGATAGGGGGAGGCTAGTCTTCGGATTGTCTCATGCGCGCGCCACTTCATACCCTCCATGTTGCCGTCCTGATGGGCGGTCTGTCTTCGGAACGTAATGTTTCGCTGGATTCAGGCACATTGTGCGCCGATGCCCTCGAGGGGCAGGTGGCCAAGGTCAGCCGCGTTGATGCGGGCCGTGATCTGGCGCAGGTTCTTGGCGAACTGAAACCCGATGTTGTGTTCAATGCCCTGCACGGTGTGTGGGGCGAGGACGGCTGTGTTCAGGGCGTTCTGGAAACGCTGGCCATCCCCTATACGCATTCGGGTGTACTGTCCTCGGCACTGGCCATGGACAAGAACCGTTCAAAGGCGGTGCTGGCAGCGGCCGGTGTGGTCGTGCCCGGTGGTGGCCTGTTCGACCGTGCGCTTGTGGCGACCAGCCACGTCATTTCGGCCCCCTATGTGGTTAAGCCAAATGCCGAGGGATCATCCGTCGGTGTCTATGTGGTGATGCCGGGCGAGGCGCCTGTCGCCGCCGTGGGTGAAGACAGCTGGACCTATGGCGAACTGGTCATGGTCGAGCCGTTCGTAGCGGGCAAGGAACTGGCCGTTACGGTGCTGGGCGAGGCCGACGGCCCCCGCGCGCTGACCATTACCGACATTACCCCGACCAAGGGCTTCTATGACTATGAAGCCAAATATGCCAAGGGCGGCTCGGTCCACGTCCTGCCCGCAGAACTGCCGCAGCACGTTTTTGACAAGGCTTTACGTCAGGCAGAGCTGGCCCACACGGCTATGGGCTGTCGCGGCGTGTCGCGATCCGATTTCCGTTATGACGACGTTAACGATCTTCTTGTCTTGCTGGAGGTCAACACCCAGCCCGGCATGACCCCGACCTCGCTCGCACCCGAGCAGGCCGCCCATGCCGGTATGGACTATCGTAGTCTGGTGCGTTGGTTGGTGGAGGATGCTTCATGCCGGCGGTAGTTCGCGGCGGTAAACGACAATCGGGCAAGGGGCCGGCTGCGCGCGGCAAGCCCCAGGGCCGTATGGATGCCGTTGGCCGCATGGACATGTCGCCGCGCGTGGTCGCAGCCTGCCTGATCGGTGGCGTTGCCGTGCTGGCGGCTGTGCTGGCGACCGGCGCGCGGGCCGAGCGTATCTCGGCCTCGATGCAGGAAAAGCTGGATACCGTGACGGTGGGCATGGGGCTGAAGCTGGACAAGGTGCATGTGACCGGCGCTTCGCCCGAGGCTCTGGGGCCTGTGCAGCGTGCCGTGGGTCTTTACCAGAACCAGCCGATGGTCAGTCTTGATCTGGAGGCTGTGCGCGAGCGTGTCGAACAGGTGGGTTGGGTCAAGGAGGCGCGCGTGGTGCGACTTCTGCCTGACACCATTATTGTCGATGTGAGAGAACATAACCGTCTGGCGGTCTGGCAGATGGGCGGCAAGGCCCATGTCATCGACGCGGATGGTCTGGTGATTAACGGGGCCGATGCCGGTCGCTATCCCGAACTGCCACTGGTGGTCGGCAAGGGGGCCGATCAGGCGGCGGCCGATATTGTGCCATTGTTGCGCCAGCGCCCTGACCTAATGAAAAGGGTGGATGCTCTGGTGCGCGTGGACGAGCGCCGCTGGGACCTGCGCCTCAAGGGCGGCGGTATCATCCAGCTTCCGGCTGTCGATCAGGACTCGGCCCTGATCCGCCTCGACGCGCTGGACCAGCGCGAGCGCCTTCTGGATTTGGGCTTTGCCCGTGTTGACCTTCGCACCCCCGAGGAAGTGGCTATCCGCCCTTCCGAAGGGGACGCCTGACCTTTTCGCGGGAGGAAAAGAAGATGATCGGACTTCTGCGGGACAAGAAAGCGGACCAGGTCGGCGGCTCGGCGAAATCGCCTGCGGTCGCGGCGCTTGATCTGGGCCAGTCCAAGGTTGCCTGCTTTATTATGAAGCCGGACGGTGTGCGCCGTGCCGACAACACCATCCGTGTCGCAGGGGCGGGCCATGTCCAGTCCAAGGGCGTGCGCGGGGGTGTGATCGTCAATATGGAAGACGCCGCCGACGCCATTGCCCGCGCCGTTGAGCGCGCAGAGCGGGCGGCGGGTCTGACGGTTTCGGGCGTGGTGGTCACATCCTCGATTGGCCAGATGGCCAGCCACCGTGTCTCGGCCAGTGTCTCGCTGAGCGGCCATCCGATCTCCGATCATGATCTGGCGCGTGCCATTGGCGCGGCCTTGTCCAAGATCAGTCTGCCGAACCGCCGTCCGATCCACGTCCTGCCGGTGGCATGGTCGGTGGACGGTGCGCGCGGCGTTCACGATCCT
>NZ_JAVXCU010000109.1:0-6355 GCF_036659295.1 Brevundimonas sp. | reverse complement strand
TGGCCCAGCGATAGTCGGCCATCAGGTTGCCCATGTGTTCAGGACGACGCGAAAGGTGCTTGCCCTTGTTGTCGCCCGAAGCCATCTGGGCGTCGGTCCAAGTATAGTTGGCCGAGACGGTCAGGGCATCTGTGAACTGGATCGCCGTACTGAACTCGACGCCCTTGGCTTCGGTCTTGAGGGCATTGGCATAATAGCCCCAACGCCCCACGCCATTGACGGTGCACAGAGGGTCGGTCGAGCCGGTCGAGCAACCGTTGTAGCGGATTTCGTTATCCGCCTCGCGGTTGAAGTAGGTGAGGGTGACACTGGCGCGGTCAAACAGCTTTTGCTGAACGCTAAGTTCCCATGCGTCGAACTCTTCCGGATCCAGCGTCAGATTACCGTATTCACTATACAGCTCGTACAGGCCCGGTGCGCGGAAACCCTGACCCCAGCTGGCACGCAGAAGGGTAACGCCTTCGTTCGGTGTCCATGCCGCAGCGACCTGACCCAGAAGGTTGTCACCGTACTGAGCGTGGTCGTCATAACGCAGACCACCTGTCAGGGTCAGGCCTTCAAACACCGTCCACTGGATTTGCGCATAGGCGCTGTCCAGATCGGCATTGCCCTTCACATAGGCAGGATTAATCGACCAATCCGACGGCGAACGCGTACGCATTTCCGAACGCTCGCTTTCGATGCCGAACGTCGTGTTCAGATTGTCGTTAAAGGCAAACGTGCCCTGATATTCCCAGCGACGGTTTTCACCTTCGGCATCGAATGTCAGGGTTTGAAGCTTGTTGTCGGGGTTGTAGTTGTCACGGTCGGTCGTGGTCTGGGCGTAACCGATACGGTTTTGCAGACGACCATCGAACAGCCCGAAGTTCAGACCTGCATAGGCCACCAGTTCGCGGGTCTTGCCGTATTCGCGGCTATCGACGCCCCAGCCGTCAAAATCATTCTGACCGTCCGACCAGACGCTACGCAGATCAAGCGACACATCATCGGCCAGCTTTACATTCAATCGGCCCGACAGGCTGGTATTGGTATAACCGTCGTCTTCGCTGCCCAGCGCATAGGCCGAATAGCCGTCCGTATCGTAACGATTGGCGGCCAGACGCCAGCTGATGCGGTCATTGGCACCGCCCACAGCACCACGGAAATAGGTCGTGCCATGCGAACCGGCTTCGGCCGATGCATTGCCTTCAAATGCCGAACTCGGCTCTGCGGTCACGATATTGACGACACCGCCAATGGCTTGGCTGCCCCATAGCGTGGACTGTGCACCGCGCAGGACTTCGATGCGTGACGTATCGCCAACCAGCAGGTTGCCAAAGTTGAAACCGCCTTGGGTGGAGGAGGGGTCATTCAGCTTTACGCCGTCAATGATGACGACCGTGTGGTGGGTTTCAGCGCCACGGATGCTGACACCTGCCGAGGTGCCCACGCCGCCATTGCGGTTGTAGCTGACGCCCGGTGTCTGAACGAGCAGTTCCGAGACGGCCGGCGTCTGGGCATTTTCGATAGCGGCGTGCGTCAGGATGGTGACCGATGCACCAACGCGCTCTACCGGCTGGGCCGAACGGTTGGCGGTAACCACAACATCTTCCACGGCGGTCGCGCCGGAGCGACCGGCAACGTCAGGAAGCGAAGCTTGTTGATCAGCTTCGTAAGCAAAGGCAGGCGAGGCCGCGAGGAGGGCGGCAACAGCAATTTGTACAGTCGAAAGACGACGCATCTATGTATCCCATAGCGATGCAAACGCCGCCGCCTTGCATAACCATGAGCCATGCAGAAACGACCGCGCAAGCGGGTTAAAGTCCATGGTCGTCACGCGAGTTTCCTCGACCGCACGGCACATCCCGACCGCGTGGAGAACGACGGCGTCAGGCAGGTCTCCTGGCTTGCGGATCAATGCCGGTGCGCGTCGCCTTCCCAGCATCGAGGCCGTAGCCATTTCGATGTCCAGTGGCGTATGACGCGCGGGCTAGCCGCTTACAGTTGCGGGAACAGCCGGAGTTTCTAACTCCGTTCCCTTTGAATCCCCGTTAGGGGAACCTGACGCAGGATTGCCACTAGGACGGCTTGTGGTTCAGGTCAACCGGAGAGAAAACATGGGTCGTATTCTGGTTCTGGGCGGTTCACGTTCCGGCAAAAGCCGTTTTGCACAACTCAACGCTGAAAAAGCCGCCAAAACGACCGGCCATAAGCCCGTAATGATCGTCACAGCACAGGCCTTTGATGACGAAATGCGCGACCGTATCCAGCAGCACCAAAATGATCGCGCAGACCGCTGGCAAACCATAGAGGCACCGATCGCGCTGGCCGAAAGTCTGCGCCGCCAGACATGCGACAGCACTGTGGTTGTTGACTGCCTGACACTTTGGCTGACCAACCAGATGCTGGCCGAGCACGATCTGGCTGAAGCCGTATCTGAACTCGTGGACGCAGTGGCTAGCTGTAAGGCCGCACATCTATGGCTGGTCAGCAACGAAGTCGGCTGGTCGCTCGTGCCCGAAAATCCGCTCGGTCGCCGTTTCAGAGACGAAGCTGGACGTCTTCATCAACAACTGGCTGCCGTGTGTGACGACACATATCTAATCGCTGCCGGAATGAAGTTAAAGCTGGAGCCATTCTAATGATTATCAATTATTTCGCATAATATTCCTTAGGCGATAAAGCCATGGCGCCCCATGTTTGCTATTATTGTGACTGATCGCAAACTCTGCGAACCGCGCCATTCCCCTCTAATTCGCACACGTATTCGATCAGATCGCAGGTAGCTTAGTTGGGCTGACGGCTATTCTAAACGAGCGCTTCTGCCGATGCCCTTTGGGGCAGCCCCCGATACATTTCCCAACAAGCAAGAGCTGGACATCTCGAACAGCCGCTTTGAGTCAGATTCAGAATCTCTGAAGGTCCGCTTTTAGGTAATTGACCCCTGCCCTTTTGCGCGTAAGGGCCATTCCATGAAACCCTCACGTCAACTCGATTACGGTTTGCTCCCCTGATGTCACCTCGCACGAAAAATAACGCTGTGATATCGCATGCCATCAATCGAGCGATTGAGGCACCAGGCGAGCAAAGCGAGATTGCGGCATCGCCGTCGTCGCTACAGTATGTGAAGTCACGTACGAGGCAGCTGAGAACGCTTTCAGCCTGACGGGCTCTTCAGGGATAGATACCTCTACGGGCGACATTAAACGGGCTTTGACGCATCTGGGTATCAAACCTGCCTACCGATGCATCCCATTTAATGAAGGCGCTAAACCTGCGAGCTTGGGCAGGACCGCAATCCTAGCCGTTAATGAAAACACGCAGGGGTGGCACTGGTGCATATGGAACCACGAAACCCAAAGCATTGTTGACCCCTCTCACAAACCATACCAGCGCTACCGCTTTGGTTGGTATCTAGATTTCACTCGGAGCTAACGACCGAGCAATTCAGACGTTTCGGCGGTGCTGTCAGCCCCCCTAGTCTCCGGGCGCGGCCTGGAAGTTTTCCAGCCCGACTGTCAGAGTTGAGACCGTCATCGCGCAGAGGGCAGCGGCGCTGTCGGGATGCTGATCGATTAAGGCCCGGACATGCTCTAGGGCCATCCGCACGAAGGACAAGGAGACGATGACGCGTTTGTCGGCGACCGATAAGGACCGCGTGGGCCCCATCATTCCCTCAATGATCGCATCGGTGCGGAGATCCAGATCCTCGAGCCCTTCGGCCGTTCGGATATCGGGTCGCCAGGCGTGGCGGGTCAACATGTCCCCCGATAGCCCCAGGATAGGTCGGCGAGGCCGTCGTGCTCGACTTGGTCAGCTAGCCCACGCAACAGGAGAGCGGCGTGGGCTAGGGTAGCCGGATCGCGGCTCTTGTAGGTTACGCCGCTGATTGCCGCAGCGACCATGGCCTCGGCAATGTCCCCGCCCACCTCCGTCCGAGATTTTCCTAGGCTTTCCGCATCCAGCGCGCGAGCCTTGAAGAAGGCGTTCAGGGCGACGTCATAGACCTGCGCCTTGTACTTGGTGGGTTCGCACGATTGCGGACGTCTCAGTCGCAAGGTTTGCGATCAGTGACAATTATGGCGATCTGTCGTCGCCTCAAGGACGCAGCAAAACCTTTCCGGACTTGCCTGGAGCCAGAGAGGCCTTCACAGCCTCTGAAATCTGGGCGAGATCGAACACAGCTTCCACCGGTAGCTTTAAATCGCCTGCGATAACCAGTTGAAGCAGTTCGCCGATCAGCGCGGCCCGTTTTGGTGCAGGCATGGCGTCGCTGACCTTGGAACCCCAAAATCCTTTGACGACGGCCTGTTTAAAGATGACGTCACCTGAAGGTATTTGCATGGGTTCTCCGGCCATAGTGCCGAACGAAACAAGAAGTCCGTTCTCACCAAGTAGGCCCATCAGGTCACCACTTGCTTTTCCGCCAATGGAGTCGACAGCGGCCTTGATAGGTGCCTCCCCTATGATGGCACGCACCCGATCTTTCCAATCGGAAGATGCGGTCGAAACGACGTTACCAATGCCTGTTTGCGCCATCTCGTCGACACCGGCGTCCCGACGAACAAGGTTAACGACATTGATGCCGCGTGCCTTGGCCAGCATGGCAAGCGTCTTGCCAACGGCACCATTGGCAGTGTTCTGGATCACCCAGTCTCCGCTTTCCACATTCAGAAAATCCAGCAAGGTGATCGCGCTAAACGGCATGGCGATCAATTGCGAGGCCGCTTCATCAGGTATGGCGTCAGGAAGCGGAACCAGTCCGCCGGCAGGTGCCAGAAAATACTCTGCCCAGCTTTCGTGGACACCGGCCACTGCAACACGCTGGCCTACGGAAATCCCCGACACATCTGGGCCAAGCGCATCCACAAAGCCCACGGCCTCGCTGCCCCCGACAGCCGGCAGGGCGGGCTTATAGCCATACTGCCCGCGCACAGTCCAAAGGTCGTGATTATGTATAGGCGCCAGAATGGTTTTGATTCTGACCTGCCTTGGTCCCGGTTCCGGTATAGAGCTTTCACCAAGGACAAGGACTTCGGCCGGATCACCGAACGTGTGATGGATCGCACTGCGCATGACGGTCTCCGACATCAAAGAGCGGTGGCGTGCAGACGCACATCCACATTGTTTCGTGTCGCATTGGAATAGGGGCAAACCTTATGCGCCGCCTCGACAAGCTGCTGTGCTTGCTCGGCATCAATGCCAGTGGTCTCGACATAGATATCAATGTCGAGCGTATAGCCGCCATCGGGCCGCTGACCGATCCCAACCTCGACCGAGGTCTTGCTGGTGGCTACCAGCTTCATCTGTCCGGCTACCATCGACAGGGCACTGTCAAAACAGGCCGCATAGCCGAGAGCAAACAGTTGTTCAGGGTTGGCCCCCACATGCGTGGAACCAGGACGGGCCAGATCTAATGCGAGGCCACCATCGTCCAGCGCAGTGTGTCCTGTACGACCTCCGGTGGCCGTGGCGCGGGTCTTGTAGAAAACCTTCATCGTTCCATCCTCGGTGTTGCGCACAGTCGATCCTGTGTAGCGACCGAGGGGCAAGACACCAGTAAAATATCCTTGATATTCAGGTGTGAAGATTTACGTTCAGGCAACAAAAAAGCCCGCCGAAGCGGGCTTTTAAATGGTGGGCGGCGAGGGGTTCGAACCCCCGACCCCCTCGGTGTAAACGAGGTGCTCTGACCAGCTGAGCTAGCCGCCCATTCCCGCTTTGCCGTGGCGGCGCTGCGAGGCCGTCTCTTTGCCCATATTCGGCTAACCATTCAAGAGGCTTTTTAATCCCTCCCCCGCTCTAAATCGCGCAGTGCGCGATGCCGACCGCTCAATTGTCTCGCCAGTACGGGGATTCCGGGCTTTTCCGGCGGCTCGCTCGGTAACAAAAAAACTTCCAAAACCAACGATACGCACGTCTTTTCCGTCCTTTAGGCGCTGCCCGATTTGGTCAGTGACTGATTCGAGCGCTAATTTTGCCTGCTCGCGAGATATGCCTGCCGCTTCGGCTATGCGGCCAATCAGTTCGATTTTGCTCATAATAGCCCCCTCCTCCGATTTATATTCCGCCAAAGCCATATCATTGATGGGCAAGAAAAAATGCGGCCCGGAGAACCGGACCGCATTTCTATTATTCGTCTACAATCAGTGACTGACTGATGCCGTGCTGCCGGATACCGCAGGCGCAGCAGCAGGTGTCAGAGGTTCTGCCTCTTCATCCCACTCGACAGGTGTCGGCGTGCCCGTCAGTGACCATTTCAGAGCCTCGTCTGCCGTAGAGATCGGGATGATTTCGAGCGCAGCCTTCACATTGTCAGGCACATCCTCGAGATCTTTCTCGTTCTCTTGCGGGATCAGAACCGTCTTCACACCAG
>NZ_JAVXCU010000108.1:0-6380 GCF_036659295.1 Brevundimonas sp. | reverse complement strand
AGGCGCGTTCATCGCTCGGGGTCCTGACGACTAGGAACTGAATAGGGATTCGAGAGCCTGAACATGCGCCAGCCGACGCCCGCACACAACCCGATTTTGGGCCTATATTGCGATCAAATTTTCTACACACACTATATGTAGGGCCTTTAGACCATATACCTGTGGGGGAACCAGAGGATAAGATTCCCCCCGTGTGACGCGCGAAATGCGGGCCGCCTCTCCACATGGCCCGCAAGACACAGAACGCTCAAAAATCGTCGCTATCCGGAACCTGCCGCCGTCACGAGGATTTTGCAGACATCTACAGCAAAGCCGGAAATGCAAAATGAGCGAGAACACTCCGTCGGAAGGCACCCTGTATTCCGCCATACAGGCCGACCTGTCCGCAGCATGGAACATCGTCCTTTTACGCTCGGTTCTGGCCATTATTTTTGGCGCCATTGCCGTCGTCTGGCCGATGCTCAGCCTGATAGCCTTTGTTTTCCTGTATGCTTTCTACGCCCTGCTGGATGGCATTTTATCGCTTGTGGCAGCCATACGCGGGGGCGGCACCCGCTCGCGCTGGTGGCTCGTGCTTGGCGGTATTGCCGCGCTGGTAGCGGGTGGCATTGCGATCGCCATGCCCGGTCTGACCGCACTGGTCTTTGTCATACTGGTGGGCGTCGCCGCGATCATACGGGGCCTGTTCGATATTGCGGGGGCCATTCTGATGCGCAAAACCGTCAAACACTCGTGGATTTTGTTGCCCGCAGGGATCGTGTCCATCCTGTTCGGGATTCTGGTGCTTGCGGCTCCGGCACAGGCCTCCTTGGCCATCACCTGGATGATCGGCGCATGGGCCATTATTCTTGGCATCGCCGGCGTTATCTGGTCCCTGCAACTGCGTAAGCACGCACCGCTCGCGACCTGATAATGCGCAAAAAGAAAGCCCGCCGTTTGCGACAAACGGCGGGCTTTTTTCGTATCGTGTCGGCCTCAGTTGCGGATCAGGCCCATTTCGCGCGCCTGCACCGTCAGCGCCTCACGGAATTCGGGCGCGGCAATACCGATCAGGGCGCGGGCACGCTGGCAATCGGTCAGTCCGCGCAGATTGACAGCACCATGCTCGGTCACCACCCACTGCACATCGTTGCGCGGCGTCGTCACCGGACCATCCAGCCTTGCCACAATGCGCGAGACCGTGCCCTTGGCGGCGGTCGAGTGGCAGGCAATGATCGACTTGCCGCCTTTGGAGCTTGAAGCCCCGCGCACAAAGTCCAGCTGGCCGCCCGAGGCCGTAAACTGGCGACCGTTCAGATATTCCGAACAGGCCGCACCGAACAGGTCGATCTGCAAGGTGGCATTGACCGAGACCACCTTGTCATTTTGCGCAATCACAGCCGGGTCGTTCACATAATCGACGCCATAGGCCTCGAAGTCGTCATTGCCGTTGATGAAGTCGTAATCGGCCTTGGTGCCCATGGCGAAGGTGAAGATCGACTTGCCGGTGTGGATGGTCTTGCGGCTGTTATTGATGACGCCCGCCCGGATCAGCGCGATCAGACCCGGCGTCATCAGTTCGGTATGCACCCCCAGATCCTTGCGTCCGAACAAGGCCGCACAGACAGCATCCGGCAGCGCACCGATGCCCATTTGCAGCGTCGAGCCATCCTCGATCATGTCGGCGATAATGCCGCCGATGATCTCGTCATTGGGGGTGATCGGGGCCTTGCCCGCCTCGATCAGCGGCACATGGTTTTCGACCAGAGCCGTCACTTCGGAAATATGCACGCGGGTATCACCGCCTACACGCGGGAAGTTCTCGTTGACCTCAAGGATCAGACGCGCGCCCGAGCGGGCCACCGGCGTGGCATAGTCGGTATTCACCCCGAACGAGAAATAGCCGTCCTCGTCCATCGGCGAGACCGTGGTCACCAGAGTGTCCACCTTGACCTGATTGACCAGTACGTCCGGCGTCTGCTGGAAGCTGGTGGGGATGAACCACACACCCTGACGACCTTCCTCATCGCCCCGCTGGTCCAGCTTGCGCTCCATCGCCCCGTGGAAAAGGCTGTGCGGGCGCAGACGATCCGTCAGTTCATAGCGCAGCACCGTATCGCCCGCCGTTTTGACCGACAGCAGATAATAGATGTTCACGTCGCTAATATCACCGGCCTCGGCACGCTCGGCCAAGGCCTTCAGCAGGGCCGGTGGCTGCGAGATACCCAAGCCCATGGCCAGTTTTGCGCCTGCGGATATGGCTTTGACAGCCTCCTCGGCCGTCACCCGCTTTTCGGCATAAAGGGCAGCAAAATCGGTCATAGCGTCCTCGATGGTTCCACAAGCCAAACACCGTGGCCCGCTGTCTCGGTTTCTTATGACTTTTGGTAACCGCACTCTCGGCCTGATCGCTCCTAGACCTTGGTCTAGGAGCCGCATACTAGGGTTCGTCCTGCAGGCGAGCCATGTGCAGTCTCTGGCGGCGCTCCATCGCATAGGCGAACAGCCACAGAAGCATGGCCCAGAAGGCCCCTATGCCCCAGCCTGCCGCGACATCCGAGGCCCAGTGCGCGCCCAGATAGATGCGCGTCAGACCAATCAGCAATACCAGTACGACCGCCCAACCCAGCGCATAGGCTTTCACCCGCGTGCGCGGAAAGGCGCGCGTCAACATGACACCTACACTCAGATAAAAGACCGTCGCCAACAGGGCATGGCCCGAAGGGAAGCTGGCATTCAGGGTTTCAACCACCTGATAGGCCGCAGGGGGGCGCGGGCGGTCAAAAAAGGCCTTAAGCCCCTCCGACAACAGAACGCCGCCCGTCAGGCCCAGCACCATCAAAAAGGCCGACAGCTTCTTGCCGTGGATCAGCAAGAAACCGACCGCCATCAGCGCAAAAATCCCCAGCACCGCGATACCGCCCAGAGAGGTGATATCGACCGCCGCTTCATGCAGCCACCATGGCCCAATGGGACGATCGGGCGCGTCGGCATAGGGACGGGTCCAGCGCAGCACAGCCCAGTCAAATCCCTGGTCATCACCACCGGCCACGCCATTGGCGACGCTGGCAAATAGCGCCAGTCCCAGACTGCCGGCCAACAAGCCTGCAACAGTGCCTATTTCTGCACGGGCGACACGGATAACACGCGCTGAAAACGCAATCGGATGAGCAGTCATGGGTTCGACAACGGCTCCTGTCAGGTTTCGGTTCCGTCCCTTTACGGGACGATTCCCGAGATAATTACGTCAAAACCGTGGCATAGGTTTCCGCTTATTCCAAGCCACTGCAACGCCGCTCCCCGCCATTAGGATAGCAAGCGAAAAATTAGCTGAATTCGAAATTAAAGAATTTGAACCCGACCCCCTCTTAACCCTAGATTTAGATGTAAGTGGTGTTGTTCCTACAACATCTGGCGTTATCCACAGGTTCAGGGTTGTAGCAATGGCAGGCGGCGAAGCTCTCCAGACGACGGATTTTTCGGCAGTTTCAACGGGTTTGAAGACATTCAAGCCCCGCTTGGAACTGGTAGCGGGTAGCCTCAAGCTAGACCGCTCGCGTGACGACCTGTTGACAGATTTCGGTAAGAAAACCCTCGAGGACCGTTATCTCCTCGCCGGTGAGTCCTATCAGGACATGTTTGCCCGCGTCGCCGTGGCCTTTGCCGACGATGCCGAGCACGCCCAGCGCGTTTACGACTACATGTCCAAACTGTGGTTCATGCCCGCCACGCCGGTTCTCTCGAACGGCGGTGCCGATCGCGGCCTGCCCATTTCCTGCTTCCTGAACTCGGTCTCCGACAGCCTGGACGGTATCCAGAATGTCTGGAACGAGAACGTTCAGCTGGCCTCCAACGGCGGCGGTATCGGCACCTATTGGGGCGGCGTCCGCTCCATTGGCGAACAAGTCAAGGGTGCAGGTCAGACCTCGGGCATCATCCCCTTCATCCGCGTGATGGATTCGCTGACGCTGGCCATTTCCCAAGGCTCGCTGCGTCGTGGTTCGGCGGCCGTCTATCTGGACGTCCACCATCCCGAGATCGAGGAATTCCTCGAAATCCGCAAACCGTCGGGTGACTTCAACCGCAAGTCGCTGAACCTGCACCACGGTATCAGCATCAGCGACGACTTCATGGAAGCGGTGCGCGACGGCAAGTCGTTCGATCTGCGCTCTCCCAAGAACAACGAAGTGCGCAAGACGGTCGATGCCCGTTCCTTGTGGACCAAGATTCTCGACATCCGCATGCAGACGGGTGAGCCCTATCTGATCTTCTCGGACACGGTGAACCGCCAACTGGCACAGCACCAGCGCGAGCTGGGTCTGTCGGTCAAGCAATCCAACCTGTGCGCCGAAATCATGCTGGCCACCGGCAAGGACCACCTGAACAACGAGCGCACCGCCGTGTGCTGCCTGTCGTCGGTCAATGCCGAGACCTTCCTTGAATGGCGCGAAGAGCCGCAGTTCATCGAGGACGTCATGCGCTTCCTCGACAATGTCCTGCAGGACTTTATCGACCGCGCCCCCGACGCCATGTCGCAGGCCATCTATTCGGCCCAGCGCGAGCGTTCGGTCGGTCTGGGCCTGATGGGCTTCCACTCGTTCCTGCAAGCTCAGGGTGTGGCCTTTGAAAGCGCCATGGCCAAGAGCTGGAACATGCGCCTGTTCAAGCATCTGCGCCGCGAGGCCGACAAGGCTTCGAAACTGCTGGCCGAAGAAAAAGGCCCCTGCCCCGATGCCGCCGAGCGCGGTGTCATGGAGCGTTTCTCGCACAAGATGGCGATTGCCCCGACCGCTTCGATCTCGATCATCTGCGGTGGCACCTCGGCGGGTATCGAGCCGATTCCGGCTAATATCTATACCCACAAGACCCTGTCCGGCTCGTTTGCGGTCAAGAACCCCTTCCTCGAGCGCCTGCTCGACGAAAAGGGCCAGAACACCGACGCGAACTGGAACTCGATCCTCGAACACGAAGGCTCGGTCCAGCACCTCGACTTCCTGTCCGACGACGAGAAGGACATCTTCAAAACCGCCTTCGAACTGGACCAGCGCTGGCTGATCGAACTGGCCGCCGATCGTGCGCCTGAAATCTGTCAGGCCCAGTCGCTGAACCTGTTCGTGCCGGGCGATGTCAACAAGTGGGACCTGCACATGCTGCACTGGTCGGCTTGGGAACGCGGCGTGAAATCGCTGTACTATCTACGCTCCAAATCGGTTCAGCGCGCCGCCTTTGCCGGTGCCGACACCAAGGAAGAGGCCGAGATCGACCCCAACCAGCCGGACCTCTTCTCGGCCGCCCCTACCGACTATGACGAGTGCCTCGCCTGCCAATAGGTTATTGACATAATCTTGCCTTTATTTGACGCTGCCCGGGAACTTCCTCTCGGGCAGCGTTTTTAATTCTCATGGAGGGTTTCAGCCTAGCTGGGACCGGAGGTGATACGGGAGGCAGCACATGGACCGCGCAAACCCGCACAAAGGAACGGGCAAAGCCCTCCTCGGGATGACCGCACTTGCCTCTATGGCGCTTGTTGCACAGCCAACCATGTCACGCGCTCAAAGTGTTGACCACAGGGCTGACTGGACTGTCTCACTGGACCACCAGACGACCGCATTGGCCGGACCGGACTGGCGCGAAAACCGTTACACCTCGCAAACCCCTGACGGCTCCGAGCGCTGGACCGTCAGACAGTTGTCGCCACTGGACAGCCCGCTGGCCTTACAACGCCCTGACAGCCAGAACACCCATACGGCGGTGGAATGGCGCAAGGACTGGACCGCGCTGCACGAACGCTCGGAAACCGGCCTCGAAGTCTCGCTTACGCCCCATGCCGGCCTTGGCTGGGCCGAGGGGCAATCCAGTGCGGTAGCCGGTGCAACCTTGCGCTTCGGGCGCGGCATTGATGACAGTCTGGATGAACTGGCCCCCGACGGCGAAGCTACGTTTGGCGACCGGCCGCGCTGGTATGTATTTGCTTCCGGCTCGAAACGGGCTGTCGGTTATAATTTTACCCGCCAGCGCGATGGCGGCCTGAACAATGAAGGCCTTAGCCAGGACATCAGCCATTCGCTGGGGGATGCTGCCATTGGCGTCGCATGGCGCAGAGGCCCGATGCAAAGCTCGGTGGGCATTGCCTATCGCGAGGTCGATATTGACGGCCTGCGTGGCTATGGCGGGCTGCAAACCGATGTGGACGAGACCCGCCTCGCCTTCCAGTTCTCGATCCGCCCCCAATAGGCAGACAACAAAAAAGGCCGGATCGTTTGATCCGGCCTTTTGAAGTCTGTGTGGAGACTATTGGGTCAGCGCCACGCCCTCGCGGCGCGGATCAGCCCCGCCGTCCCAGCGGCCATCACGCCACATAGCACCATGCAGGCCGGAGGTTTCGGTGGCATTGGGGCGCA
>NZ_JAVXCU010000107.1:0-6513 GCF_036659295.1 Brevundimonas sp. | reverse complement strand
GGTCCAGAAAACCTACGGCCAGCCCGCCAAGGCCAGCGGTGCGCCCCTCTCCTCGCGCATCGCCTGCACCCTGCACACAGGCCGTACCCACCAGATCCGCGTCCACATGGCCTCGGTCGGTGCGCCGCTTCTGGGCGATCCTGTCTATGGCTCGGGAGCTGCATCCATTCCCGTGCGCGCCATCCTCGAAGAGTTGAACTTCACCCGTCAGGCCCTGCACGCCGCCATCCTCGGTTTCGTTCATCCGGTGACCGGCGAGGCCCTCCGCTTCGAAACCAATCCGCCCGCCGACATGCAGGCGCTTGAGGCACGCCTCGCCGCGCTTGATTAGCAACTACCTCTGTGCTAATTAATCTCCAGCGCCCAGAGATGCTCTCCCGTCTGCATGGCCTTGGCACAAAATCGCAATCCAAACGCGATTTTGCCCCTTTAAAACCATGCAACGAAATACCATCTCTATCCATTGAGGGGCGAGGCGATGGTGCACGCATGTGGCCATAGCCGAAGCGCCCGCTCGTAATCGGTCGGAGGGACCACATGGCTAATACCACTTTGACGGTGATGTCGCCTGAACAGGGGCTATCGCGTTATCTCTCGGAAATCCGCAAGTTTCCGATGCTTACCAAAGACGAAGAATTCATGCTCGCCAAACGCTGGTCCGAGCACGAGGACCCCGAAGCGGCCCACCGTCTGGTAACATCCCACCTTCGCCTCGTGGCCAAGATCGCCATGGGTTATCGCGGCTACGGCCTGCCGATCGGCGAAGTTATTTCCGAAGGCAATGTCGGCCTGATGCAGGCCGTCAAGAAATTCGACCCCGATAAGGGTTTCCGCCTGGCCACCTACGCCATGTGGTGGATCCGCGCGTCCATTCAGGAATACATCCTGCGTTCGTGGTCGCTGGTCAAAATGGGCACCACCGCCGCCCAGAAGAAGCTGTTCTTCAACCTTCGCAAAGCCAAGAGCCAGATCTCGGCCTTCGAAGAAGGCGACCTGCTGCCCGAACACCTCGAACAGATCGCGACCAAGCTCGGCGTCAGCCAGCAGGAAGTCATCGACATGAACCGCCGCCTCGGCGGCGACTCGTCTCTGAACGCGCCTATGCGTGCCGACGGTGAATCCGAATGGCAGGACTGGCTGGCCGACGACGACGCCATCAGTCAGGAAACCCAACTGGCCGACAACGAAGAGCGCGGCATCCGCATGTCGCTCCTTCAGGAAGCCATGGAAGAACTGACCGACCGCGAAAAACACATCCTGACCGAGCGTCGCCTCAAGGATGATCCGGTCACCCTCGAAGAACTGGCCGGCCAATATGGAGTCAGCCGCGAACGCGTGCGCCAGATCGAGGTCCGTGCTTTCGAAAAGCTGCAAAAAGCGATGCAGGCTGCCGCTCAAGAGCGCAACCTCGTCAACGCCTGACGCATCACACCTTCTCCCCTCCCCCGAAGCGAAAAGGGCGACTGGATCACTCCAGCCGCCCTTTTTTCTTGCCTGCCTGACGAAATCTAAGCCTGTCTCGCGAGTGTCTTGGACGAGGCCAGCGCCAAAATAGCCTTCACCGGCCCGTTCAACTGCTCCAGCGACGTGCGCCCCATTTCCAGTTCCGTATGCAAGGCGACCGTCGCCAGCGCCAGAGCCGTATCGCCCGTCTTCACCGCCAGCATCTTCAAGGTCTTGCCCTGCTCGCCGATCGCGCGCACGGCCTGCGCCGGATCGCTGGAAAACTGCACCAGAGCCGAGGCCAGAATCCGCATCGACTGATCCTTGATCCCGTCCAGCGTCGGCTCTCCGCCCTCGTCGGCCTTGCGCTTACGTGGACCGGCATAGTCGACCGAGTTAAACCGGCGACGATCCGGCCCCACATAGCCCACAGCCTCGACCCAGTCGCGCGGCTTGGTGGCCAGATTTTCAATCCGGCGATAAAGGTCGCCACTGGTAAAGGGCTTCCTCAGAAACTCGTGCACACCCGCATCGCGCGCGCCCTTGATGGACGACGCCGTGGCCTCCGCCGTCACCATGATGATCGGCGCGCGGCGGGTCGACAGGCTGGACCTGCGGATACGGCGCGCCAACGCTTCGCCATCCAGCTTCGGTCCCGAACGCTCGATAATGAACAGGCCCGGCTCCATCTCGCGGGCCAGATCAACCACGCGGGCATCATCGGATTCAATCGCGACATCGCGACAGCCAAAGCCCTTCAACAGCTCGGCCATCAACTTGGCCCCCGCCGGATTGGGGTCCACAACAACGACCCGGCGAACCACCGGGGCGATTTTCTGCATCGATTTGGTATCTAAAGCGAACAAGGCTGCCCCCGAATATCAGGGACAGCCTTAATCCAAGGGTGTTAAAAACCCCTTGTACGAAATCGTATCAATCAGCCCTGAAACGGATCGCGCATCAGGATGGTGTCGTCACGCTCTGGGCTGGTCGACAACAAGGCCACCGGCGCACCGATCAGTTCTTCGATACGGCGCACATATTTGATGGCATTGGCGTTGATGTCCTTGAAGCTACGGACGCCGCCAGTGCTCTCGCTCCAGCCTTCCAGCTCCTCGAACACCGGCTCGGCAGCCGCCTGATCCTTCAGGCTCGACGGCAGATAGTCCAGAACCTCGCCATTCACGCGATAACCCACGCAAATCTTCAGCGTTTTCAGGCCATCCAGAACGTCCAGCTTGGTCAGGGCAATACCGTCAATACCATTGATGGCCACCGACTGACGCACCAGCACAGCATCGAACCAGCCACAGCGACGCGCACGGCCAGTGTTCACACCGACCTCGCGGCCCACGGTTGCCAGATGCTCGGCCACCTCGTCATCCAGTTCACAGGCGAACGGACCTTCACCCACGCGGGTCGTATAGGCCTTCACAATACCCAGAACATAGCCGACGCCACGCGGACCAAGGCCCGAACCGGCCGCAGCCTGACCGGCCACCGTGTTGGACGATGTCACATAAGGATAGGTGCCGTGGTCCACATCAAGGAACGCGCCCTGCGCGCCCTCGAACAGGATGCGCTTACCGGCCTTCTGGGCCTGATCCAGCACACGCCATGCGGGCTTCACATACGGCAAAATCTTCGGCGCAATATCCAGCAACTGCTGCAACAGAGCCTGCGGATCAATCGGCTCCAGCCCCAGACCGGCACGCAGCGGGTCATGGTGCGAGCGCAGACGCTCGATCTTGGTCTTCAGGTCTTCTTCATTGGCCAGATCGCAAACGCGGATCGCACGGCGGCCCACCTTGTCCTCATAGGCCGGACCGATACCGCGACCGGTCGTGCCGATCTTGGCACCGGGAGCCGAAGCGGCCGCCTCGCGCGCCACGTCCAGCGCCGGATGGATCGGCAGGATCAGACAGGCATTGTCCGCAATCGTCAGCAGTTCGGGGCTGATCTGGACGCCCTGCGCCTCGATCTTGGCAATCTCATTAACAAGGTGCCACGGGTCCACGACCACGCCATTACCGATGATGGAGGGTTTGCCCTGCACCACACCGCTGGGCAGAAGTGCCAGCTTATAGACCTTGCCATCGACAACGAGGGTGTGCCCCGCATTGTGGCCGCCCTGGAACCGCACCACCATATCGGCGCGATTGGACAGCCAGTCCACGATCTTGCCCTTGCCCTCGTCACCCCACTGGGCGCCGACTACCGCAACATTTGCCACTGCACTGATCTCCGCGAGTAAAACGCGGTAGCAGCCTATAACCGTTGAATCGTCGGCTGTCGCCCTCGGTCATTGGAAATATCAGATTTCCGCCACCGCTGTTGCAAAAGCCCATTCCAGCCAAGGTCCGATCGCCACCACATCGGCCGTCTCGATCGTGCATCCACACCACAACCGCAAGCCGGGCGGCGCATTACGGTGCGGCTCCATATCGTAAACCGCGCCCTCGCCTTCCAGCAGCGCCTTGAAGCGCGTCACAAACGCCTTCTGCCCCTTGGCATCCAGCGCCGAAACACGATCATCGGTAAATTTCAGACACACCGAAGTCGTCGAGCGGATATCCTCGCGCTGCGGCAGAAAATCGATCCACGCGGTCTTGGCTACCCAAGCCTCCAGCGCCGCATAGTTGGCATTGGTCCGAGCAATCAGCGCATCGCGCCCGCCCACCGACTTGGCCCATTCCAAGGCATCGATCCAGTCCTCCATCGTCAGAACCGAAGCCGTATTGATGACCACCCCGTCGGCCAGCGTCCGGTCAAACTTTCCGTCCTTTCCGGTCAGACGCAGCACCTTGGGCACCGGCCAGGCAGGCACATTCTCGTCCAGACGTTGAATGGCGCGCGGCGACATCACCATCACGCCAATACCGGCCTCGCCGCCCAGCGCCTTTTGGAAACTAAAGGTCGTCACATCCAGCTTTTGCCAGTCCAGAGGCTGGGCAAACGCCGCCGAGGTCGCATCACAGATGCTCAATCCCTCACGGTCCCCTGTGATCCAGTCCCCGTCCGGCACCTTCACACCCGATGTCGTACCATTCCACGGAAACACCACATCGTGCGACCAATCCACGATCGAAAGGTCAGGCAAGTCGCCCCACGGAGCCTTCACCACCACCGGATCAAGCTTCAGATGATCGCGCACATCCTCGGCCCATGTCAGGCCAAAATTCTCGAACGCCACCACGGTCACAGGCCTTGGCCCCAGCATCCCCCACAGGGCCGCTTCCACCGCGCCGGTATCGGAACCGGGTGTATAGACCATGACATAGTCGTCCGGCACACCCAGCACTTCGCGGGTCAGCTTCAGACCATAGGCAAACCGCTGCGCCGTCTCGGGCGCACGAATACCGCGCCCATGCAAAGCTTCCGAAAGTCCTGCCAGCTTATAACCGGGTCGCTTGGCCGTCGGCCCCGACGAAAACCACGGACGCGCAGGCTTCATCTCGGGCTTCACAACAGGCATCGGCAGCAATCCCTCTAGGCAGAGCGCGGCGAGCGACAGACTCACCACCACAGAACGCAGATTGCCTTACGCCATCACTTGCCCGGCGTGTAGGGCCGATTTTTGCGCCAGTCCTCGGCAAAACGAACCAAAAGTTCGTCTTCCTCGTCCGGCAGCGTCACCATCAGCTTGGCCAGCAGGTCCCCGCGCTTGCCATCAGCATAGCCGCCACGCCCCTTCAGACGCAACACTTTGCCCGAGTTCGAGCCCTTAGGGATGCTCATCATCACCTTGCCTTCAGGCGTCGGCACCGTGACCTTGCCACCCAGCACCGCATCGGGCACCGAAACCGGCAGGTCCATATGCAGGTCGGCTCCCTCGCGACGGTACAGCGCGTGCGGCAAGATCCTCAGCTCGATCATGGCGTCACCGGCCTGCGTACGCCCCGGCGCACCCTGACCTTTCAGACGCACCACCTGACCGTCCGACGCGCCCTTGGGGATGGCCACATCCACCATACGCCCGTCCGAAAACTGGATACGGCGCGTGGTGCCGGAAATCACTTCTTCGAGGCTGACCTCCAGCGTGGCGCGGATATCCTGCCCCTTGCCACCGCCAAAGCCGCGATTGGCACCGCCCCCGCCGCCGAAACCGGCAAACAGGTCAGAAAGGTCGATATCCTCGAAACCGCCCCGCTGGCCCGAACCGCCAAAGCCCGAGAAACCGCCCGCACGACCGCCACCGCCATTACCGCCGCCATAGCCGCGATACTGCTCGCGTCCGTCGGCATCGATCTCGCCACGGTCGTATTTGGCGCGCTTCTCGGCATCGCCCAACAGGTCAAAGGCCGCAGTTATGCGCTTGAAACGCTCTTCGGAAGCCTTGTCCCCCGGATTTTTATCGGGGTGCAGTTCCTTAGCCAGCTTGCGAAAAGCCTTCTTGATCTCGTCAGCACTCGCGCCTTTTGAAACGCCAAGTTCCTTATAGGGATCACCAGCCACGCTTGTTCAGCTCCAGGATTCAAAATCACAACTCCCTGTCAGTTAGGGCATCCAAGCCCCCCTTGAAAGGGGTCGCGCTATTTCAAGCGTAACAACGCTTCCTCGCCCCAGCCCCATCCATCGCCCCACTGGGCCACAGCCAGCGTCACTTCCGGTGTCATGCCGTGCGGAAAATCGACCACCTGCTGCGCTTTTTGATACAGCGCCCGCGTGTCGTGAACCTGCCACTCTCGCACAGTCTCGCCTCCCGCCAGAACCCGCAACCGGAACCGCCTCGGATCAGGTTCGACCACATCCTCGCCCCAGCCATCCCCTCCGGTTCGCACACAGACCTGCCAGCTCAAGCCAAGACCATCCTCGCCCGCCACCTGTCTGAAATGGGCGGGCCGCCACGGCATAGAACCCCTGCGCTGCCAGACAAAACGTACCTCGCTAAAACGCGCCCCTGCCGGTGCCAGCCCCTTTGGCCCCACCCGCCACAGACGCTCCACCCCGCGCTCGTCCCCGCCCATGTCCAGACGCGGCAAGCTGCCCTCCAGCATCACCACAGCAGCGCCCACAAGCTTAGTCCGGCCCGCCTCTGCGCCCGTCCCCAGTCTGCCGCGCAACAGGCCG
>NZ_JAVXCU010000106.1:0-6522 GCF_036659295.1 Brevundimonas sp. | reverse complement strand
CTGCCGGTTGCACTGGACATGGCGTTGAGGATTGCCGAGGGGGCACCTCTGGCGCTGTCCAAGGCCAAGGAGGCGGTTCTGGGCGGGAGCGGGCGTGATCTGGAGGCCGCCTTTGCCATCGAGAAGGCCTGTCAGGACGTGGTGATGGCCAGTGAGGATGCCCGCGAGGGTCCATTGGCCTTTATGGAGCGTCGTGCGCCCCGCTTTACAGGAAAATAGGACGCCTACTGAAGATTTCGGATAGTTTCGTCACGTGAACAATTGTCAGATCACCATGATTATGTAGGTTGGGCGCGCTGATGTTCCGTTAGGGCAGCTTAGCGCGAGTGACAGTCGATTAATGCGTTGGGGGATGCTTTGATTTCGATCTGGGATGGTATCGAGGAATATATATCGGTTGTTGAAACGGGGAGTTTCACGGCCGCCGCCGATCAGTTGGGCGCGTCCAAATCGTTTGTCAGCAAGCGCGTCAGCGAACTGGAAACGCGCCTTGGGGTCCAGTTGCTGAAACGCACGACACGTCAGGTGTCGATGACGGCCATCGGCGAGCGTTTCTATGCATCATGTCGCGATATGCGCCGCTCTTTGGCCGCGGCCAGCCACGAAGCGGCCCAGATGCAGAAGACCCCGACGGGCAAGCTGAAGGTATCGCTGAACGATACCTATGATGTGACCTTTATCTCGGCGGTGATTGCCGATTTCGCCTGCCAGTATCCAGGTGTGGCTCTGGAGGTGCATGCCGGTTCGCGTGAGGTGGATCTGATTGGCGAGGATTTCGATGTTGCGATCCGCTATGGCGATTTGACGGATTCCAGCCTGCGCGCGGCCCGTATCGGATACCTGTCCTTCTGCCTGTGTGCATCGCCGAGCTATCTGGCCGAACATGGCGTGCCCAAAGGAATTGCTGACCTTAAAAACCATATTTGCGTCTCCGACCTGAACAGCCACTGGTGGTTTAACTCGACTGAAGGTGCTGAAAAGGTTCGCGTAAACGGTCGCTGGAAAAGCAATAAGGGTACGGCGCTCAAGGTTGCGGCCATGCGTGGACTGGGTATGGCACAGCTACCGATTGCCTTTGTCCGTAGCGAACTGGCGGCAGGTAATCTGGTGTCTGTCGAGGACGAGTGGAGCTATTACGACCGCGAGGTCTGGGCGATTTTCGCACCGGGCACGCCGGTTCCGGCCAACCTTCGCCTGTTGCTCGACTTCCTGTCCAAGCGTTTTGCTCGCACCCAGCTAAGGCCGTGGATGCAGACCTCGCTGACCGAATT
This sequence comes from Brevundimonas sp., assembly GCF_036659295.1. Taxonomy (GTDB): domain Bacteria; phylum Pseudomonadota; class Alphaproteobacteria; order Caulobacterales; family Caulobacteraceae; genus Brevundimonas. The sequence continues at coordinate 5,251 of NZ_JAVXCU010000106.1, read as the reverse complement.
GGACATCTTCCTGTCGGGCGCGGCGAAGATGGATGCCGTGGTTGAGGACTGATGTCGACGGCTGGACGCTGCGCGATTGTCTCTGCGAGCGAACGCTCCATCCAATCCTGACGCCTTATCGCGCCATGCGATCTTGATAACGTATTGGCTCAGTCTTCTGCGCACAGCGACAGAGGGCACCATAAATATTGAACTTTAGACGTCGGACCAACCGGCGCTTTTGGGAGGATTATCCATGGTTGAACGCTTCCCCATGCCGATTCCGTTCGGTTGGTTCTTTGTCTCCTATTCGAATGAATTGGCCGTCGGCGAGGTTCGTCCGGTCCATTATTTCGGCGAGGATCTGGTGCTGTATCGCACCGAAAGCGGCGCGGCGGGTCTGGCCGAAGCCTATTGTCCGCACCTTGGCGCCCATCTGGGCCATGGCGGGACGGTAGAGGGCGAGACCATCCGCTGCCCGTTCCATTCGTGGGCGTTTGATCTGACGGGGGCGTGCAAGGACATCCCCTATGCCAAGATCATCCCGCCCGCAGCCCGCAAGCCGGGATGCCTGAAAACCTATCCGATCACCGAGACCAACGGCGTGGTCTGGGCCTGGTACCATCCGCAGAACCTTGCCCCGATGTTCGAGGTCGAGGTGCTGGAAGAAATCTCGTCGCCGGATTGGGCCGATCCTATCCGCTATGAGTGGGTGTTCGACAGCAACCCGCAGGAAATCGCCGAGAACGGCGTGGACCTCGCCCACTTCAAATATGTGCACAAGATGGATGCCGTCCCCGAAGGCGAGAGCCATTATGAGGGGCATATCCGTCGCAGTCTGGCCGCAGGACAGCGCACGATGGACATGCCTGATGGCACGGTTCGTACCCTGAATACCGAGGTACGCACGCTGCAAACCGGTGCGGGCCAGAAATCCACCCGCTTCAAGGGCATGGCCGATCTGCTGCTGCAAGTGATTGCCACGCCGGTCGAGCATGACAAGGTGGAGCTGCGCTTTGAGTTCCGTCATCCGAAATTCGCCGATGGTGCGCCCGAGCTGGAAATGATCAGCCGCTCCATCGCCGGTATTATCGGCCAGTCGGGTGTCGAGGGCGATATTCCCATCTGGCACACCAAGATCCACCGCGTGCGTCCGCTGCTCTGCGACGGTGACGGTCCGGTCCTGCGCTTCCGTGAATATTTCGCGCAGTTCTATGACTTCGAAAGTGGTCCGGCTGCGCGCGTCGCGGCTGAATAAACCCGAACCCTCCTTATCCGACACCGACAGTAGGCAGCGTTCTGATGGGAATGGTGATGGGATCCGAGAGGCGCCAGCTTGAGCTGGTGCCTGCTCCGGTCCAGCAATGCTCGATCCGGATCGACAAGGAGGATATCAAATTCTCCGCCGGACATTTTACGCTGTTCGCCGATGGCGCGCGCGAGAGGCTGCACGGCCATAATTTCAAGGTCTCGGCAGTGATTGCGACGCGCGTCACCAGTCACGGTATGGCGTTCGACTACAACATCATCAAGCGGGCCATGCGCAGCCTGTGCGCGGAACTGGACGAATATGTCCTGATCCCCGAACGGGCCGAGGCTCTGGATATCAGCCATGCGGGACGCAGTGTGGTGATCCGCTATGGCGAGGACGAGTTTCGTCTACCTGCCGACGATGTGCGGCTGCTGCCGATCCGGAACACCACGGTTGAAGAACTGGCTATCTATCTGCTGGGCCGTTTGGTGGACATGGAGGCATGGTCTGCACGCTGGGGCGTGTCCGAGATCGCTCTGGAGGTATCGTCCGGTCCCGGTCAGGCGGCGCAGTGCCGCTGGAAGAGCATTGGCGCATGAGACGCGCTGCGGTTCTGACGGGGGGCAGTCGCGGCATCGGATTGGCAACGGCGCGCCAGTTTGTAGCGGCGGGCTATGAGGCTATCAGTCTGTCGCGCTCGGCTCCGGTGGATGCGGACATAGGCCATATCGCTACCGATATTACCGATCTGGCGTCTGTCGAGGCGGCGGGGCGTGAAGTGGCTGCGCGGGGCGGAGCGTGGGATCAGGTGGTGCTGGTCCATAATGCGGCCCTGCATCGCCACGATACGGTGGCCGACCTGACGGGTGCCGATTTTCTACAGGTTCTGACGGCCAATCTGGCGGCACCGCAGGCGCTGAACTGCGCCTTGGTGCCGGTGATGGGGGCGGGCTCGTCCATCCTCTATATCGGCTCGACACTGGCAGAAAAGGCGGTCGCGGGGGCGGCGTCCTATGTGGCCAGCAAGCACGGCATGATCGGTCTGATGCGGGCCACCTGTCAGGATATGGCGGGGCGGGACATTCATACGGCCTGCATCTGTCCGGGGTTTACCGACACCGAAATGCTGCGGGCCCATGTGGGGGATGCCGTGGACACGATCACGGCCATGGTGGCGGCCGGGCGTTTGGTCGCACCCGAGGAAATCGCGCGTCTGGCCGTGTTTTGTGCCGGTAATCCGGCTCTTAACGGCGCGATTTTACACGCCAATCTAGGACAGATCGAACGCTGATCTGAATGTTCGCCAGCGGAAACAAAGCCGCCGTCGCTGTGACCTTATCCCCGTGTCGCCCCTGAATAATAGTTGGTCAGAAAATTATTTCTGTCTCTGAAACCGTCCTTGTGAAAGGTCATTGATGACTGTCCTTGATGATACGCAAGTTGCCGAACTTCCGTCTGTAGAACGGGCCGAAGCCAAGGCTGAAAAACAGCCATCCGTGTTCTATGCATGGGCGGTCGTGATACTTTTGTTTGCCTGCTACACAATCTCGGCGATTGATGCCCGCGTGATGACGCTGATGGTGGCGGACATCCGGCAGGACATGAAGCTGGACGATTTCCAGATCAGCCTGCTGCAGGGTTTTGCCACCGTGGTTCTGGTGGCGGTTGCGGCGGTGCCTATTGGTCGCATTGTCGATAATGGCCGTAACCGCAGCAAGCTTCTGGCGGGCGGGATCGTCCTGTGGTGTCTCGCCACGGCGGCCAGTGGCCTGTCACGCACCTTTGGCCATCTGTTTTTGGCGCGTGTGGGCGTGGGCATTGGTGAATCCACACTGGGACCGACGGCCTATTCGCTGATCAGCGACTATTTCGAGCCCAAGCGCCGTGCCTTTGCCATCAGCGTTTTTGCCCTTGGCTATCCTGTCGGCGGTGGCTTGGCGCTGGTGATCGGGGCCTATGTGCTGAAGGCGGCCAAGGAATATGGACCGGCTATCTTGCCGGTGATTGGTCTGGTCCAGCCGTGGCAGATGACCTTCTTTATTGTCGGTCTGCCGGGTCTGATCCTGGCCCTGTTTGTGGCAATGATCCGTGAGCCGAAGCGCCATGCCGCGCCGACAGCCGTGATCGGTGTCGAGCGTCTGACCTTGCGCCAGACCGTCGAATTCCTTGTGCAACGCTGGAAGGTTTATTCGGCGCTGATCGGTTCGGTGTCGCTGCTGGGTATGCTGGCGATTGGTACCGCCATTTGGTACCCGACCTTCCTGATCCGCACCTATGGCATGACGGCGACCGAGGCTGGCTATTCCTTCGGCATACTGATGATTGTCTGTGGCGGTCTGGGTAATCTGACCGGCGGATGGTTCTCTGGCTTCTTCATGCGACGTGGCCATCCGGGTGCCAATCTGCACATCATGACATGGGTCACCTTGGTCAAGGTTGCGCCTCTGGTCATCGGCCCGTTGATGCCGACGGCGACCGGTGCGCTGGTCCTGATGGGGATTGCCACCTTTATTGGTCAAGGCACCAATAGTGTGGCGCTAGCCTCGCTTCAGGACATCACGCCCAGCCGACTGCGTGGTCAGATGACAGCCTTGATGCTGATGTGCGTGACCACTTTGGGCATGGCTCTGGGCTCGAGCGTTATTGCTGCCATGACGCAGTTCATCTTCCACGATGACGGTGCCCTGCGTTACTCGCTGGCCATCCTGCCGGCCATTGTCGGCCCACTGGTCGCGCTGATGTTCGTGCTGGCTCGCAAGCCGTATCGCAATGCCATGATCGAAATGGGCGAGTGGAACGAGAAGAAGTAACCATGACGATCCGGACCTTGCCACAAGCGGTTATTGCTGCCGCCCTTGAACATGCGGATGCGCCTGCGATTGTGGGCGACGACACGCTGAGCTTTGCCCAGCTGGAAAAACGGGTTGTTCGAGGTGCCGCCGCCTTTATCGAGGCGGGACTGGCCCATGGTGACCGCGTGGCGATCTGGGCCCCCAACAGTGCCGAATGGATCGTCTCATGTTTGGCTGTCCAGTCGGCCGGCGGGGTGGTCGTGACCATGAATACCCGCCTCAAGGGTCTCGAGGCGCAATATATCCTCGACAAGACCCGCGCCCGTTTCCTGCTGACGGTGGGCGATTTTCTGGATCAGGACTACCGGACGCTGCTTGCAGGGCTGGACCTGCCGCATCTGGAACGCATCCTGACGCTGGATGGCGAATGGGCCGGCTTTGTTGCAGGCGGTCAGGATCTGGACCGCGCCCGTGCCGTCATGACGGCGGTGTCGGGCGATGATGCGTCCGACATCCTGTTCACTTCCGGTACGACCGGCCACCCCAAGGGTGTGGTCAGCCGCCATGCCCAGAGCGTGCAGGCCTTTGCCGCATGGGCCGATTGTGCGGGACTTCAGGCGGGCGATCGCTATCTGATCGTCAATCCGTTCTTCCATACCTTCGGCTACAAGGCGGGCTGGCTGGCCTGTCTGCTCAAGGGGGCAACGGCCTATCCGGTGGCGACATTCGATCCGGCACAGGTGTTCGACTTGATCGCATCCGAGGCCATCACTGTTCTGCCTGGCCCGCCGACCATCTTCCAGCAATTGCTGGCCACCTCGGCCGAGACAGGACGCAAGCTGTCCTCTTTACGCGTGGCAGTTACAGGCGCAGCTTCTGTGGCACCGTCTCTGGTCATGCGCATGCAGGACGAACTGGGCATCCGCAATGTGCTGACCGCCTATGGCCTGACCGAAAGCTCGGGCATGGTCACCATGACCCAGCTGGACGATGGCGTTGAGCGCATCTCGCAGACCTGCGGCAAGCCGATCCCGGGGGTCGAAACCAAATGCGTGGACCGGTTGGGCAAGACCGTGCCGACGGGGCGACAGGGCGAAATCTGGGTGCGCGGCTTCAATGTCATGACCGGCTATTTCGAGGACGAAGCGGCCACCAAGGATGCCATTGATGACGAGGGCTGGCTGCATACCGGCGACATCGGCTGCTTCGACGAAGACGGCTATCTGCG
>NZ_JAVXCU010000105.1:0-6587 GCF_036659295.1 Brevundimonas sp. | reverse complement strand
CGTTGAACAATATCTCGTTCAGGCGATCCATGATGTCAGCGGAGTGTTTGGGCGTGTCAGCGCGAAATACGGGATTGAGCGGCAGCAGGATAATATCGTCGGGCACATCCTTGGCGAATAATGGCCAAAGGGCCGGATTGGCCAGATAGCCTCCATCCCAGTAAGGCTCGCCATCAATTTCAACCGCCTGAAACAGATGCGGCAAGCATGCGCTGGCCAGCAAGACATCGGCGGTCATTTCGTCATTGCCAAAGATGCGTGATTGCCCGGCGCGGACGGCGGTGGCGGAAATATGGATGCGGATTTTCGATGCTTTTATCGCTTCTAAATCGACAGCCGCCTCAATGACCCTTTTGAGAGGGTTCAGATTGAGCGGATTGAAGCTGTAGGGGCTCATTGACATGGCCAAGGTCTGGCTGGCTTGCCAGAGGGGATTTTCGGTCATCCATTGGGGTGTCAGGCTTTTGAGCCATGCGCCCGATTGTCCGAACACATTGCGACCGCCGGACTGGTTGACCTGCTGCCACAGGAAATCCAGCGCTTCACGCGCGCCAGTGGCCCCGTTGCGTTCCAGACCCGTAACCAGTGCGGCGGCATTCATGGCCCCCGCAGAGGCGGCGGTGACGGCCTTGACCTCTATGCGGTCGTCTTCGAGCAAGCGGTCAAGGACACCCCACTGAAAGGCACCGTGAGAACCACCGCCCTGAAGGGCAAGGCAAACGGGTTTACGTTTGGCAGGCATAAGGGAGGCCTCCGTTGAGAGGCCTTCAGACTATTGGGCTGTCCAGCCGCCGTCGACAGAATAAGAACTGCCGTTCGCCGAAGCGCCAAGATCCGACACCAGATAAAGGAAAATACCGGCCAGTTGATCGGTGGTGACGAACTGTTTGGTGGGCTGCGAGCCGAGGATGACGTTCTTCATTACGTCCTCGCGGCTCATATTGCGGGTACGCGCTTGATCGTCGATCTGCTTGTCCACGATGGGGGTATGCACAAAGCCGGGGCAGATGGCATTGCAGGTTATGCCCTGCTGGGCCAGTTCCAACGCAACAGTCTTTGTAAAGCCGATCACACCGTGCTTGGCGGCGACATAGGCCGATTTGAACGGACTGGCGACCAGACCGTGGGCCGAGGCGACATTGATGATACGGCCGCGACCTTGAGCCTGCATGATCGGCACAGCGGCCTTGGTGGCATAGAAGGCAGACGACAGGTTGATCGAGATAATCCGCTCCCACGCATCGTTGGGGAATTTCTCGACGGCTTCGACGTGTTGGATACCCGCATTGTTTACGAGAATATCCAGACGGCCCAATTCCTTGTGGGCATAGGTGACCATGTCGGCGATTTCATCCGGTTTGGTCATGTCGGCAGCATGGTACAGCACGCGCACGCCGGTACGGGCTTCAAGGTCCGAACGGGTTTGTTCGATTGTGTTTGCGTCACCCAGACCATTCAACACCACCGCCGCACCGCATTCGGCAGCCACAGAGGCAAGGGCAAGACCGATACCCGAGGTCGAGCCGGTAATGACGGCAACCTGACCCTTAAGATCGTTCATGGCAAACATGGGCGCGCTTCCAACCTGTTCTGATTTTGTTGGAAACTAGCGCCTGTCTGCCATTAACGCATCAGGTATTTCCTTCTCTGATGAATATCCAGTCCGTATCCGTCGAGGAAGCAGCCTCGAAACGGTAACCATCACGGTCGAATTTTTTCAAAGATTCAGCATCTTCCAAGCGATTTTCGATGATGAAACGTGCCATGGCACCACGCGCTTTTTTCGCATGGAACGAGATGATACGCGCCACACCATCCTTACGTTCCTTGAAATGGGGCGTAATGATTTTGAGCTTCAGAGCCTTGGCATCGACAGCGCCGAAATATTCCTGCGAAGCCAGATTGATCAGGGTCTGCTCAGGGTGACCCTGCGCATCCTCGTTCAGTCGAAGCGAAATGCGCTCGCCCCAGAAATCGTACAGCGTATTGCCGCGCGGCGTTTTCAGGCGCGTACCCATTTCAAGCCGATAGGGGTGCATTCCATCCAGCGGACGCAACAGGCCATAAAAGCCCGACAGGATACGCAGATGATCCTGCGCCCAAATCAGATCGTCGGCCGACATTTCGCGAGCTTTCAGACCTTCATAGACATCACCGGCAAAGGCGAATGCCGCCTGAACGGCGCCTTCGGTTTTGTCATTCTCGAATGACTGGAAACGTTCGTAGTTGAGATCTGCCAGAGCATCGGAAATGGACATCAGGCGTCGCAGATCGGCGCGGGTCAGCTTGTGCGTCACCTTCGACAGTTCCGCCGTTTCCGGCGCACAACGACGCGGCGTCATCGGCAGGTCGCCGGACGCAGCTGTGAAGTCCAATTTCTTGGCTGGAGAAATAACAATCAGCAAGGCACGCTCCCTAGTCGCGGCTCACATAGGGGCAAACCGTGTCAGTTTAAACCTTGATGCGACAAGTTTTCCGCTTGATGCGGCCCGATAGCGGTCAGAACAGGACGGCAGGATTCATGATGCGTTGCGGATCAATCGCCTTGCGGATTGCCGCCATGGTCTGGATTTCCAGAGGCGACTTATAGCGTTTGACCTCTTCGGTCTTCAGACGGCCAAGGCCGTGTTCCGCAGAGATCGAACCGTTATATTTGGCCACCACGTCGTGTACGATCTGCGACCCTTCTTTCCAGCGGGCGATGAAGGCAGGGATGTCTTCGCCCACACCGGGTATGATGTCGTAGTGCAGATTGCCGTCGCCGACATGGCCAAAGCAAGAAACGCGGCATCCCGGATGGAAGGCTTCGACGGCGGTGGTGGCTTCGTCGATAAAGTCGGCGATGCGGCTGATGGGGACGGAGACATCGTGTTTCCATCCGCCGCCTTCGGGTTTCAGACCTGCGGAATGTTCTTCGCGCAAACGCCAGAACTGCGCACGCTGTGCATCGCTCTGGGCGATAGAGGCGTCGCTGATCAGACCTTCTTCGAAGGCCACTTCCAGCAGGCGCTCCATCTGGGCTTCTGCGCCGCCGACAGTACCGCTGGTGATTTCGATCAGCACATACCAAGGCGGTGTGGTTTCCAGCGGTTCGCGCGTATCTGGAATGTTTTTGAGTACCAGTTCCATGCCGAGGCGCTTCATCATCTCGAAGGCTTCGACGCCACCGCCGGTTTCATCCTTGGCGCGGGCCAGCAGCTCGATAGAGGCGGCAGCACTTTCCAGACCGACAAAGGCCACACAGCGCGAACGCATGATCGGATACAGCTTCAAGGTCGCAGCCGTAATAACGCCCAGCGTCCCTTCGGCCCCGATTAGAAGTTGCTTTAAATCATAGCCGGTATTGTCCTTGCGAAGCCGTTTCAGGCCGTTGAAGACCTGGCCGTCCGGCATGACCGCTTCGATGCCCAGCACCAGATCACGCATCATGCCGTAACGCAGGACCTGCGTGCCGCCCGCATTGGTGGATATCACGCCACCGATCGTGGCCGAACCTTCGGCAGCCAGTGACAACGGGAAGAAGCGGTTATTGGCCTTGGCGATTTCCTGCGCTTCCAGCAACGTAACACCGGCCTCGACGGTCATGGCGTCGTCTAGAGGCGTGACGTCGCGCACGTCGCGAAGTTTGCGCGTGGACAGCAGAATCTCGCCAAATGGAATCTGGCCGCCCACCAAGCCCGTGCCGCCGCCTTGCGTGACGATGGCGACGCCGTGACGGGCGCAAATCTCGACGGCCTTTTGCGCTTCGGCCTTGGTGCGTGGTTGCAAGAGCAGGGGCGTATGACCCGTCCAGCGTCCACGCCATTCGGTCAGCCAAGGAGCCATATCGTCGGCGTCCTCGGTGAAGGCATCCGGAAGAGCCGCTTTCAGCTCGGCGAGGGCGAGGGGCGTCGGGAGGGTCATGTTTGCCCTTTTGACAAAAGCAGCGCTGTGGTGAAAGGGCAAACCTGTGCTCTCGAACAGTCTTTTGGCGAAATAATCATGACTCCAGTCCCCGCTGTCGGTGTTGTCTGCATAAAGGGAGATGAAGTGCTGCTGATCCGGCGCGGCAAACCGCCCAAGATGGGGGAGTGGAGCCTGCCGGGGGGGCATGTCGAGCCGGGCGAGCGACTGGTTGATGCGGCGATTCGCGAACTGATCGAGGAAACAGGTGTCAAAGCCGAGCTTGGCGGACTGATCGATGTGGTGGACGGCATTTTCCCCGAAGCGAACCGCCACTATGTGCTGATCGATTACTGGGCGCGTTGGGTGTCCGGAGAAGCCGTGGCGGGCGATGACGCTGCCGAAGCCCAATTTGTACCGCTGGAACAGGCGCTATCCATGGTGAACTGGGAAGAAACCCGCCGCATCATCAGGGCTGCACATATGGCCGCCCGACAAAGCTCTGCGACAACATGACAATCCGTTCACTTGTGGCAAAAATCTGGCCAAAACGACAAAAGCCCTGATAGGGTAAACAGGTTCAATCGGAGGAAACGATGGGCCTATTTTTTGTGATCCCCTTTGTGGCGTTTGCACTGATCCTACTGTTCAGTGTTGTGAAAATCGTGCCGCAAGGTCGTGAGTTCACTGTCGAACGCTTCGGCCGCTACACCAAGACGCTGAACCCCGGCATCCATATCCTGACCCCGTTTATCGAGCGCGTTGGCCGCCGCATGAACATGATGGAACAGGTGCTGGACGTACCGACACAGGAAGTCATCACCAAGGATAATGCCATGGTGAAGGTGGACGGCATCGTTTTCATTCAGGTGATTGATGCGGCTGCTGCGGCCTATCGCGTTGATAACCTGACCTACGCCATCTCCCAGCTTTGCATGACCAATCTGCGTACCGTGGTTGGCTCGATGGAACTGGACGAGGTGCTGAGCCAGCGTGACAGCATCAATACCCGTTTGCTGCACGTCATCGACTCGGCCACTGCGCCCTGGGGCGTGAAGGTTGCGCGCATCGAGATTAAAGACCTGACGCCGCCGGTCGACATCACCAATGCGATGGCCCGTCAGATGAAGGCCGAGCGCGAGCGTCGCGCGGTCATCACCGAGGCTGACGGCGAGAAGCAAGCCGCGATCGCCCGTGCAGAAGGCGCCAAGCAATCGGCCATCCTTCAGTCGGAAGGCCGTAAGGAAGCTGCATTCCGTGACGCGGAGGCCCGCGAACGTGAAGCCGAGGCCGAAGCGCGCGCTACGACCATGGTGTCGGACGCAATTGCAGACGGCAATGTAAGCGCTATCAACTACTTCGTGGCTCAGAAATACGTCGAAGCCTTTGCTGAACTGGCCCGCAGCCCGCAGCAGAAAACCGTTATTGTCCCGACTGAAATGACGGCTCTGGTGGGCACGATTGCCGGTGTTGGCGAACTGGTCAACATGGCTCGCCAGCCGCATGATGCGCCTCGTCCTGCGGCCCAACAACAGTCTGCTCCTGCGCGTCGCGCTGCGCCGCCGCGTGCGACGGGCGTTCCGCCAACGGAGTGATCTCTATGGAATGGCTTGCCGGACTTTATGCGATCCAGCCGTTCTGGTTGTGGCTGGGCATCGGGGTGATCCTATTGGGGATCGAAGCGATGTTCTCCACCGAATGGCTGCTGTGGCCGGCGGTGGCAGCGGGGGCTACGGCCCTGCTTGCTGCACTGGCCCCCGAACTGGGCCTGAAGATTGAAGGCGCAGTTTTTGCGGCTTTGACTGTTGCTTTGACGCTGGCATCCAAGCGTCTGGTCAAGCGAGTTAATCTGGCCGACGCACCAGACATCAATGATGTGAACCTGCGTCTGGTCGGTCAGACTGCACGCGTGGTCGAGCCTTTTAATAACGGGGTAGGGCGCGTGTTCATTTCGGGGGCTGAATGGGCCGCCGAAACCAGCGACAGCAACCCGCTGGTCGGTGAAAATGTGATCGTCGAACAGGTTATGGCCGGACTATTGCGGGTGCGCCTGCAGTAGATCTGCTTTTCAGGTTTGAGCGACTGGAACCCGCGCCGCAATCAGCGAGCGCGGGTTTCTTGTACGCCACGGTTGGCCAGCGAATCGGCACGTTCGTTCAGCACATGCCCCGCATGGCCTTTGACCCAGTGCCATTTGACGTCGTGGCGGTTACGGGCCTCGTCCAGCCTGCGCCACAGGTCTTCGTTCTTGACGGGCTTCTTGTCGGCGGTTTTCCAACCGCGCGCTTTCCAGCCCTTCATCCACTCGGTCACGCCCTGCATGACATATTTGCTGTCGGTGTGCAGATCCACGCGGCACGGGCGTTTGAGCGCCTCCAGTGCCGATATGGCGGCCAGCATTTCCATGCGATTATTGGTGGTATCCAACTCACCGCCCCACAGCTCTTTTTCATGGCCGCGGGATTGCAAAATAGCGCCCCAGCCGCCCGGGCCGGGATTGCCTTTGCAGGCTCCATCGGTGTGGATGATAACGTGATCAATGAGACTCATTGACCGATGACTACAGTGTCCCTTTCCTCAGGGCCATCACTCCGCCTATATGGGCGATAACAATCTGTGTTCGGGCGCGCGAGAGTCGCGGCCCACCGAGGAGGTTTCCGATGGGCGCTATGAGTTTCTGGCACTGGGCGATCGTTATTGTGGTC
>NZ_JAVXCU010000104.1:0-6591 GCF_036659295.1 Brevundimonas sp. | reverse complement strand
AGCCGGGATCGAACGAGACCCAAAAAGTTAGAGCGCTCCGGGTTCGCCCGGGGCGCTTTTTGTTTGTGGCAAATGCGGAGCGGGCACCGAGGAGGGTTCGGGGCGTTGGAATATGATCTGGCTGAACAGCCTGTGCAGGAGCTTCTCTGATGACGCATGTTTCGATACCGCGCCCGATACCTGTCCGTCCGCACCGTAAGCGGATCGCTCTGTCTGCACTTGCGGGTGCCGTTGTGTTGGCCGGTTGCGCCTATAACGACACTCTGGGGCGTAACCAGCTGGTGATCATGGATGACAGCGCGCTTATTCAGGCGTCGCAGTCCGCATGGAATCAGGCGCTGCAGACCCAGAAGGTTTCCAATGACCGCGCCATGAACGAGCGCGTGCGCCGTGTCGGCGACCGGTTGGTGCAGGCGGCGGGTTTACAGAATCGCAACTGGACCTATGCAGTGTTCGATGATGCGACGCCAAATGCCTTCGTGCTGCCATCGGGACATATGGGCGTCACGACAGGCCTGCTTCGTCTGGTGCGCAATGACGACCAGCTGGCAACCGTTATTGGCCACGAGATCGCCCACGTGGTCGGCCGTCACGCCGCAGAGCGCAGCAGCACCAGCAGCCTGACCCAGTTGGCTCTAGGAGCCATACAGAGCGGGGCAGGGGACTATGCGCAGGCTGTAGGTGGTTTGGGTGGTATTGGTGCGCAACTGGGCATCCTGTTGCCCTTTTCGCGCAAGCACGAACTGGAAGCGGATCGCCTTGGCGTAGACTACATGGTGCGCGCAGGCTATCGGGCCAGCGAATCTATCGCGCTGTGGCAATTGATGGCTGCAGCACAGAATCGGGCAGGGCAGCCGGAGTTTGCGTCGACCCACCCGTCGGACCAGACCCGTATTGCGGCTCTGGAGGCCTATATTGCCGAGCGCGGCTACTGAATTGCAGCGATAACAAAGAAATAGATGCGTTTGATGAAAAGTTCTCTTGAATCAAACGCTGGGGCTCGCTAGAGAAACCGCCTTGCAGCGATGTGCAGCCTTAGCTCAGTTGGTTAGAGCGCCGGTTTGTGGAGCCGGAGGTCCTCAGTTCAAACCTGAGAGGCTGTACCATTCCACCGCTTCAGGGCGGTGATGCGATCAAGGGACCGGATGCTGGCTTGCCACATCCGGTCCTTTTGCGTTTGAGCCTATTCTTCCAAAGCCTGTTGGGGTTTGCGCTGTGGCAACAGGCGCGCCAGTGCCGAACGGATCGGCGTCGGGGCTGCGACACCCGTTGGAGCTTCTGCCGCAGGTGTAAACGGTTTGGGCACGGGCCGGCGCAGATCGGCTATCGGCCTGTCCAGATCTGCCAGAGCCGTCTCTGCGGCTCTCTGGCCGGACAGCACACCCGCCTCGAAGGCTTTCCATTCGCGGATATCGACGCCTTCGGGCCGGGGTAGGATCAGGACATCGGTTTCGGCCCGCGCCTCGGCCAGTTCGGCACTGGTGGACAAGGTGGCGGAGCGCATCAGGATGGAGACGATCGGCGGCCCCTGTTTCCAAGCGCCGGACATGATCCAGCGCCACCACGAGGGCGGGTTTTCCAACTGCTCGGCATTGACCCCGCGTGTTTGCGAAACATCGCTGCCGATCATAGGACCGCGATTATAGCGGCGCATGATATCGCTGGGGAAGTTCCTCAGCACCGCCCCGTCCACCAGCACCTGTCCATTATGAACAAAGGGCGGGATGAGGCCGGGAATGGCCACTGTCGCCCTCAGGGCATGCCTTAGAAGCCCCTCGCGGTGCACTTCCACCTGTCCGGTCGTCAGATTGGCCGAGACGGCAAAAAAGGGCAGGGCCATGTCCTCGATGCTATCATCACCAAAGGTCGTGTTCAAAAGCCGCGACAGCTTGCCTGCCCGCGTTAGAGCAATCAGCGGCAGGGCGATATCGGACAGAGGGTCGCTATGGACGAAAACGTCCTTGATGTGTTTCTCGACCTGTTCCTGTGTCCAGCCGAGGGCAGGACCGGCACCGATCAGTGCGCCCATGGACGAGCCACCGATGAAATCGACAGGAATATTGGCCGCTTTGAGTGTTCTGAGGACGCCGATATGGGCATAGGCCCGTGCGCCACCGCCTGACAGGACCAGACCGACAGACGCCCCTGTCAGAACGCGGCCAATACGTTCGGCGTCGGCGGGCTCGTTCTCGACACAGTGGAACCAGCGGCCGGGTTTCATCTCTCTGAGCCATGGCTGGCAGGTTGAGCGGACGGAAAGCGGCTGTTCCGACAGAAGGATCAGGTCGGTTAGTTGATGGACCAGTTCGCTGTCGCCATTGCGACGCGCGGGATCGGGCGGCGGGCTGTTGTCGGGATCGCCGACAATGAAAAGACGGTCCACCTGACGGGCGCACAGATTGGCCCATAAGGGATCACCGGCCTCGGCGACATAAAGTACGAAATCGTGACTGTCCTCGACGCGGGCAAACCAGTCCACGGCGCGGGTCATGGCATCGCGGTCGATGATGAGGGCGCGATAGCCCTGTGCCTCTACAGCCGTGTGAACGGCTTCGACGAACGAGCGGATCGGCTGGTTGCGGGCCGATACAAAGCCGAAAACTGTGGGGGCATCATTGGCCCCTTTCTGGCGGGCGCGGCGGATCATAACCCGTGCCACATCGGCCATCAGATCGGGGTAGTGGCGGATAATCTCGAAGAAGGCCTCGCGGGGCAGGGCGATGATTTCACTGTCACGCAGGGCCACGACATTGGAGGTGTGGGTGGTGTCGGCCAGCATAGCCATTTCACCGACAGGGGTGCCGGGGTGGACGACGCCGATAAATTCGGGCGGCTGGCCTTCACGCGGCGTAAAAACACCCAGACGACCTGATTGCAGCACATAGAAGGTATCGGCCGGATCGCCTTCGGAGAACAGGCGGTCGCCTTCGGTCAGAGCAAACCAACTGGCCCTTGGATCAAGATTGTCAGCCAGAATGCGCGCCAGTGTGACGTCCAGCGTATCCGGTGTCGTGGCGGCTTCGAAATGTGATCCGGTTGACGTCACAGGCGTAAAAACCTTTTCTAATTCGCGGGTTTTCGGCAACCCGAAGTCAGCCTAGACCTTTTATCTGAAGCGAACATTGTTGTGGGATGATTTATGAAAATCGATCTGTTGCGGTCTGTGGCCGTCATCATGGCCGCAGGGCTGGTATCGGCCTGTGGTCAGGGCGACCCCGATGCGAGCGCGGCACAAGCACCGGAACTGGCCCAGAGCCATGGTGCCGACGTGGCCGCCGTGGCGACATCCGGCCAAGAGGCTTCGGCTCCGGTTTCGGCTGCCGAAGAGGCGGCGGCGGGCGGACCCGCAGTTGCGGCGTTCCCGGCGGCCTTTCGTGGCAACTGGGATTATAACGAGAACGGCTGCGGGGCTGGCGAGAGCGGTACGCGTTTCATGATCACCGCAAACGAGGTCAAAGGCTATGAGGACACCTCCACGCTTCAGGCCATCGAGATCATTGATGATCTGACGGTGCGGGTGGTGATGGAAAACGAGTCTTCGGACGGCACCGAGGTTCTGGCCCAGACATGGCGCCTGTCGCCGGTGGCGGGCATCAACCTGCGTATGGAAACGGGTGGTAAAACCATTCGCGCCCTGCGCTGCGATCCTGTCTAATGGGGCAAATCCAGATTTAACGGACTTGATTCATGTCAGACCCCCACGATCCGTCTAACGATCTTCCCAGCGAAGAAGATCTGAACGCCTTCGACATCACCGATGCCGAGGCCGCCGAGATCAATCGCATGGTTCACCCTCTGGTGGCCGAAGCCGCGCCGGATGCCGATACCGATCTGGTGCTGATCGAAAGCCTGCCGTCGGGTGTGGTGTTCATCACCATCAACCGCCCGCACAAGAAGAACGCCTTCAATCCCGAGGTGATTGCGGGCCTCTATGAGGCCTTCGAGACCCTGCACGGGGCCGACCATGTGCGCGTGGTCTTTATCCGTGGCGCGGGCGGTACCTTCTGTGCGGGTGCAGATCTGGGCTGGATGCGCGATGCAGCGGGCTGGACCGAAAGCGAGAACCGTGAAGACGCCATGGGTCTGGCCAAGATGCTCAAGGCGCTGCACGAGGTTCCAGCCCTGACGGTGGCGCTGGTCGAGGGTGCAGCCATGGGCGGCGGTGCTGGCCTTGTGGCCGCCTGCGACATGGCTGTGGCCGTGGAAGATGCCCGCTTTGCTTTCTCGGAAGTGAAGCTGGGTCTTATTCCGGCAACCATCGCGCCTTACGTCATCGAGGCTATCGGTGCGCGTCGCGCCCGCCAGTTGTTCCTGACAGCCAATATCTTTGACGCCGACTATGCCGCCCATGCCGGTCTGATCGACATGGTCGTGCCGTCCGAACACATGGACGAGTTCATCTCGATGATGGTCGACAGCCTCAGCGCCAATGCGCCGGGTGCGATGGGCGATGCCAAGCGTCTGGTGAATGACGTCGTGGGTCAGGACATCGACAGCCGCCTTCTGGAAGACACCGCCAAACGTATTGCGCGGGCGCGTGTGTCCAAGGAAGGGCAGGAGGGCGTGAAGGCCTTCCTCGACAAGCGTTCGCCCTACTGGGCCGAATAAGCCTGTTGCATGCAGATATGGAAAAGGGGGCCAACCGGCCCCCTTTTTTATTAGCTGATCCCGAGGATCCAGCCTTCTTCGTTTTCGACCTTGTCGATGGTCTTGGCCGAGGCCTTGGCCGGAGGGGCAAAGGCTTTTTGAAGCTTGCCCTCGTCGTCCATCACGGCAAAGGCTTCGGCGGCGGTGCGGACTTCGGACTGGGTCTTGTATTCCTTTACGCCGTCAGCGTTTTCCAGACGGGTCGCCTTGAACATGGCAGGCAGGACCTCGACCACCAGGGTCGATAGCGGGGCAAGGTCATCCTCGCCCAGTTCGCGCCAGCCGGTACCGAACGGCCAGATCGCCGCCGAGGTGCCCAGCTTGTCCATCAGGCGGCGCAGCATGGGCACGCCCACCAGTGTCAGGCCACCGATGGCACCGGCACCGTGCATCTGCCACACGCTCTTGGCGGGCAGCTTTTTCTTGAGGCCGGCTTCTTCGGTCAGACGGAATTCGGGAATATCGTCGGCCACACCCTCGGGCGGCTTGGTCGAGGTCAACCAGCGCTGGGCCTGCGAGGCAGGCGCGCCCCAGAACGGCCACGGCTGGTCCGTCATCAGGCGGTTCATCTTGGCGGCGACCTGATAGCGGTTATTGGTATTGTCAGCCTTGTCGACAATATTGGCCGACAGGAACTTGCCCATAGCTTCCCACGGGCGACCTTCCAGCTTGAGCAGGGCCGAGGTACCGGCAGGGAAGCCGAAATCGAAATCAAGGCCCAGCATCACGCGGTCGCCGCGCTTGCGGTGTTCGGTCAGCAGGGTTTCCAGCAGGGCCTCGCCCTCTGCGCGCGTGGCGACATTGTGGGTCTCGGTATAGAGACGGAAGCGCACATCGCGCTTGGCTACGCCGATCCACAGGGTCTGGTCGCCGAGCTTTTTACCTTCGGCGGCGGTCCATTTGGCGATGATGTAAGAGTCGAACAATCGGGCCACTTTGGGCTCCATTGATAATAGTCGTTGAAGTGTTGCCACTATTTCTAGTGGCGCGTTATGGCGCGGGAAGGGCAGTTATGCCGTTGCCGCCGCTTGAATATGGGCCAACCAGCGACGGGCTAAACGTAGCCCTTCATTAGCTGACCCTGTCTGGCGTGGGCCAGACACCATCTGCCCCGCGGGGGCGGTATCGGGTAAGGGTGCGGACCAGTTGGCCCGCCAAAGACTGACTTCGAACTCGGGGCAGTGCGGGTCACGGAACATCAGGCGCAGGATGACGCTTTCGGCATCCTCGACCAGAACCTCCAGATCCTTGCGGCCCAGATGGCGGCGGACACGTCCGACCACATGGCCATCGACGATGACCTCTGCGCCTTCGATTTCCTCGAAGTCGAATACCAGACCGATCGCCCCGCGATCCCACAGGACGGCCAGTTGTTTGTTCTCCAGATCAAGCCCGGCAGCCTTGCCTTCGGAAGGGGCGATGGCATGCATATCCGGCCCCCTTGAAAGGGCAGATTTCATAGCTCTGCGCAGTCGCCGCTCGGATTCCATCCACCACGATAAAAACAGGAAGGTCGTGGTCGCAAAGGCGGCGATCAGGGCGACCAGCAATATGGCCCTGAACGTCTCCTCCATGGCTTATCCCTCCAGATCAAGATCCACGACCACAGGAACGTGGTCGCTAGGCTTTTCCATATCGCGAGCGTCGCGGTGGGTTTCAATCCCGCGGAACCGGTCGGCGGCTTGTGCAGAGAGTAGGGCGTAATCGATGCGGATACCATTGTTCCGCTGCCACGCCCCTGCCTGATAGTCCCAGAAGGTGTAGGTGCCCTTGGGTTCCTTGCCCAGTTCGTGAGCGTCGCTGAAGCCCAGCCATTTAAGGCCGTTCATAGCCGCGCGGGTTTCGGGCTGGAACAGGGCATCATTGACCCAGGCTTCCGGCTTGGCGGCATCTTCCGGCATCAGGATGCAGTTATAGTCCCCGCACAGTGCCAGCGGTTCCTCA
>NZ_JAVXCU010000103.1:0-6689 GCF_036659295.1 Brevundimonas sp. | reverse complement strand
GGTACTCCAGAGACTGCTTTCAGAAACGGGTCGCAGGAAACTGCGGCCCGTTTTCTTTTGTCCGCGCATGTTTTTAATGCGGACGGATGGAAACAGGGCGTGCCGATATCCATCTGGAGGGGGAACAACAAGGAACTCCCCCATGAAAATCCTTATGGTGCTGACCTCGCACGACAAGCTTGGCGATACGGGTCAAAAGACCGGCTTCTGGCTGGAAGAGCTTGCCGCGCCCTATTTTGCGTTGAAGGATGCGGGGGCGCAGATCACGCTGGCCTCGCCGCGGGGCGGTCAGCCGCCGCTTGATCCCAAGAGCGATGCCGAGGATGCCCAGAGCGACGACACACGTCGTTTTAAGGCCGACGAAGCGGCCAAGGCGCAACTGGCAACCACGCACAAGCTGTCGGATGTGAAGGCGGAGGATTTCGACGCCGTATTCTATCCCGGCGGCCATGGTCCGCTATGGGACCTCGCCAATGACAGCCATTCGATCAAGCTGATTGAAGCCTTTGCCGCAGCGGGTAAGCCGACCGGCTTTGTTTGCCATGCGCCGGGAGTGCTCAAAGACGTTAAGAGCGCGACCGGTGATGCGCTGGTGAAGGGCAAGTCCGTTACGGGCTTTACCAATAGCGAGGAAGAGGCAGTCGGCCTGACGGATGTGGTGCCGTTCCTTGTCGAGGACATGCTGGTGCAAAAGGGCGGGCGCTATAGCAAGGGTGCCGACTGGGCATCCTATGTGCTGACCGATGGCACTCTGGTGACGGGCCAGAACCCTGCGTCTTCGCGCGAAGCGGCGGTTGCTCTGCTGGGGTTGCTGAAGGTCTGAAACGGTAACGATTAAAAGAAAACGGCCCGGGAAATGATCCCGGGCCGTTTGCGTTCAGGCTTAGCGACGTCGCGGGCTGAGGATTTCCGTCAGGCGGTCGCGGGTGCCTTCAATGCGTTCAAGGCGCGGATAGCGCAGACCGCCAGCATAGTCGAACTGGACAGTGCGGAAGGCATCTCCACGCTTGAGCAGCAGCTTGATAGGGGCGGAGCCATCTTTATTGGCGGTCACGGCCTCGCGCAGGCGGTCGGCATTGGCGGCCAGATCGTTGATCGCGATCATCTCCCAGCCCGGACCGATGTCGGCTTCAAACGCCAGCCCCCCCCAACGGATGCCGTTGATGCGGTTTGTGGAACTAAGGGTGAAGCCCAGCGAGTACTGGAAATCGGTTTTCCAGCCGGTCTGGATCTTCTTCTCGGCCTCGGTGAGCGTGTCGGTATAGGCCAGGCGGTAGCCCGAGCGAGCCAGACCATCCAGCGGAGCCTTGGCGTCGGGGCCAGCAGCATCCAGACGGGTCCGCAGGAAGGTGGCCCAGTCGTAAGGATGGACGGTGTTCAGGGCCGTTACCACATCGTCGAACACATAGCCGCGCGGGGCGCTTGAGCCATTGTCACCGCCGAAGAAGGCCTTGGCGAAATCGTCCAGCGATTTGCGCTCATTGGTGGCTTCGCGGATCAGGGTGTCGGCATCCAGCCAGATCAGCAGGGCTTCGCGGTAATAGTCGCCCGTGCCACGCATCCACGAGGCATAGGGGTTGGAGGTGCGGTAACCCAGCAGGTTGTGATTGTTGGTGTCCTGAAGCGGGCGCCATTCACGGCCGGGCTGGTTGTCATAGAAGGCCGCGACCTCGGCAAACGAGGTGATGATGTCGGCCACAGGGGCCAGGCCGGAGCGCGATGTCAGCACGTCGCCCCAATATTCCGTCTGGCCTTCATAGACCCACAGAAGGGTATTCTGGCTCGGGATATTGTGGTTGGCGGTCAACTCGTCGGCAGGGCGCTGGCGCTTGCCGTTCCATGTGTGGACGTATTCGTGCGGCAACAGGCCGATGGAGCCGAGGCTCTTGCCCCAGTTGGTGAAGAAGTCGTCCGGTACGCTGTTCTCGCTGGAGCGGTGATGCTCCAGACCGATACCGCCCAGATGCTTGGTGGTCGCCACGAGGAATTCATAGCGGTCATAGGGGCGGGCACCGAACAGGCGGTCGGCTTGGGTAACCAGATTTTCGTAATAACCGATCTGGGTCGGCGTCGGGCGGATCTGGTCGGGCTTGTCGCCGACGATGTTCAGGTGAACGCCCGAACCATCCGGATCAATGTCGATACGTTTGAAATTGGCACCGCCGAACAGCGGGCTGTCGATCAGCGTATAGAGGTCCACCGGCTTGAAGCGGGCAATGTCGCCTTCAAAGCTGTCGGTATCCAGCGCCACGCCATAGTTCCAGCCGGTTGGCAGCTTGATCGACGGCTGGAAGGTGATGCCGGTCGAGTGATAGCCCGCCGGATACAGCAGGGCCTTTTCCCATTGCAGGTTCAGCATTTCGGGCGTCATCACGACGCGCCATGTGCTGTTGTCGGGCTGGGTCAGCCACTGGAACTCGACGACGATTTCCGAAACGCCTGCAGGCACTTCAACGTGGAAGGCGTAGGGGTCGATCGTGTCGCGCAGCCATTCGATGCGTTGGCCCGCACCTGTCACCGTCACGCCCGATATCAACTGGATAGGGCCGGTCGCAGCATGGTTGCCCGGCAGGAATTTCGGATAGAGCAGGGTCAGGTCGCCCGCCGAAACCGGAATGGTCTGACGCACGCGCACGATCTTGCGCTCGACATCGCTGGCATCGACTTCATAGCGGATCACGCCCGGATAGGCGTCCTGGGTCGGTGCCGGAATGGGCGGGATGGCGCGGGGCAGGGCCAGCGGTGTGTTCTGGGGCGTAGGGGTCATGGGGGCAACCGTGCCGGACCATTGGCTTTGTGCCAGCGCACCGGTTGCCGTGCCGCAAAGCAGCACGGCGGCAAGAACGAGACGGGACTTCATTATCGGATACTCTGTTTAATCGGTGCAGGCTTAGCGGCGGCGCGGGGCGGCAGACTTGGGCGAAAGGATATCGCCCAGATAGTCGGGCGTGCCCTCGATGCGTTCCAGATGCGGGTAACGCAGCCCGCCGGTATAGTCGAAGGTGATGGTGCGGAAGCGGTCGTCACGCTTGACGATCAGGGTGACGGGCGCACCGCCGTCGGCAGCGGCCTTGATCGCGTCTTTCAGGGCATCGCTGGATGCAGCCTTGTCATTGACGGCGACAATATCCCAACCGGGGGTCAGGCCCTGTTTGAAGGCGGGGCTGTCCCACGTCACCGAGGTGATGCGGTTGGAGCCGTTCAGCATCATGCCCAGCGAATAGACGAAATCGTTACGGCCCAGTTCTTTGTAGAGTGCGGCCATATAGCCGGTCGGCTCGGGCTTGAAGACAAGACGGTAACCGCCCTGTTCAAAGCCGTTCATCGGGCCATGGCTGTCGGGACCGACGGCATCGACGCGCTCGCGCAGGAAGCTGGCCCAGTCATGTTCGACGATGCCGTTCAGGTGGCGCACCACATCCTCGAATGTATAGGGCGCGGCCTCCCACTGGCCGTCATCCGAACCGAAGAAGGACTTGGCGAAATCGTCCAGCGATTTGCGGCCATTGGTTTTCTGGCGGATCAGGGTGTCGGCATCCAGCCAGATCAGCGAGCCTTCGCGGTAGTAATCTTCGGAGCGCTGGATGCTGGGCCACGGTTGCGGGCGGCGCTGCTGGATGATCGGGTCATTGGTGGTGTCTTGCAGGGCGCGCCACTGGCGACCGGGGGCATTCTCGAACTGGGCGGCGGCCATGGCCATGACGCCAAGCGCCTCGTCCTTGGTCATCAGACCGGCGCGCGCGGTCAGGATCAGGCCCCAATACTGGGTCTGGCCCTCATAAACCCACAAAAGCGAGTTTTGCAGCGGCTCGTTGAAATTGGCGACCATCTGGTCGGCGGGGCGACGCCATTTGCCGTTCCAGCTGTGGGTGTATTCGTGGCCCAGCAGGTCACGGTCTGCGAGCGTGGCGGTCGGGTCGGTGAAATACTTGGTCGCGACGCTGTTCTCGCTGGAGCGCTGGTGCTCCAGACCGATGCCGCCCAGACGGTCGGAAGCAGCCACGAGGAAGTTGTAGCTGTCATAATGACGCGCACCGAACAGGCGGTCGGCCTGCGTCACCAGATTGCGGTGCAGTTGCAGGTGCTCATCCTTGATCTTCACCATGTCGGCACTGTCGCCGACAATGTTCAGATAGACGGGCGAGCGGCCGCTGGTATCCAGATCGATGCGGTTGAAATGCTTGCCAGCAAAGACAGGGCTGTCGGCCAGATGTTCCAGATTGATCGGCTCCAGTTCCAGATAGCCGTCAATCGTACCCTCGACCTTGAGCGCACCGGCATAATCCCAGCCTTCGGGCAGTTTCAGGCGTGGCATGAAGCCGACATTGCGGCTGGCATAGCCTGCGGGATAGAGCAGAGCCTTCTCCCACTGGTGGTTTAGCATTTCCGGCGTCATCACGACGCGGCCCTGCGCGTCGCTTTGCGGCGTCAGCCACTGGAAGCTGACCTCCAGCGAGGTGACACCCTCGGGGATGGTGACCTGATAGGACCACGGGTGCAGCGTGTTGCGCACCCATTCGATGCGCTGGCCATTGGCCGAGAACTGCAGGTTGGCAATTTGGGAGATGGGGCTGACAGGGCCGTGATTGCCGGGCAGCCATTGCGGATAGAAAAGCACCATCGGGCCGGACTGTGTGACCGGAATGGACTGGCGCACGCTCATGATACGGCGCTCGATATCGGTGGCATCCACCCAAAGGGTAATGGGCTGGACAAGTAGCTTGTCGGAAACGGCCGGAATCTCGATCAGCGAAACCGGCAAGGCCGGGGCGGCGGCTCCGTTCTGGGCCAGTGCCGGTGCGGCAACCAGAAGAGCAAGGGCAGAGGCGCAAACCGCAAGGGCGCGTCGGGACATAGGCGTTTCCCCAGATGGGCCGCAGAACTGCGGCAACAATGTGGGGGAAAGCAAGACGCCGCAGCCCACCGCGTCAAGACTTAAGGCGGCAAGGGGGCGGCTTAGTCCACGAAAAAGCCGCCCTTTGATCCGTTACGGGTTCACCTTGAGTAGTTCGACGGTGAAATACAGCGCTGAATTGGCCGGAATATCGTCACCCATCCGGCGCGCGCCATAGGCCAGATCCGCGGGAATCAGAAACTCGTAGGTTTCGCCCTCGCGCATCAGGGCCACGCCCTCGGTCCAGCCCTTGATGACGCGGTTCAGCGGGAAGCTGGTCGGCTCGTTGCGCGAATAGGAGCTGTCAAACTCGGCACCGTTGATCAGGTTGCCACGATAGTGGACCATGACGGTGTCGGTTTCCGCAGGCTGTGCGCCGGCCGGATTGGCCTTGCCGACGAGGCGGTATTGCAGGCCGCTTTCGGTGGTGCTCCAGCCCTTGCGGGCGGCATTCCATGCCAGATGGGCCTGCTGACCGGCATCCCAGGCGGACTGGGCGGCACGGTATTGCGCCATTGCCGATTCGTGCTGGACCATGGCGGCGTCATAGGCCGCCTTGGCCGTGTCGTAATCGGAAGCCGCAGCGGGGCAGGCGAGGGCAGCAGAGACGGCAAGCGTCAGGGCGGTCAGGGTGTGTTTCATGGTAAATCCATACCACGGAAATCCTGCCTTGCGAGAACCTGACGAGAACAGGCTGAAAAATGGCCAAAGGTCTTTATTTTGCCGCGTCAAGCGTTATATATGGCCCCTTCGCAGATTCCATGAATCCGTGCGCAAGCGCCGAGGCCCGGTTTGAAGCCCTCCTAACCGGTGCGAAGGCGTCGCTCCTTCCCAAGGGAGCGGGATATTTCAGGCATCCTGATCCGCCCGGCGGATCGAGGGTGGATGCCGAGAAGACTTTAACGGTCACGGACCGCCTTGAGGCGTGCCGTGGCTGCTGCATTGAGAGCTGGGTTCCTTTACGGGGCTCACGATTGGGAAAACAGAATGGCCAAGTCCACCGACGGTCTCGCCTTGGGCAAGATCGCAGCCGCGACCTCCTTCACCGGCAAGAAGCGCATTCGCTACAGCTTCGGGCGTATCCCTGAAGCCGTGCAAATGCCGAACCTGATCGAGGTTCAGCGCGCTTCGTACGAACAGTTCCTGCAACGCGAGAGCCGTCCGGGCCTGCGTCGCGACGAGGGTATCGAGGCTGTCTTCAAATCGGTCTTCCCGATCAAGGACTTCAACGAGCGCGCCGTTCTCGAATACGTCTCGTACGAGTTCGAAGAGCCGAAGTACGACGTTGAAGAATGCATCCAGCGCGACATGACCTATGCCGCGCCGCTGAAGGTCAAGCTGCGCCTGATCGTGTTCGAAACCGAAGAAGAGACAGGTGCTCGCTCGGTCAAGGACATCAAGGAGCAGGACGTCTATATGGGCGATATCCCGCTCATGACGGACAAGGGCACCTTCATCGTCAACGGCACCGAGCGCGTGATCGTCTCGCAGATGCACCGTTCGCCGGGCGTCTTCTTCGACCACGACAAGGGCAAGACCCACTCGTCGGGCAAGCTGCTGTTCGCCGCCCGCGTCATTCCTTACCGCGGTTCGTGGCTGGACTTCGAGTTCGATGCCAAGGACGTTGTCTTCGTCCGTATCGACCGTCGCCGTAAACTGCCGGCCACCACCTTCCTGTACTCGCTGGGTATGGACGGTGAGGAAATCCTCAAGACCTTCTACGAAACCGTGCCTTACGAGAAGCGCGGCGACAACTGGGTCACCCCGTACAAGCCGGAACGCTGGCGCGGTGTGA
>NZ_JAVXCU010000102.1:0-6754 GCF_036659295.1 Brevundimonas sp. | reverse complement strand
GGCAATATCAGCGCCAGCGAGCAAACCGGATATAACCTGATCCGTGCTCATGGCCGGTGCTTTGGATGCATCCTGTGTGCCCATGGCGATTTTGGCATGGATAAGCCCTCGGCGATCCGACAGATCGGCGGCGACACCGGCATCGATTACGCTCACTCGCGCGCCTACCACACGGGCAAAGGCATTGGCGCTGGCGCGACCGGCCAGCAGGGTATCCACCATCGAAACCGTGACGCCTGAAGGAAACGCTGCAACACCCGAGCGGGTCAGGCCATGGTCGCCCGCAAACACCAAAAGCTGCGGTTGACGCACAGACGGGAGGGACTTTTTCTGAATGACGGCCAACTGCACCGCCAGTTCTTCTATGCGGCCCAGCGCACGCGGTGGCTTGGCCTTACCGTCAACAGCCGCCTGTATGCGGGGTTGGTTAGAGCGATCCAGAACAGGGATGGCGAGAAGGGAATCCAGTTTACTCATTACAGTCCGGCGATCTTGGAAAGGGTCGTCATATCCAGATGTTTCTCTAGTGCCTCGGCGATACGGTCCAGCGCCTGATCTACACGCTGTGTCTGGTCGATAGCGACCGTCTGGCCGGATAGTTCGGGCAAGAGCGCCTGACGGGCCTCGGCCTTGTCGAACAGCCCATGCACGTATAGGCCCGTAATACGGCCATCGGGGCTGGTGGCACCTTGGGGTTGGCCATCGATGAAAGCGACAGGGTTTTGCGTATCCTTGCCGGATGTCTTGCCGATATGGATTTCGTATCCGGCAAAGACCGCATCGTCTTTAGCGAGTATGCCGGTCACGCTCTTGAGGGTCTTGTCGCCCTCAAGATATGTTTCGACGTCCAGTAATCCCAGCCCGTTTGCGGAACCGGCCATGCCTTCGCATCCGGCAGGGTCATGGATCATGCGGCCCAGCATCTGATACCCGCCACAGATGCCCATAACCCGCCTGCCACGACGTGCATGGGACAGGATGTCGATGTCCCAGCCCTGGGCCTTCACAAAGGCCAGATCGGCCAGTGTGGCCTTGGTGCCGGGGATGATAATAACGTCCGTATCGACAGGGATTATCTGACCGGGCGGAATGAAGTTCAGGTCGATCAGCGGCTCGTGACGTAATGGGTCGAAATCGTCGAAATTGGCGATCCTCGACAGCATGGGCACCGAAATCCGCAGTTTGCGATCGCCATTTGCACTCGTCGGGCTTTGCAGCACAACCGCATCCTCGGCGGGCAAAAGGGCGCTTTCATAGAGCCATGGCACCATGCCGATATCGGGCCAGCCAGTACGGTCGATGATTTGCTTTCGCCCCTCGTCAAATAGCTCTGGATCACCGCGAAACTTGTTGATCATAAAGCCTTTGATGGCATTTCGGTCATCGCCATCGAGTACATTATGCGCGCCTACCAGTGCCGCAATCACATGGCCCCGATCAATATCGCCAACCAGTATGACAGGCACATTAGCTGCCAGCGCAAAGCCCATATTGGCGATATCGCCTTCGCGAAGATTGATCTCCGCAGGGCTTCCGGCACCTTCAACGATGACTAGATCGGCCTCGGCTTCCAGCTTGTGAAAGCTCTCTAGAACGACATCCAGCAGAGCCGACTTATGGTCCTGATAGCCTCGCGCCTTCCAGTTGCCTCGCACCTGACCACGCACGACCAGTTGCGCGCCCGTATCACTTTGCGGTTTCAGCAAGACGGGGTTCATATCCACAGTCGGGGGGGTGCGACAGGCCAGAGCCTGAAGTGCCTGAGCGCGACCGATTTCACCTATCCGGCCTTCGCTATCCGGTGCGGTGACGGCAGCATTATTGGACATGTTCTGGGGCTTGAACGGACGAACCGTAAGGCCGCGCCGTGTAAACAGCCGACACAGGCCCGCGACCAGTACAGACTTTCCGACATCGGAGCCGCAGCCCTGAATCATTATTGCGGCCACAAGAAACCCCCGCCCAGCACGATCACAAACAACCCCAGACAGGCCCACAGATAGACGCTCATCGCCCGTTTCAGGTCCGACGCCATCGGTACAGGACCTTCTCCCAAGACAGGGCGGGCATTTTCCAGACCGTCATAACGGACTGTACCGCCAAGGCGTACACCCAATACACCTGCCATAGCGGCTTCAGTCCATCCGGCATTTGGCGAGGCATGTTTTCGGGCGTCGCGAAACATGATGCGCCAGCCTTTTGTGGCCGAGCCCGTTGCCAAGCCTGCAAGGGCCAATAAAGCCCCCGCCAAACGGGCAGGGATCAGGTTCATCACGTCATCGGTCTTGGCCGCAGCCCAACCAAATGCACGCCAGCGCGGCTCCATGTGACCAATCATGCTGTCAGCCGTATTGACGGCCTTATAGGCAATCAGCCCCGGTAAACCTGCCACTACGAACCAGAATACGGGCGCGACCACTCCGTCATTAAAGCTTTCGGCCAGACTTTCGATCGCTGCTGTAGCAATGTCCGTTTCGTCCATGCTGGCGGTATCACGACCGACAATCATGCCCACAGCATTTCGGGCGGCAGTCAGGCGTCTATCGCTGAGCGGCCTCTGGATCGCACGGACATGCTGCCACAGGCTGCCCAAGGCCAATCCGCAGACACACGCCATGACCAATACCGCCATGCCGAGGGGCCATGGCAGGACAGTGGCAACCCAATGGATGCCAAGACCGGCAAACACAGCGACCAGAACCAGCAGCAGAACTGTCAGGATACCCAGAAGCTTTTTATGTCGTTCGCTGAATACCGGCTTATTCCAGCGTCTTTCCAGCGCGCTAATAAACCGGCCGACCCACATGACAGGATGGGGCAGAGCGCGTGGCCAGTATATGATGGCTTCCAGCTGCAAGGCCCCGGCCACGATCCAGAAAAGATTAAAGCCCACGGCCCAATATCTCGAGCACTGGCCCATTCGCGCCATCAAGTGTCTGGGTTACGATCCCGTAGGCCTGACGCAGGACATCCGGTGACAGGGCCTCCATAGGTGCCGCATCGGCTATGATCTGCCCCTGAGCCAGCACAATCACGCGGTCAGCCATACGAAGTGCCGCGCCCAGATCATGCAGGGTGATGATGATCCCGCATCCTCGATCGCGGGCCAGTTTGCGAAACAGATCGCCCATATCCAGTACATGCCCCGGATCTAGGCCCGCCAGAGGCTCGTCTGCCAGCAACCATTGGGGTTGTCCGGCTAGAGCGCGAGCAATCATCATGCGCGCCCGCTCTCCGCCTGACAGTGTAGAGATTACACGGTGCCTGTATGGCTCTGTGTCGGTCATGGACAGGGCTGCGGAAACGCATGCCCGATCATGTCGGGACAACCCCCATGCGCCAGCATAGGGCGTGCGGCCCAGCCCGACGAAGGTTTCGCCGTTGATGGCCCAGACCACCTCGGCATTCTGGGGAACATAAGCAACCTGTCTGGCGCGCTGGCGCTCGGGGATGCAACCTATGTCCTGACCGGCCAGCACAACCCGTCCTGTTTGCGGTGTCCGCAAATAAACGAGACAGTCCAGCAGCGTCGATTTTCCCGCACCATTGGGGCCGACAATTGCCGTCACCTTGCCGCGCTCGAAACGGGCGCAAACATTGTCCAGAATAGTGTGTCCGGCAATGCAGACACCAAGCTTGTGGGCTTCCAGATCGCTCATGCAAGTTTCCTCCGCATGGAGATCAGCAGGGCCAGAAAGAACGGACCACCGATTGCGGCCATGGCCACGCCCAGCTTCACTTCGGTTGCCGCGGGTACCAGGCGAACCAGAATATCCGCTGCCAGCGTCAAAGCCGCCCCGCCCAGTGCCGAAGGCAAAAGCAGCGCCGAAGGTTTTGCCCCCACCAGCGGTCGAAGCAGGTGCGGCACAATCAAGCCGACGAAGCCGATTACACCTGCCACCGCGACGGCCGAGCCCACAGCAAGTGCCACGCCCAAGGTCAGCAATAACCGCCCACGCGCCAGACTGACACCAAGGGAGCGTGCGCCATTCTCGCCCAGTGTCAGGGCATCCAGCATGCGCCCCCGACCCAGCAAAAGCAGGCATCCTGCCAGCATACCGGGGGCGGCGATCTTCACCTCGTCAAAGCTGCGGTCGGTGATTGCCCCCATCAGCCAGTTCACGATTTCGGTGACGGCCCATGGATTGGGTGCCAGATTAAGCGCAAGGGCGACACCGGCACCTGCAACAGTCTGGATGACGACGCCCGCCAGAATAAAAGTGATGCTGCTGGAGGTGACACCGGCCATGAGCAATAACAGGACGACACCCAAGGCGGCTCCGACCATGGCGGAAAACGGCAGCACCCATACAGCGGCAGCAAAGCTGCCCATATAAAAGGTCGTGACAGCGCCCAGCGCAGCCATGCCGGAAACACCGAGCATACCGGGATCCGCCAAGGGGTTGCGCGTATAGCCCTGAAGCGCGGCACCGGTCAGGCCCAGCGCCGCGCCGATCATTAATGCCAGCAGTGTGCGCGGCAGACGCAACTCAAACAGGATTGCCCATGATGTATCGCCCGTACTGCCCACCCAATCAGACCAGGGCACCCACACCTTGCCCGCGCTCATACTGGCCACAGCCAGTACCGCGACAAGGCTGAGCAAACACAGATAAAGAAGGGGGCGTTTGCTGTCCGTCATACCCGTTCCCTCATGACAAAATCCTCAAGGCAGCACGCCGCGCACGGGCCAAAGCAACGGCGGTCTGGATCAGGACAGGTCCGCCGCAATACAGCAGCTTTTCGTCCAAAGTCGTCTGCACGATCTGATCCGAAAGGCTAGCAAGGGCAGGGTGGCGCATCATCCGTTCGGACCATGTCCGCACGGTTGGGCTCAGGCTTCCGCTCAGCAGAACTTCTGGCGGATTGGCCAGAATATGCTCGACGGAAACATTGCCCCATTTGCCGATGCCATACCGTCCGGCGACATTGTCGAAACCGGCCAGTTCCATCATCTCGTTCATCAGCGTGCCGTGGCCGGCTGCAAATCCGTTCGGCTGATAGACAAGGGCTTTAAGGCGGCGCGGGTTGTCAGTGCGGGTCGAATTTATGGCCGTTTGGATGCGTGAAATCAGTGCCTCGCCACGATGGGCAAAGCCTGCCGCCGCTGCGACTTCGCGTACCTGAACCAGACTTTCGGCAAGGCTGGACGGGACATCGAACAGGGCCATGGGAATGCCGAGGCGTTCCAGCGCGCTGCGCGTGGCTCTGGCTCCGTGGCGGCTGCTCAAAACCAGATCGGGTCTCAGGGCAATGATTTCTTCGGCCGTGCCGTGTGTCTGCGGCAAGCGCATCGCCAGATCATAGATGGTCGATTGTCGGGCAATACGCGAATAGTGGCTCAGCGCGGCAATCTGTGAGCTGTTGGCAACTTCGACCAGAATGACATCGAGGCACGGGTTCAGCGATACAATGCGCTGCGGCCTGCGCTCGATCGTAAGCGGTAACAGGACTGGAGAGCTCAGCCCTGCGATCACGCTGCGGCGCGACAAACTCACGGGTATGCCTCAAGGGCTTGGGCCAATCGCGGCAGTGTTGACGAGCATGGAACCCCGAACCGCAGCCAGTCGGGCGCATAGTCAAAGGGGCGCGTCAGTATCCCTTGGTCACACAGATGCGAAAACCATTCGCGGGCATCGTCAGAACGCACCAGTCGAAACAGGCATGTCCCACCGAGCGGCTCGAAACCGGAATTCCACAAGACTTCGTCCAGTCCTTCGGCATCGGTGTTCAGGCGAAGTCGGGTCGTCTCGCGCCATGCGGTATCGGCATAGGCGGCATGCCCCATGACTATGGCCTCGGCACTTACGGGCCAGTCGCCGGTCAGGGCGCGCAGGCGTGCCTTCAAGACCGGACTTGCGATCATAAAGCCCAGTCTAAGGCCTGCCAGACCGTAAAATTTTCCAAACGATCGCAGGACAATCAACTGGTCGATGTCCAGTCCTGCAACCGAAGCCTCGGGGGCACATTCGATGAAGGATTCATCGACGATCAGCCACTGACCCATGCGGCTACGCTGGCGCGCCAACTGTTCCAGTGTGTCCTTGTCGAACAGGCGACCATCAGGGTTGTTTGGATTAACGATGACTAGAACATCGGCACGAGATGCGAATATCTGGTCAGGCCCGATGGCATTGGGAGCCATAGAGGATGCTCGCCATGACTCTTGGTGTGCACCATAGGTTGGCTCGACGATATCAACCGTCACAGGGCCGAGAATAAGCGGCAACAGGCGTATGGCCGTTTCTGCGCCCGAAACTGCGCAGACCTGTTCTGTCGACGCGCCAAAGACACGGGCGGCTTCTGCTTCCAGTGCAATAAGCCGACACGGGTCAGGCAGGCGGTTCAAACCGTCAATGTCTGCTCGCGGACCGCACCACGGCACAGGGTTGATACCTGTCGACAGATCCAGCCATGGCAATGGCGCATGCGGATAGGCTTTGGTGGCGGCCATCAGGCCACCACCATGCCGGATCGAAGCCTTGTGAGGCATCAATGCGTTGTCCTTCATTCTGACCGAAATCAGAATTTGACGCGAACACCACCAAAGACACCGCGACCGGCGGTGCCGTAATCCTTGGCCGTTTGATATTCTTCGTCGAACAGGTTTTCGACACGACCATACAGCTCAACTTGATCGCTGACCGGATAGGCCAGACGAAGATCAACCAGAGTGTATTCGTCCATCACAACGGTGTTGGCGTCGTTATTGAACGTCTCGCCCGAATAGCGGACAGCAAGGCCGGTCTTGAAA
>NZ_JAVXCU010000101.1:0-6788 GCF_036659295.1 Brevundimonas sp. | reverse complement strand
GGCAAAGGCCATGGCCACAATGGCATAGAAGGGCGAGACGATACGGCTGTGGCCCTCGGCGGCCAGTTCGCCACGCGTACCGGCCATTTTCACGATGGCGTCGCTAGGCGCGAACAGTTCGTTCATCCACAGATCGCTGGCTTTGAAACGGATGTTCTGGTCGGTGCCGCGCGCATAGGGGGTCAGGTCGATGGCGTAGTTGTCGAAAGAAAGGTGGTTCAGCACCTCGCGGGACGAATAGCGCTGCATCGAGCCTTTTTGCATGGTCAGGACGGGGATGCCGTCGATGCGAGTAAAGCGGGCGGTTTCGGCGTCCCAGCTGGTGACGGTCTTACCGTCGTCGATATAGACAAACAGGTTCCGCAACAGGCCGTTTTGCTCGATTTGCTGGGTATAGACGGCCAGACCGTCGGGGCCTTGCACAAAGCGGCCTTCCTCGACCAGCAGTGCGGCCAGATCGGTACGGATGGCAAAGGCCTGACGGCGGCTTTCCTGCTGGCCCCACGGTTGCAGCAGCGTGGTGGTCAAAAGACCGGCCACAGTTACGATCAACGCAATGGTCATGGCCGGACGGATCAGGGCCATGCGACTCATACCGGCAGCATAGGCGGCGGTCAGTTCCTGATCGCGCTGCAGACGGGTGAGCGCAATCAGCGCACCGACGAACAAACCGATAGGCAGAATCACTGCCAGAAGCTGTGGCAGGGCAAGCAGGGTCAGCTTGGTCATCACCCAAAGGCTTTGACCACGCTCAACAATAACTTCCAGCTGTTCCAGGCTCTGGCTTAGAAGGCCAATTCCAAGCAGTGCGCCCATGGCGGCCAAAACCGGCAAGCCGATCTGGCGGAACAGATACCTTTGAATAAGAGTCATACAGTGAAAATTGCGCTGTTGAGGGGCCCGATTTGGTTGCAGGCGTAAGCGATGAGGCCCATGTAATACACGTCCGAGCGCGACGGTGGAACCATCGCTGCGCTCTAGTTCAAATCAAACGCCACCGGAGAAGTAATTCTCCGGCCGGAGAAGTTTAATGCAAATTCAGTTCGTAGCTGCCGCCGAGAAGTCACAGGTTCTCGCTGTGATGGTTCAGGAAGAGCGTCAGCTCGTGGGTCTGGGTGCCGGTCTGGACGTAGCGGCGTCGGGTGCCCTGTCCAAAGCCATGTCGTCGGGCCGCTTCAAAGGTGCCGCGAATTCTAGCCTGAACGTACTGGCTCCAAGTTCGACGATCTGGCTGTCGAAGCCTATGCCGCAACGGCCTATGCCGCTGTTAAGATGTCGGGTGCCGAAGTCCTGACCATCGATGCGACTCACCTGAGCGCCGAACAGGCGGCTCGCGCCGGTTTTGCCGCGCGTCTGGCTTCGTATCGCTTTGACAAATACCACACCAAGAAAACGGCCGACAAAAAGCCGTCCATCACGACGGTACAGGTCGTGACCGCTGATCCTGCGGCTGCCGAGGCTGCATTCGCGCCTCTGTCGGCTGTGGCTGACGCCGTGTTCTTCTCGCGCGATCTGGTGTCGGAACCGGCAAACATTCTTTATCCGGCCGAGTTCGCGCGCCGCGTGAAGGAACTGGAAGCCCTCGGTGCCAAGGTTGAAATCCTTGGCGAAGCCGAGATGGAAAAACTGGGCATGGGCTCGCTTCTGGGCGTCGGCCAAGGCTCGGTGCGTGAAAGCCAGATGGCTGTCATCCAGTGGAACGGCGGCAAGGCTGGCGAGGCTCCGATTGCCTTCGTCGGTAAGGGCGTTTGCTTCGACACCGGCGGCATCAGTTTGAAACCGGCTGACGGCATGGAAGAAATGAAGTGGGACATGGGCGGCGCTGCTGCTGTGGCCGGCCTCATGCATGCTCTGGTCGGTCGCAAGGCCAAGGTGAACGTCGTTGGCGTTCTGGGCCTTGTTGAAAACATGCCGGACGGCAACGCCCAGCGTCCGGGTGACGTGGTCACCTCGATGTCGGGTCAAACCATCGAGGTTCTGAACACCGATGCCGAGGGCCGTTTGGTTCTGGCCGATGCGCTTTGGTACACCCAAGACCGCTTCAAGCCGAAATTCATGATCGATCTGGCCACCCTGACCGGCGCGATCATCATTTCGCTGGGGCTGGAATATGCCGGTGTGTTCACCAACTCGGACGAACTGGCTGACGGCATTGCCGCTGCTGGTCCGAAGGTTGGCGAAAAGACATGGCGTCTGCCGATCCCGGCTGAATACGAGCGCCACATCGACAGCCCGATTGCCGACATGAAGAACATGGGCAATGGCCGCGCCGGTGGTTCGATTACCGCCGCTCTGTTCCTGCAACGCTTCACCAATAATGTGCCGTGGGCGCATATCGACATCGCCTCGACCGCGTGGATCAAGGATTCCAAGGTTGCGACGGTGCCGGACGGTGCTGTGGGCTGGGGCGTGCGTCTGCTCGACCAGATGGTTGCCGACAAGTACGAAGCCTAAGGCTTTTAGAATAAGGGGGTAGGGCCGGATGTCCGACACCAAAACGGAAATCTGGTTCTACCACCTCGAGCGTTCGACGCTGGATCAGGTGCTGCCGGGCCTTCTGGAGAAAACCCTCCAGAAGGGCTGGCGGGCCTTGGTGCGCGCTGGCGACAGCGGCACCGTGGATGATCTGGACGAAATGCTCTGGGTGTACCGGCCCGAGAGTTTCTTGCCGCATGGCCGTGCCGGTACGGATCACGCACAAGTGCAGCCGGTGCTTATTTCCGAATCGGGCGAGAATCTGAACTCTGCTCAGACGCTGTTCATCATCGACGAGTCAGAGCTGGGGAACACGGAAGGATTTGCACGGTGTTTCATCATCTTCGACGGTCGCAACGATCAGTCCGTTCAGCATGCCCGCAATCGCTGGCGCAGTCTGAAGGACAGCAAGGCAGAGCTACAATACTGGAAGCAAGACGAGGACGGACGCTGGGCGCGTTCGGCCTGATTTTGTCCCTTGGTCTGGCCGCCTGCGGTGGTCCGGTCGCACCAACCCTTCCGGTACAGCCCGCAGTGGCGTCATCGACCGAAAGGCCGTATTATTCGCCAGTAGAACCTTCTGCATCAAGCCGTAGCGGCGACCGTTGCAATGCTGCCGAGCTACAGTGGCTGGTCGGCCGTCAAAGAAGCGAAATTCCTGTGCCGGTGGATGTGATCAACCGCCGTGTAACCTGTACAACCTGTCCGGTGACCGAAGATCACAGGCCGGACCGTTTGAACATCTTCTATGACCGCCAAACGGGCCGCGTGCAGTCTGTTTCGTGCGGATAAACACAACAAATCAAAAGGATATGGCGATGTTTAAAGCTGTCTCTATGGTGTCTGCGGTAGCGTTTCTGGCCGTAGCGGCCTGCGCTCCGACCCCTGTAACGACGGACGAACCGATCCGCTCGGCCGATGGTTCGGCCCAGTGCCGTATCGAGGACTGGAAGTCGTGGGAAGGCAAGCCGCGCCAGTCGCTGCCCAAGGCTCCCGAAGGTCTGACCTTCCGCGTCCTGTGCGACACCTGTGCCGCCACGATGGATTACCGTCAGGACCGCGTGACCTTCAGCTATAACGATGCCACCCAGAACATCACCCGCGTCACCTGCGGCTGATAGCCAAAGCGCGGATAACAAAAGAAAAGGCCGCCCTTCTGGGCGGCCTTTTTGATTTAGCGTTCCAGACCATAAAGGGTGTCTGAAATATCCTCGACCTTGGCCCTTACGACGCTTTCGGCGTCACGCAGACCGCGATTGTAGAACATCTTGCCGACATGCTGGCCAAAATGCTCGACCAGCATTTCGGCGGCCAGTTGGCCCAGTTCCTGATCCAGTTCGGTGCTGAAATATGCGCGAACAATGCCCGCCGCGTCTCTCAACTCGTCTTTCGACAGGATCGGCGGCGGGGTTTTCATCAGGCGACCTCTGCCAGTGCTTCTTCAGCGGCAACCCACTCCTGCTCGGCCTTTTCCAGATCGGTCTGAAGCTGGGCGCGCTTGCGGCTCAGGACTTCAAACTTTTTAGGATCCTTACCGGCCGTCGCGGCCATGTCTTCATCTGCCTTGGCCATGTCCGCAGCGATAGCCGACATAGTCTCTTCGGCCTTCTTCACGGCATGACGCAGGGTCGAAGGGGACTTGCCCTTCTTTTTGTTGTTCTTGTCATTGCCGCCGGATTTGGCAGGCGCATCGGCCTTTACGGCCTCGTTCTTGACCTGCGAAGGCTTCATGCCCTGTTTGGCGCGCTCCAGAACGAACTTGGTATAGTCGTCCATATCGCCGTCAAACGGCTTCACCGTGCCATCGGCGGCCAGCCACAGGCGGTCGGCCACCAGTTCCATCAGCGAGCGGTCGTGGGTGATCAGGATCACGGCACCGGTATATTCGTTCAGCGCATCCAGCAGGGCGCGGCGGCTGTCGATATCAAGGTGGTTGGTCGGCTCATCGAGGATCAGGATGTGCGGGGCATCCATGGCGACAAGGTTCAGCAACAGGCGTGCGCGCTCGCCACCCGACAGGGCGGCGACCTTGGTGTCCTGCTTGTTGAACGGCAGGCCCCATTGGGCCAGACGCGAGCGACGGCTGTTCTCGCTGGCATCGGGCATTTCGCGCAGAATGATCTGCAACGGCGTGTCCTCGGGGTCCATCGCCTCGATCTGGTGCTGGTGGAACCAGCCCACGCGCATCTTGCCGTCGCGATGGAACTCGCCCGACTGGATGTCCAGTGCCTTGGCGATCAGCTTGGCAAAGGTCGACTTACCCGCGCCGTTGACGCCCAGAAGACCGATACGGTCATCAAGGTCCATACGCAGGTTTAGATTACGCAGGATCGGCTTGCCGGTTTCATAACCGACATTGGCATTTTCCAGACGAATAAGCGGTGGCGGCAGCGGGCGTTCCGGTGAAGGCAGGATGAACGGGGCCACGCGCTCTTCTGGCGGCAGCTCGATTCGCTCCAGCTTCTCCAGCTTTTTAACGCGCGACTGGGCCTGTGTGGCCTTGGACGCCTTGGCCTTGAAGCGGTCGATGAATTTCTGAAGGTGGGCACGTTCGACGTCCTGCTTGGCCTGGTTGGCGGCCATCAGGCGCAGCTTTTCTGAGCGCGTTTTTTCAAACGTGTCGTAGCTGCCGGTGTACAGGTCCAGCTTGCGGTTCGACAGGTGCAGGATGTGCGTACAGACCGAGTTCAGCAGGTCGCGGTCGTGCGAAATCAGCAGTGCGGTATGCGGGTAACGCTTCAGGCGCTGTTCCAGCCAGACCACGCCTTCAAGGTCGAGATAGTTGGTCGGTTCGTCCAGCAGCAGCAGGTCCGGCTCGGCAAACAGGGCCGCCGCCAATGCCACACGCATACGCCAACCGCCCGAGAAGTGGGCCATCGGGCGCTGGATGTCTTCCTGACTAAAGCCAAGTCCCACAAGGATTTCCGAGGCGCGGGCAGGGGCGCTGTCGGCGTCGATCTCGATCAGACGCATCCAGATTTCGCCCATCTCTTCCGGCTCGGCGGTTTCCAGACGGGTCAGAAGGTCGTGGCGTTCCTTGTCGGCTTCAAGAATGGTTTCAAGCACGCTGACGGGCGTGGCGGGGTGTTCCTGATCCACCGAGGCGACGCGCGCACTCTTGGGGATGGAAACCTCGTCACCATTGGCAGCCAGACCGCCAAGGATGATCTTGAATAGAGTGGATTTGCCGATGCCGTTGCGGCCGACCAGACCGACCTTAGAGCCGGGCGGCAGGCTAACCGAGGCATTGTCCAGAAACTGGCGGCCCCAGGAGCTAAAGGTCAGGTTGGTAATTTGAAGCATATCGCCCGATGAACTGTTCGTGTCGTTTGGGCCGCTTGTTACGGGAGAAATTAGACAACTGTAAGGGGGAGTTGGAAATAGGTGAGCAGAACGCTATAAGCCCGCGACCCTTTTTTCCAAACAGAAGTCACCACCATGACCGAACGTACTTTCTCGATCATCAAGCCGGACGCTACCCGTCGTAACCTGACCGGTGCAATCAACGCTGTGATCGAAAACGCTGGCCTGCGCATCGTCGCTCAACGCCGCGTCAAGCTGACCGAAGCCCAAGCCAAGAAGTTCTACGAAGTTCACGCAGAACGCCCGTTCTACGGTGAACTGGTTTCGCAAATGATCGCAGAGCCGGTCGTTGTTCAGGTGCTGGAAGGCGAGAACGCTG
Source organism: Brevundimonas sp. (assembly GCF_036659295.1). Lineage (GTDB taxonomy): Bacteria > Pseudomonadota > Alphaproteobacteria > Caulobacterales > Caulobacteraceae > Brevundimonas. The sequence goes on along the minus strand of NZ_JAVXCU010000101.1, from coordinate 631 downwards.
TTGCCAAGTACCGTGAAGTCATGGGCGCAACCAACCCGAACGATGCTGCCGAAGGCACCATCCGCAAGCTGTTCGCCCTGTCGATCGGTGAAAACTCGGTCCACGGTTCGGACTCGCTGGAAAACGCCGGCATCGAAATCGCTCAATTCTTCACCGACGCCGACATCGTTGGCTAAGTGTGACGTCGCCTGATTTCAGGCGGCAACGCGATTGAAAAAGCCCCGTCAGCATGCGCTGGCGGGGCTTTCCTTTTGCAGACTGTACAAAAAAGCCCGCAGCCGGTGAGGACTGCGGGCCTTTGTTTTTTACCAGATGCGGACGCGATCTTCCGGCTTCAGGTATTGTTTCTGGTCGGCGGTGATGCCGAAGGCATCATACCAGGCGTCGATGCTGCGCGGCGGGGTTGCAGCGCGCGCTGCACCCGGCGAGTGCGGATCGGTGGCCAGATATTCGCGCAGGGTCTCGTCGCGGATCTTGTCACGCCACACCTGCGCCCAGCCGAGGAACAGGCGCTGTTCGGCGCTGATACCATCCAGAGCCGGAGCGGGTTGACCGTTCAGGCTGCGGTTATAGGCGGCATGCGCCAGAACCAGACCGCCCAGATCAGCGATGTTCTCGCCCATGGTCAGGT
>NZ_JAVXCU010000100.1:0-7242 GCF_036659295.1 Brevundimonas sp. | reverse complement strand
CCAATGTAATTGTCATTGCTGCGGCAAATGCTAACGAAACAACCCGCGAGATTGTCGATCGCTATAGGCACACACTTCTGCCCGATGTGAGTGGCGCGAGAAGATCGAGACAGGCATTGGAAAGATTTGCGGTAAGCGATCTGCCTGTGCGCTGGTGGCACACTTCCATATTGATTGACCCAGATACTGGGCGGTCAGCAGCAAGAAGATGGGGAGACCATATTACTGGCTGGTATAATGGTGGTGGTGGTGTTGAACTGCCTATGGATTTTCCTGTGGTTGAGGTGAACTCGACGTACTTAAGGACGGGCCTTCGCACAGATTTGTCTAGCGCACTCATCATTCTGGATATGCAAAAATTGTCTGGTATCAGTGTGCCGCAGATTGCGGACTATATCGCCATGATAGCCCTCACGCGCGTCAATATGGACGCTGATTACTCAGGGTATCATTCTGTCCTGTCGCTCAGTTCAGATAAGGATATTTCTGGCCTTACAGAATGGGATATGGCGTATCTTAAAACACTCTATAGCGCCGATATTACTCACAAAAATAAATCCCATCAGATGACAGAATTACGCTTCTTGATGGCTGAGTGGCAAATTCGGCGCCCATTAAGACGTCAGGAACAGCTTGAAGCGAACAAAATTCATAATTGATATTCAATTTTAGGGGGAGCCACCATGTTTATTACAAGCGCACTGGCCGCTAGCTTGCTGTTGAGTTCGGGTCCTCAAGAGGTCGAAACTCCAATGGCTGTTGATGATGTCGTGGTGTCGGCTCGGCGACTTGATGAGCAAGTTTCTGGATTTGTCCGCGATATTACGGTCCCTGATTACAATTTGAACGTGGCCCGTTGGCATCGCGACATGTGCGTCAGTGTCGTCAATATGCAAAACGGTACAGCCCAGTATATTATTGACCGTGTTGCAGAAGTGGCTCTAGAGGTCGGTGTAAAGTCCGGCGATCCGGGGTGTTCAGCCAATGTAATTGTCATTGCTGCGGCAAATGCTAACGAAACAACCCGCGAGATTGTTGATCGTTATAGGCACACACTTCTACCAGATGTGAGTGGAGCGCGACGATCTAGGCAAGCATTGGAGAGATTTTCTGTAAACGAACTGCCTGTGCGCTGGTGGCATACTTCTATGCTAATTAATCCGGATACTGGCCAATCTGCTGTTAGAATGCAGAATGATCACGTCACTGGTGAATATTCTTCAGGCGGAATTGGGTCTAATGATTTTAAAGGTATAGTAGATTTTCCTCTCGTAGAGGTGACATCGACTAATCTTAGAAGTGGTCTCCGAACTGATTTGTCTAGCGCGCTCATCATTCTAGATATGGAAAAATTGTCTGGTATCAGCGTGCCGCAGATTGCGGATTATATCGCCATGATAGCTCTAACGCGCGTCAATATGGATTCTGATTACTCCGGATATCATTCTGTGCTGTCGCTCAATTCTGATAGAGATGTTTCAGGCCTTACGGAATGGGATATAGCTTACCTCAGGTCTATCTACAGCGCTGATCTGACTCATAAACTTAAATCCCATCAGATGTCAGAATTGAGATACCTGATGGCTGAGCGGCAAATCCGACGCCCCTTGAGGCGTCAGGAGCAGCTCGAAGCGAACGAAGTGCCATAATCGACATCTTGTGCGTTGATGGCCTTGCATCGCCCTTGGTGGGTGATGATATCCTGATGAACACGAGGGTGACCGTTGAGTCGCCCCGAGATTCTCGAAAAGGCCAACATGCGCGATCCGATCGATTACATCTCCAACAACCTCGTTCCTATGGTGGTGGAGCAATCCAGCCGTGGCGAGCGCGCGTTCGACATTTTCTCGCGTCTGCTACGCGAGCGGATCATCTTCCTGACCGGGCCTTTCGAGGACGGCATGGCTTCGTTGATCTGTGCCCAGTTGCTGTTCCTTGAATCGGAAAACCCGAAAAAGGAAATCAGCATGTACATCAACAGCCCGGGTGGTCAGGTGACCTCGGCGCTGGCGATCTATGACACCATGCAATACATCAAGTCGCCGGTTTCGACCGTGGTGATGGGCATGGCGGCATCCGCCGGTTCGCTGATCCTGACGGCCGGTGAGGCGGGGCAGCGTATCGCTCTGCCGAATGCCCGCGTCATGGTTCACCAGCCTTCGGGTGGTTTCCGCGGTACGGCCTCGGATATCGAGCGTCACGCCGAGGACATCATCGCCACCAAGCGCCGCCTCAACGAAATCTATGTGCACCACACCGGCCGCACCTATGAGGAAGTCGAGCGCACTCTGGACCGCGATCACTTCATGACCGCCGAAGAAGCCAAGGCCTGGGGTATTGTGGATCACGTCTACGACCGCCGTATCCAGGCCGATGCCGACGGTGTGAAGGCTCCTTAAGCCTCAGCCTATACGGTTTTATTGTTCGGGGCAGCAGGGTTCACCTTGCTGCCCCGAATCGTATGCGCGTCATATGGGTTTGAGGAAGAGGGCAGCCGGATTAAACCGACATGGCGACCCGACAGCGGTTTGTGCTATCAGGCCGCCCATGCAGTACACTAACGAAACCAGCGGGACCGTTGAGGTCGATGGCGAGATCTATGTTTGGGGCCTTCGCCGCCAACCGCGTCCCGTCGGCAAGCGCGAATGGGAAGGGATGGCGATCACCCTTCGCCATCAGGATTACAAACGTGAAGCCATCGTAGAATTTCCGATGGTTTATCGACCCAATGGTTCTCCGGATCTGGAAAAGCAAAAGGTCGATCTGGACGTCGTCAAGACCTGTATCCGTTCGATTCTGGAAGCGGGCTGGGAGCCGGCCTCGCGAGGGAAACCAGTCAATTTTGGCGTGGATTCCAAAGGGTATTGAGTAGTCAGGGGCGACCGGTGAAAACGCGGAAGCCCTTTTCCTCTGCCTCTGCGATCATTTGCTCGTCGCCGGATGTGTCGCCATAGGCGGCGAGAATGCGCACATCATCGCCATAGACCTCGCGGATACGCAGGACTTTTTGTTCGCGACGGCAGTTCGGGGTGGCAAAGCGCCCTGTCAGTTTGTCACTGGCATCGAACTCGAAGCGGGTACCAATCAGGTTGTCGGCCTTCAGGCGTCGCGCAAACGGTTCGATGGTCGTCTCGGGCGACGCCGTGACAATCACGCGATGCACGCCTTTCTTGCCCCATTCTTCCCAGCAGGCGAGGGCGTCGGGACGCATGAACCGCGCATAGACTGAACTGGCATAGCGTTCGGCCTCGTCGCTAATCTGTTTGCGGCTCAGTCCCTTGAGGAACAGATCAACCGAGGCGGCCTTGATGGCTCCGCGATCACGATCAACCACATAGCGCAGAGCGGCAGGAATCAGCTGAACCATTCCTGCGGCCCAAACCATTGGTCCGACGCGCCATTTCAGAAAAGCAGTAAAGCTGTCGCGAATCGACAGGGTGCCGTCGAAATCAAACGCCACTATTTCCTTTGGCATTTCGCTTGTGCGAAAAGGGGGCTGGCGCTTTGCGTCGGGATTACCCATTTGTGACATTCCAACTATGTTCCGCATAATGACCCGCAGAGTGGCTGTTTAAGTACGCCACGCTCGCTAATCGGGCTTGTGGCGGAACCTCTGATGGGTGATTGTTATTTTTTGAAGACTTTGATGCTTAGATTCTAGTGTCTAACATCAAGGAAGTCGCCTTTTCCCCCAATCCCGGTGGAGATGGCGGAGAGTGAGATGGGTCTATGACCAAAGCCGCCGGTACCGACGCCAAAAGCACGCTCTACTGCTCTTTCTGCGGAAAGAGCCAGCATGAGGTCCGCAAACTGATTGCGGGCCCGACCGTGTTCATCTGTGATGAATGCGTCGAGCTGTGCATGGACATTATCCGCGAAGAACAGAAGATCACGCTCAAAACGTCGAAGGACGGTGTTCCGACACCGAAAGAGATTCGCGACGTTCTGGACGATTATGTGATCGGTCAGTCGCACGCCAAGAAGGTGCTGTCGGTTGCCGTACACAACCACTACAAGCGCCTGAACCACGCGTCGAAAAACTCCGACGTCGAACTGGCCAAGTCGAACATCATGCTGATCGGTCCGACCGGCTCGGGTAAGACCCTGCTGGCCCAGACCCTGGCGCGCATCATTGATGTGCCGTTCACCATGGCCGACGCTACCACCCTGACCGAAGCCGGTTATGTGGGCGAAGACGTTGAAAACATTATCCTGAAGCTGCTCCAGGCGTCGGATTACAATGTTGAACGTGCCCAGCGCGGCATCGTTTACATCGACGAAATCGACAAGATCAGCCGCAAGTCCGACAACCCGTCCATCACCCGCGACGTGTCGGGTGAAGGCGTGCAGCAGGCCTTGCTGAAGATCATGGAAGGCACTGTCGCTTCGGTTCCGCCGCAAGGTGGCCGCAAGCATCCGCAGCAGGAGTTCCTGCAAGTGGATACCGCCAACATTCTGTTCATTGTCGGCGGTGCTTTCTCCGGCCTCGAAAAGGTGATTTCGGCACGTGGCGAAGGTGCGTCGATCGGCTTTGGTGCCAAGGTCAAGGAAATCGACGAGCGCCGCATGGGCGAGGTCCTCAAGGAGGTCGAGCCGGACGATCTGATGCGTTTCGGCCTGATCCCTGAATTCATCGGCCGTCTGCCGGTTCTAGCCACGCTGGAAGACCTCGACGAAGCCGCGCTCATCACCATCCTGACCGAGCCTAAGAACGCTCTGGTCAAGCAGTACAAGCGACTGTTCGAGATGGAAAATGTGTCGCTGACCTTTACCGAGGACGCCCTGTCGGCCGTGGCCAAGAAGGCCATTACCCGCAAGACCGGTGCCCGTGGCCTGCGTTCCATTCTGGAAGGCGTGCTGCTGGAAACCATGTTCGACCTGCCCAGCTTCGAGGGCGTGGAAGAGGTGGTGGTCAATGCCGAGGTTATCGAGGGCCGCGCCCAGCCTCTGCTGATCTATTCGGAAACGAAGAAGAAAAAAGCCGATCCTGCGGCCTAAAGCCCAAGATTTTCAGGCTTAACTGTTTCAAGGCGGCTCCATCGGGGCCGCCTTGTTGCATATATGGCCCTATAGACGCGCCGGACCCTAGACTTCTGTGGGCCAATCCCGTGTGAAGCTTGAACCTGCGGGCGCACGTCCCACATAATCTTCCGAAATGCCGCAATGCGGGTCGAGTCGGGAAGGAGGGGCGGGTTGTTCCTTCTGATTGGCTTTGACGGGCCGGAGATTCACAAAGGCCCCAGAAAGTAAGCACCATGACCGAGAGCAAAATTCTCCCAGTCCTGCCGTTGAGAGACATCGTCGTCTTTCCGCACATGGTCGTGCCGCTGTTTGTCGGCCGCGAAAAATCCGTGCGTGCGCTCGACGAAATCATGAAGGGCGAAAAGCAGATCCTGCTGGCCACCCAGAAGAACTCGACCGACGACGATCCTGCCACGGACGCTATCTATCCGACGGGTGTGATTGCCAGCGTTCTGCAACTGCTCAAACTGCCCGACGGCACCGTAAAGGTTCTGGTCGAGGGCAAGTCGCGTGCGCGTCTGCTCAGCTACACGGATCGTGAAGATTATTACGAAGCCGAAGCCGTAGCGATCGATGACGAGCCAGGCGATGCCTCGCAGTCCGAAGCCTTGCTGCGTGCTGTGGTCGAGCAGTTCGAAAACTATGTGAAGCTGAACAAGAAGGTGCCGCCCGAGGCCCTCAGCTCCATCCCGCAGATTTCCGACCCGTCCAAGCTGGCCGACAGCGTGGCTGCGCATCTGGCCGTAAAGATCGGTGAAAAGCAGTCTCTGCTGGAAACCGTCAACGTGCCGGCTCGCCTCGAAAAGGTCTATGGCCTGATGGAGGGCGAAATCTCGGTCCTGCAGGTCGAGAAGAAAATCCGCTCGCGCGTGAAGCGCCAGATGGAGAAGACCCAGCGCGAGTATTATCTGAACGAGCAGATGAAGGCGATCCAGCGCGAGCTGGGTGAAACAGACGATCAGCGCGACGAGTTGATGGAGCTTGAAAAGCGCATCGCCAAGGCTCGCCTGTCGAAGGAAGCCCGCATCAAGGCCGATGCAGAGCTGAAAAAGCTGCGCAATATGAGCCCGATGTCGGCGGAGTCGACCGTGGTTCGCAACTATCTGGACTGGCTGCTCTCGATTCCGTGGAGCAAAACCAAGGCCAAGCCGATCGACCTGACCAAGGCCGAGGCTATCCTCGAAGCCGACCATTATGGCTTGGAGAAGGTCAAGGAACGCATCATAGAGTATCTAGCTGTGCAGGCGCGCACCGGCACGCATAAGGGTCCGATCCTGTGCCTTGTTGGTCCTCCGGGCGTGGGTAAAACCTCGCTGGCACAATCCATCGCCAAGGCAACCGGCCGTGAATATGTCCGCATGTCGCTGGGCGGCGTGCGTGACGAGGCCGAAATTCGCGGTCACCGTCGTACCTATATCGGTTCGATGCCGGGCAAGATCATCCAGTCGATGAAGAAGGCGAAAACCACCAACGCCTTCATCCTGCTGGACGAGATCGACAAGCTGGGTGCCGATTGGCGCGGTGATCCGTCTTCGGCGCTGCTGGAAGTGCTGGACCCTGCGCAGAACAACACCTTTGGCGACCACTATCTGGAGGTCGATTACGACCTGTCGCCGGTGATGTTTGTCACCACGGCAAACAGCCTCAACATGCCCCAGCCGCTGCTGGACCGCATGGAGATCATCCGTGTCTCGGGTTACACCGAAGACGAGAAGGTAGAGATCGCCAAACGTCACGTTCTCCCCAAGCAGTTGACCGATCACGGCCTGAAGGACAGCGAGCTGATCATTCCGGAAGACACGATCCGTGACCTGATCCGCTATTACACCCGTGAAGCGGGCGTTCGTAATCTGGAACGTGCTCTGGGCGGTCTGGCCCGCAAGGCCGTGCGCGAAATGGCCAAGACCAAGGCCAAGTCGATCACCGTTGATGCGGCCAAGCTGGCTGAATATGCGGGCGTGCGTAAGTTCCGCCACGGCGAAACCGAGGCCGAGGATCAGGTCGGCATCGTGACCGGTCTGGCCTGGACCGAGTTTGGTGGCGACATCCTGACCATCGAGGCGCTCAAAATGCCGGGTCGCGGTCGCATGACCGTAACGGGCAATCTGCGCGATGTGATGAAGGAATCGATTTCGGCGGCGGCATCCTATGTCCGCAGTCGCGCGCTCAGCATTGGCGTTAAACCACCGATGTTCGAGAAAATCGACATCCACGTCCACG
>NZ_JAVXCU010000099.1:0-7467 GCF_036659295.1 Brevundimonas sp. | reverse complement strand
AACACCAATACCCTGAATGCGTTTGCGCCAGGGTCCGGTCATACGCCTTTTGATGAAGGCAGCGGCAATGCCGGAGAAACCCAACAGGTCGTCTCCAAGAGCGGGGACCATGATGATAGGCAGATGCACCTGACCGATAATTTCGGTCACCGTGTTTCAGACAACCAGAACAGTCTGAGAGCCGGCGAGCGCGGTCCGACGCTGCTCGAAGATTTTGTTCTGCGCGAGAAAATCTTCCACTTCGATCACGAACGCATTCCCGAGCGTATCGTGCATGCCCGTGGCTCGGGTGCACATGGCGTTTTCGAAGTGACGCGGGCCATCCCGCATCTGACAAAAGCGGCGTTGTTCCAAAAGGCCGGAAATGAATGTCCTGTCTTTGTTCGCTTTTCTACAGTTGCAGGCGGGGCGGGATCGGTAGACACGCCGAGGGATGTGAGGGGCTTTGCCGTCAAGCTTTATACCGAGCAGGGCAATTGGGATCTGGTAGGTAACAACATTCCTGTCTTCTTCATTCAGGACGCTATGAAGTTCCCCGACCTCGTTCACTCCGTAAAAATGGAGGCGGATCGAGGCTACCCGCAGGCCGCATCGGCACACGACACATTCTGGGATTTTATCAGCCTGATGCCCGAGACCCTGCATACGGTCATGTGGGCCATGTCGGATCGCGGCATACCGCGCTCCCTGAGAATGATCGAAGGTTTCGGGGTGCATACTTTCCGCATGGTGAATGCGAAAGGTGAGGGGAAGTTCGTCAAATTCCACTGGAAACCGGTGCTGGGTATTCAAAGCACGACATGGGACGAGGCCGTGAAACTGGCAGGGGCCGATCCCGACTTTCATCGTCGCGACCTGTTCGAGGCCATCGAGAACGGTGACTATCCGCAATGGGACCTTGGCATTCAGGTCTTTGACGAGGCCTGGGCAGCCAAGCAGGCCTATGACGTTCTGGATGCGACCAAACTGATCCCGGAAGAGGACATTCCGGTCGAGATCATTGGCCGCATGACCCTGAACCGTAATGTCGATAACTTCTTTGCGGAGACCGAGCAGGCGGCCTTCCTTCCGTCCAACATCATTCCGGGTATCGATTTTACCAATGACCCGCTGCTGCAAGGACGGTTGTTCTCGTATCTGGATACGCAAAAGTCGCGGCTAGGCACGGCCAACTTCCACCAGATACCCATCAATGCCCCAAAATGCCCGTTCCACAATTTCCAGCGCGACGGGATGATGCAGACGCAAGTGCCGGTCGGCCGCGCAAACTACGAGCCTAATTCACTGGGGGAGGCGGGCGAGACGACTGGCCCGCGTGCCTGTCCCGAAACCGGATTTACGTCATTCACAGCCAATGGCGAACGCAATGACGGTTCTGTAAAGCTGCGTATCCGCGCCGAGGCCTTTGCGGATCACTATAGCCAGCCGCGCCTCTTCTATCGCTCGCAGACGCAAAACGAACAGGCGCATATTTGCGCGGCCCTTGTATTCGAATTGTCGAAAGTGACGCTGGAGCATGTGCGCACCCGCGTGCTGTCGCGTCTACGCAATATTGACGAGAGCCTAGCCGAACGCGTGGCCAACGGATTGGCTATGAAGCTGCCACCCAAGGCCAAGGCAGCGAAGGAACCGGTGGACATGAAAGCCTCCGACGCCCTGTCGATCCAGAAACAGGCCCGTAAAACCTTCGAAGGCAGAAAAGTCGGTATCTTGTTTGCCGAAGGGTCGGACAAGAGCGGCATCGACAAGCTGAAGGGCGAGATTGAGAAGGCGGGCGGCACCGTCTTCCTGGTCGCTCCGAAAATCGGCACGCTTAAGGTTAAGGGAGGAGAACTGACTGCCGATGGGCAATTGGCTGGTTCGCCCTCTGTGACGTTTGACGCCATCGCTTCGATCATTATGCCAGATGCGGCAGATAAACTCCTGAAGGACGCGGGCGCGATCCAGTGGTTTGCCGATGCCTATGCCCATTGCAAAACGATAGGTCACTGCAAAGGCACACAGGTGCTTTTGGACAAGGCCAATGTCGAAAAGGACGAAGGCGTTGTCCCTTGGGAGGAACTGATCAAGGTTGGTCCCATTCGCCACTGGAGCCGCGAACCCAAGGTTCGCGATCTGCCATAAGGCTGGACCAAAAATGTATATTGCGGGCGCATTCGACACTACAGAATGCGCCCGGCTGGGCGGTAGCGGCATTACCTATTCCGATATCGCCAGCCTAATCCTCACAGCGATCTTTCGCGGTAATCGATGCTGTGAAATGAAGCATCCCGCATCAATCGTCGTGGGTTTCAAGCCGATATGTAAGCACCGTATCATCGGCAGACAGGGCGCTTGAGAGTGCGTCTAACTGGGACCGGTTTCGCAGTTGCAATCGCCAGTTTCTGGTTTCGGACGCACCATCTGACGATAGAGCATATCTTATGGTCTGCACCCTGTAGCTGTGGTGATCTACAATGTTGCGGATGCGGTTATGGCCATGATCATTTCCGCGCTTCCAGCGCACCTGTAGATCGGCGTTTAACCGAGCGGGAACGCGGTCGCTTATCAGTTTCAGGGCGACTAAGATAACCGCTGTGATTAGGGCTCCTGTTGTCGCCAAGCCAAATAAGCCGGCACCGTACAAAAGACCGATTGCAGCCGTCATCCATAAAGATGCTGCGGTCGTTAAGCCATGAACCGAAAAGCCTTGTCTGAAGATCACGCCCGCGCACAGAAAACCAATGCCCGTAAGGACGCCATGGGCCATCCGGGTAGGGTCTGTCATGATGTTGCTGCGTGGAAGTTCGTCAAACGCCCAGTGTGTTTGATGAAGAGCGGCGAGCATCAAAAGGCAGGAGGATAAACTAACTAAAATATGTGTTCTGAAACCGGCAGGACGACCGCGCCATTCTCGTTCCAAACCGATCAAGCCGCCTGCAATTAGCGACCCAATAACAGGTCCGATAATCTCTTCCCAAGGCAGCATAATCGAACTCCATCTTTGACCAGTGAAGTTGTAACGTCGAGCGAATGAACTTTATCCATCGGCTAATTAAAAGTCGTTCTTATCCACTAGAGCAAACGATGGCGCTTGATAGTGTGGTCACGATCTGGAGAAAGTTGTTCGAGTTTCAAACGCGCAATTTTTCGTCCAGTTAAATATATATCGGGCTGAGAAACGAATAAGCCTGCAAATGCCTCATCGAGTACGTTCAGGCCTCCTGTGTAGGAGCCGAAAGCAGGCAAGATCAGTCGTTGACCATCAGTGATAAAACAGCGCTGTCGTATGGTTACGCCCGGTCCGCGTAATTTAGCGCAGGGGTGTAGATGGCCCGCAACTTCTCCGAAAGCTTCCTCCGGTTTTGGTTCGTGGCATAGTTTGAGGCGACCTAAATTTAAAGTCTCTACGCTTTGACCGCCAAAGGCGGCTCCACCATCCGGATCGTGATTTCCACTAATCCATACAAGCTCTAAGGATCGAGCAAGTTGTCGGATCGCATCGGCATCATCACGAGCCACGCGGTTAACCGCATCCATGTCGTGCAGGGTGTCACCTAGAAGGACAAGTCTCTGCGGATTTAAAGTGCGGTTTTCTGTGGCAAGCCGTTCCAATGTGTCGCGTGTATCATAGGGAGGTAGCAACTGACCTCCCACTGCGTAGGCGGAACCCTTTTCCAAGTGTAGGTCGGCCACAACCAGCGTTGAAAACTGGGGAACCCACAATGTTCCGGCAGAGCGTAGGTGAACCGGCTCTCCGGCCACGTTGATAAGCGTGCTCATGTCATGGCTTCATCAATCAATGCGGCTTCTTCGAGCATCATATCTATTGCAGATGTTCCGGGTGAACGTTCCTTTCCAATCGCCATCAGCAATGGAGCCGCGAACGGGGAAACCTTTGCAAGTTTAGATATCATCAGATGTCCAGACACGCGTTTCAGCGTTTCTCCTAAACGTCCAACATCCATGAGGCCGCGAGCCGCGTCCTCTCGTGCACATTCTAATAAAAGATGGTCTGGCTGGTGACGCCTCAACACGTCGTAGATAAGATCGGATGAGAACGTAACCTGACGGCTATTTTTCTCGTGGCCCGGCATACGTCTTTCGATCAATCCCGAGATGAGAGCGCATTCTTTAAACGCACGCTTCATCATATAGCTTTCCTGAAGCCAGCTCTCGAGATCGTCCCCGAGCATGTCCTCTTGAAACAGTTTTGCGAAATCTAATTCGCTCATTGAGCGCATTGCCCATATGCAGACTGCATAATCGTTTGCGAGGTATCCGATAGGGCCTACGCCTTCTCGATCCAGCCGACGCGTCAACAACATTGCCAGGGTTGTGTGCGCGAGATTGCCTGCGAAGGGGTAGCAGACCATGAAATGACGTTTGCCGCGTTGAAAGGTTTCAACCAGCAAATCTTCCGGACCGGGCACGGCTGAGTGATTATCTTGAGCCTCCAGCCATTCTTGAACATCGGGGGGCAGGCTTGACCATGAAGTCCGATCGCTGATTAGGCCACGCACGCGAGAGGCTAGGTGCGAGGAAATGGGTATTCGGGATCCGCCCCAGCTTGGAACCCTTGGTTCCTTGTCGCGGCTGGGCGTAACGACAGCGTTGGTTCCGGTCACCCCTTCAAATCGCCATACTTCTCCAGCGAAAAGAAAACTGTCTCCGACAGATAACTGTTCGAAGTAGGTCTCTTCGGCTTCGCCTACTTTACGGCCAAGGCCCAGTCCGCGCCGGCCTTGCAATCGAATGTTCAATGTTTGAGCGGAGACTATGGCTCCAACATTCATTCTATGACGGCGAACTATGTCCGGATTCCACGGACGCCACAGTCCATCCAGCCCCCGGATCAGCCGCGTATAACGCTCATAATTCTTTAAAACGTATCCACCGGTCGAAACGAAATCGACAACCTTTTCCCAATCCCCCCAAGAGAGCGTTTTGTAGGGGGCGGCGGTACGGACTTCTTCATACATCGCTTGCAAATCAAAAGGCTCTGCACAGCCACAGCCGACAATATGCTGTGCCAGCACGTCCTTGGCACCGTTTCGGATAGGCTCACCATCATGGGCACCTTCCATCACGGCCTCTACGGCAGCACGGCATTCCAGCATCTCGAAACGGCTGGCTGGTACAAGGATGGCGCGCGATGGTTCATCCAGTCGATGGTTCGCTCTGCCAATGCGTTGAACAAGCCGGGATGATCCTTTGGGAGCGGCCAACTGGATGACGAGATCGACCGAGCCCCAGTCGATCCCGAGGTCCAGTGTGGATGTGCAGACCACGGCCTTAAGCAAACCCTGCGTCATCATGGACTCAACCTTGCGACGTTGCTCTGCAGACAAGCTGCCGTGATGCAGGGCAATCGGCAGGTTATCCTCGTTCAGTCGCCATAGCTCCTGAAATGCAAACTCGGCTTGCCAGCGCGTGTTTACGAATATGAGCGCTGTATTCGCCGTTTTGATAGCGTCATAGACTTCCTGCATCGCGTGTTTGGCTGTGTGGCCTGCCCACGGCACGCGATTTTCGCTCAGCAACACATCCAGTTCCGGCGGCGCGCCCGCCTGTCCCAAAACGATGTCGTCGCCCTTGTCTGACAGCCAACCCCGGATAGCCGTCGGGTCATTCACCGTGGCCGACAGGCCGACGCTGCGCATATTAGGCGAAAAGGCCCGCAGTCGCGACAGGCCCAGCGACAACAGATCCCCGCGCTTAGAGCCGTGGATGGCGTGGATCTCGTCGATCACCACACAGCGTAGGTCTTTAAAATATTCCCTAGAACCCTCCCAGGCACAAAAAAGGGCCAGTTGTTCTGGCGTGGTCAAAAGAATATCCGGTGGCTTGGCTCGTTGACGTACGCGGCGGGCCTGTCCAGTGTCTCCGGTACGGCTCTCGATGACGATGTTCAGCCCCATCTCGCGCACTGGCGTCAGCAGGTTGCGCTCGACATCCACCGCCAGCGCCTTCAGCGGAGAGATGTAGAGGGTGTGAACCGAGGACTGTTCGTCAGGATTTTTACGCCTCTGTGACAGTTCGATCAGACTCGGCAAAAACCCCGCCAGCGTCTTGCCCCCACCCGTCGGGGCCACCAGCAAGGCATCTTCGCCCGCTAGACCTTTTTCCACCATCGCCAACTGATGCGGACGCACCGACCACCCCCGAATGGCGAACCAGTCACGAAATTTCTGCGGCAGCAGGATGTTGGCGGGAGATGTCACATTATTGGATATGGTAAGCGCAGAGGAAGGTTTCATCCCACTTCAATCGCCGCCAGTATTTGTTCGAGAGCAGAGAGTTTATCCGCTTCTCCGGCTGGTTTATCCCACCGGATGCGGTTGATCCTCGGGAAGCGCATGGCGACGCCGGACTTGTGGCGGGTGGAGCGTTGCAGGCCCTCGAAGGCGACTTCCAGAACGAGGCCGAACTCGGTGGTGGCGGTGACGGCGCGGACGGGGCCGAAGCGGTCGGTGGTGTTGTTGCGCACGAACTTGTCGAGTTGCTTCAACTCTTCGTCGGTAAAGCCGAAATAGGCCTTGCCGACGGGTGTCAGTACGCGCTGGCCCGTCTCATCGGTGGTCCAGACGCCAAAGGTGAAATCCGAATAGAAGCTGGAGCGTTTGCCGTGCCCGCGCTGTGCGTACATCAGCACGGCATCGACCAGCATAGGATCGCGCTTCCACTTGAACCACGGTCCCTTGGGACGGCCTGCCTCATAGACGCTGTCGCGACGTTTCAGCATGAAGCCTTCGGCCAGACGCGCATCACCCGCGGGCGGGCTGGCACGTAGTTCGGCCAGTTGATCCCAGCTTTCGATCTCCACAAGCGGCGAGATGTCGATGCGAGACGAATGCACGGCGGCGATGAAAGCTTCCATCCGTGCGCGCCGCTCATAAAAGGGCAGGGCGCGGGTGTCCTCTTCGCCCTCGGCCAACAGGTCATAGGCGCGAATACCGGCAGGGTAAGCGTTCATGCGTTTAGCATCTACAGTCTTGCGGTTCAGCCTTTGTTGCAGGTCTGAGAAACTGCCCATCTGGCCATCGTGCAGCACGATTAGTTCGCCATCGATCACACCCTGAAAATCCATCGCCTCGACCAAGTCGGGGAAGGCGTGGCTGATATCCTCGCCGGTGCGCGAATAGAGGCGGCGGATATCGCCCTCAGCCACGGCCTGAATACGGATACCGTCCCATTTCCACTCTGCCACGAAGTCTGCGGAATCTAGGCGCGGCATCTCGGTGGCTTCGTCAATTGGATGGGCCAGCATGACGGGGCGGAACCGGCCATACGCCTCGACCTGTGGCCGCTCGCCCTTACCGTCCAGCCAGGCCAGCATGTCGCGATAGGGCGGTTCCTGTCCGTGCCAGACCTCCTGAATGTCGGGCACATCGACGCCGCCGTAGTCAGCCGCCGCCTGCCACGCCAGTCGCGCCGATACGCCGACGCGAAGGCTGCCAGTCACCAGCTTCAGCAAGGCCCAACGAC
>NZ_JAVXCU010000098.1:0-7707 GCF_036659295.1 Brevundimonas sp. | reverse complement strand
AGGGTCGCGCGGGTAGCCGGCGCGTCGGCGAAAGCAGGGGCAGCCGTAAACAGTACGGCAGCGATAGCGATGGCACGCATAATAGATCTCCTGAACCAAAACCCGGGGAGGACACGCAACAGAAAGAGGAGTTATGTGCGTTGTTTTTGGATACTGTCAACATAGGTGAACGCTGATTTGTTAACAGCGTTCACTTTGTCGCACTTTATCGGGGATCGTGGCGGACGTGGGGCGTTGATTCGGATTTCTGCATCATTTCGATCGCTTCTTCTACGGAAGTCGCAACCGTATAGGCTTCAAGGAAGCTGGCGGGCGTCATGCCTGCTTTCACGGTCTCTTCCAGAAGCGTGAACAGGCTGTCCCAGAAGCCGAGAATGTTGAGGAAGATGACCGGCTTTGCGTGCAGGTCGAGGCGTTTCCACGACAGCAGCTCGATGACTTCTTCAAGTGTGCCGACACCGCCCGGTGCGACAACGAACACGTCGGATTCGTCGTACATCATCTGCTTGCGCTGGTGCATGGACTCTACGATCACGGTTTCCACGTCGTCGAACAGGCGTTCGCGGCTACGCAGAAAACGCGGCATGATGCCGACCACGCGTCCGCCCTCGGCATGGGCCGCACGCGCCGATGCGCCCATCAGGCCAACGCCGCCACCGCCATAAACCAGTCGCCAGCCTACCTGCGCCGTCTGTTGTCCGAATGCGCGACCGGATTCGAGATAGGCCGGATCATTGCCGTCCGAAGAGGCGCAAAACAGGCAAACCGATTGGCCATCATAGGGCGCGACAGTGGATTTCAGTTCAGTCATGGCAGCTCTGGCTGTGGGGGAAAGGGAAGACATTGCGCCCTGAAACGGGCATGGATTTATCTAGCAGAGAATCTGGAGGATGAGTGAAGATGAAACCTTGTCAGGTCGCCAAAACTTTGACCTGTGCTGCGGTTCTTTCGATATTCGCCCTTACGGCATGTAAGCCTGCGGACCCAACCACGTCTGATGAAAGCATATCCGGAACGGAATGGCTTCGCCCTCCGTCACTGGAGAATGCCGTCTGGAGTGGTAATGCGATCCGTCTTGGCGGTGAGGCCGAACCCAATGGGCGGGTTGTCCTGGCGGGCATGAACGGTCGTGTGTACGCCGCTAATGCCAGGCCGGACGGCAGCTTTGAAATCGAACTGAATGTTCCCGATCAGGGGTTGTACCTGAAGCCGCGTGCTCAGGTCGGGCAGGAGTTCATCGACGGACACGGGCTGATTTTCCTGAAACCCGGTGAACACCCGGTGGCGGTCACGCTCACGGATGGCGAGGCCAGTTATAGGCTGGCCCATAATAGTGCGCTGGAAGCGGTTGATAGTGACGGGGCCATGCTGATCGTGTCAGGCCATTCGCCGACGACGGCTGTGCCAAGTCTGCTGGTGGACGGACAGACCATGCCGGTCGAACTGGATTCGCGTGGGCACTGGGCCGTTATTCTACCCGCAGGTAAGGGGCCGACCGTGATCAATCTGGACGAACGGGTCTATAACTATCCCGGTTTTGGAACGGTGGAATCGGGTATCGAGTTTGTTGCTGACGGATGGCGCATTACGCGCAAAATCGGGGACAAGGCTGTGCAATCCACATGGTTGCCTGTCGATAGGTAGCTGAATGGTAATGAAATATTTACTGTTAATCTTTTGTTAACCAAAGCAGATAGAACTAGGCATGTTCTCTGAATTTCGAGAGCACCCACCATCACCGAATACTTTTTACCCGGCGCTTCTGGTGCCGGGTTTTTTCTGGTCGGTATTCTGTTCGATCATAAGCAGGGGCTCGAACAGGTGTCGGGCAAGGTGGCCAACGACAGGAACGGCCACACCGTCACCAGTCAGGTGATAGGCATCATTGTAGTTTTTGGGCAGGCGATACTGATCGGGCAGGCCCATCAGGCGTGCCGTCTCGCGCGGAGAAATCAAACGCGAGCGGATGCGGCGGCCGTCCACAACCATAATGATCTGGCGGCTGGAGCCACCCGAAGGGGTCCGCAAGCATCCTGCCACATCGTCAAAGCGCACTTCGGCCCGTTGAACCTTGGTGCCATCGGCAAGGCGGCGCGTGCGCTTGTAGATGCCACCGACCATGCGACGACCAGCGCGCTTGGCGGCTGTGACCTTGGCCAGATTGACGTCGGACATCTTGGCCAGAAGTGCGCGGGTCTCATCGGCGGAATGCCACTCGACGCCTTTGGGGCGGTCTTCGATAATGTCGACAAAATCGAGGGGGCGACGCGGTGGAGTTGGCAGGTTCCACCACACCATATTGGCGCGCACCTCTTCGGGCAGGGCCAAAGTTGCGCGGCGCAGCGAGGCTGTGTGGAAGGGCGCAATCGGTTCGGGGGAAACCAGTTCCTCACTGATCGCGAGGGTTTGGGGAATGCCGATGACAAACAGACGCGGACGCGACTGGGGGACGAACAGGTCCGCATTGATGACCAGAGCGCCAAAACGGTAACCCGCTTCGGCAAAGGTCGTGCAGATACGCACAAAATCGGCACCGCCGCGCGAGGTCAGCGCACCGCAGACATTTTCGACAGCGACCAGAGACGGTGCGCGTCCTTCGGCTTTTAGCTGTTGGATCAGCGACCAGAATGTGTGGAAGGTGCCGGAACGTTCACCGGCCAGTCCCTTGCCCCATCCGGCCAAGGACAGGTCCTGACAAGGGAAACTACCCCAGCACATATCGGCCTGTGCAGGCAGGTCCGCGGACACAAGGTTGCGGATGTCGCCGACGTTCAACTCGCCGTCGGTGCCCCAGTTAGCCTGATACGAGAAGCCTTTTTTGGCGTCGAAATCATTGGCAAAGGTGCAGTCCCAACCGGCCCCCAAGCCCTGACGCACCATGCCGCCGCCAGCGAAAAATTCATAAAAACGGGGCATCGAGACTTCTGTGGCGGGGAATCGGGACGCATCAGTGTGCGCCCCGTCCAGATGGGCGGCAAGGCAGCTTTAGGTGGGCGAGCCACTTAGTCCCCAACCGCTTAGCGCATTGGCTAGATCAGCGATCAGGTCGTCTGTGTCTTCCAGCCCGATATGAAAGCGCATGAGAGCCCCTTCCAATTGCGGTTGGTGCAGGCGTTGTTCCAGTTGCGAGGTTTCATAGGTGACGAGGCTTTCGAACCCGCCCCACGAATAGCCCATGCCGAACAGACGCAGAGCGGACATCAGGCGATGGGCGTCGGTGCGGTTGCCACCCTTCATCACCACGCCGAAAAGCGAGGCGGCACCATCAAACTGGCTCTTCCACAAATCGTGCTGCGGTGAGGCCGAAAGTGGCGGGTAGAGCACGCGCGAGACTTGCGGTTGTTGCTCCAGCCACTGCACGATACGCAAGGCCGAACGGAACTGGGTGCCGTAGCGCAAGGGCAGGGTGCGAATACCGCGCAAGGCCAGCCAGGCATCATCGGGCGACACATGCCAGCCATTGTCGTCAATGGTCTCGAATATGGTGTCAGCCATGGTCTGGGTCGCCACCGAAATAGCGCCCATCAAGATGTCGGAATGCCCGCCGACATATTTGGTCAGGGCCTGTACGCTGATGTCTATGCCGTGTTCCAGCGGGCGATAGGCCAGTCCCGCACCCCATGTATTATCGACAATCGTGATGATGCCGCGTTCTGCACAGGCGCGTGCCAGCGCGGCCATATCCACCATCTCGAAGGTGAGCGAGCCGGGCGCTTCGATCAGCAGTACGCGCGTCTTGTCGCCCAGGGCCTCAATGATCGCATCGGTTGAGGCTTCGGCTGGATGAAAGCGTGTCGCGATACCTCGATCCGACATGTGGCGCGTCAGGAATCGGCGGGTGGGACCATAGACGGCATCAGTACACACAATCTCGTCACCGGGGCGCAGGATGGCTGTTAGCGGAACAGTTACGGCGGCCAGACCGGACGGCACGATCAGGCTGTCATGAGCGCCTTCCATATCGGCCAAAATGTTGCGCAGTTGTCGGGCAGCCGATCCGCCTTCCAGCCCGTAAACAGGACCATCGCGAGAACTGTTCATCTGGGCCGGATCGTCGCTGAGCATGGTCGAGGCCCGCTCGATGGGCGGGTTGACGGGGCGACGTCCCTTGCCGCGCTGTGTGGCGGGTGAGATCAGGCGTGTCGACAGGGCTTTGGGGAGAGTTGAATCGTCGCTCATGGTTATCTCGGGTTGCGGCCAGCGGCATACAGGGGTCTAAAGGGTACGGGGCGCAAGACGTGTATGGAGATTCAGGCATGGTATTGGCCGATGGAATGCGGATTGCCTTGGTGAGTTTGGCAGTCGGCCTGACCTTGGCCGGTTGTCAACGTTCTGGTGATGACCGCAACAAAGCCGATACCCAGCCTCCTGCCGCGGCGACCAATCTGACCGATATCGAGATGGCCAGTCCGACTCTGGCGCGGGTGCGACAGCGCGGCCATCTGTTATGCGGTGTGCACGAGGGACTGGTCGGGTTTGCCTATACGGACAACAAGGGCAGCTGGCGCGGTTTCGACGTCGATTTTTGTCGGGCAACGGCGGCTGCGGTCTTGGGTGATCCCGATGCTGTCCGCTTTGTCCCGCTAAAAGCCGCTCAGCGCTTTCAGTATCTGACCGAAGGTCGGGTGGATGTTCTGTGGCGCAATACCTCGTGGACGATGAGCCGCGATTCCGGTGGCGAACTGACCTTTGCGGGGATCAACTATTATGACGGACAGGGTTTTCTGGTCCGTCGTTCTTTGAACCTGTCCAGCGCGACCGAGTTGAATGGCGCGCGCGTGTGCGTGCACGCCAATTCGACCAGTGAGCTGAACGCCGAGGACTTTTTCAGAACGCGCCAGATCGAGTTCAGGCCGGTGATCCTGCCGACCGAAGAAGAGGCCCGACAAACCTATGCCCGCGAAGGGTGTGATGCGCTGACAGGGGATGTGTCCGCTCTGGCGGCGGCCCGCAGTCTGATGACCGATCCCAGACAGCATGTCTTGCTGCCGGAAGTCATTTCCAAAGAGCCTCTGGGGCCGGTGGTTCGTGCCGGAGACGAGCGCTGGGCCAGTGTGGTGCGCTGGGTACTGAATGCTCTGATTTCCGCCGAAGAATTGGGACTGACCCAAGAAAGCGTGAAGCGCATCAAAGAGGGCGAAGGCTCTGCCGATGTGCAGCGTTTTATGGGTTACGAGGGAGAGTTCGGGCCGCGTCTGGGGCTGAGCCGTGACTGGGCCCGCGATGCCGTGGCCGCCAGCGGCAACTATGGTGAAATTTTTGAACGTAACATCGGGCGTCAGTCCGCACTCGGTCTAGAGCGCGGTTTGAATGCCCAGTGGAATGCGCCGGAGAGTGGTTTGATCTACGGCCTGCCTATTCGTTAGGCACGCCAAGCGATGTGAGGGGGATTTATGGATCAGGTATCCAAGCGCCGTTTGCCGCTACATGTGCTGATGTTGATCGGCTTTGTGGTGGGCTTGGCCGGAGGACTGATCGTCAATGCGACGATTGGGGGTGATAACTATTGGGTCCAGCAAATCACCCGAAACGTCACGGGACCGATAGGCCAGATATTCTTGCGCCTGCTGTTTATGCTGGTGCTGCCGCTGCTGTTCTCGGCCCTTGTGGTCGGGGTGGCGGAAATGGGCGACCTCAAGGTTTTGGGTCGGGCCGGCATCAAGAGTCTGTTGTTTACGGTGCTCGTATCGTCGATCGCGGTGATTATCGGTCTGGTCATGGTGAACCTGTTCCGACCGGGGGCGGGCGTTGATCCGGTCGTAGCCGCGCAGCTTCTGGAGCAGGGCAAGGCGGGGGCCGCCAGCATCGTTGAAAATGCCAAGGCGGGTACGACTGGAACCAACTTCTTCGTCGAACTGATCCCCAGCAATGTGTTCAAGGCCGCGGCTGATAACGACATCCTGCCCGTCATGGTCTTTGCCATGCTGTTCGGTGTCGGTGTGGTGATGGTACGAAACAGCGCCACCGATCATATGCTGAAATCGCTTGAGGGCCTGTTCGAGGTCATGATGAAGCTGATCGGCCTCGTCATCAAACTGGCTCCGTATGCGATTGCCTGTCTGATGTTCAACCTGTCGGCGCTGTTTGGTCTGGACCTTCTGGTCCGTCTGGCGGCGTTTGTGGGCGTGGCGGTCGGTGCCATGGCGATCCACATGTTCGTGGTCTATCCGCTGCTGGTCTGGACCATGGGCGGCATGTCACCGATCAAGTTTTTTTCGAGCATTCGCGAGGCGATGGTGGTGTCGTTCTCTACGGCGTCGTCCAATGCGTCCTTGCCGGTATCGTTGCGTGTGGCGGAACAGGAACTGGGCCTGCCGCGCAAAATTTCACGCTTTGTGCTGACGGTCGGCGCAACGGCAAACCAGAACGGAACGGCCCTGTTCGAGGGGGTGACGGTTCTGTTCCTCGCCCAGTTCTTTGGGGTTGATTTGACGCTGACCCAGCAGTTCGTGGTGATGCTGATCTGTATTCTCGGAGGCGTGGGAACTGCAGGGGTACCGGGGGGCTCGTTGCCGGTGGTGGCTATGATCCTCGGGATTGTGGGCGTGCCGGTCGAGGGGATCGGCTTGATCCTCGGTGTCGACCGCTTCCTCGATATGTGCCGTACCAGTCTGAATGTCACAGGCGATCTGGTTGTCGCGACTGTGGTCTCGCGTGGCGAGGAGGACACCGGCTTTGACGATGAAGATGTCAGGCCAGTGGCCAGTTGATTGCTAGCTTTCGACGGGGGTGTCGGAACGGCTCCCCCATTCGCTCCACGAGCCGTCATAAAGGCGCGAGGGTTTGCCCAGCAGGGTCAGGCCCAGCGTCAGGATGGCAGCCGTAACGCCCGAACCGCAACTGGTGATAACGGTCCGGTCCATATCCAGACCAACCGATTGAAAAGCGGCCTCCAGTTCGGGGCCGCTTTTTATTGTGCCGTCGGCATTCAGTAACTGGCCGAAGGGCAGGTTCAGAGCGCCCGGCATATGGCCACCACGCACACCGGCGCGGGGCTCGGGCGCGGTGCCGTTGAAGCGAGCACTGCCACGGGCATCCAGTATCTGTGTTGAACTGTTTAAGGCCGCTTTGACATCCTCGAGCGTGGCGATCTGTGCGGTGTCGAACGAAGCGATGAAATCTGTAGGGATAGGAGCCGTGACATCGCCGGATACAGTGCTCCGCCCTTCGGCTTTCCATTTGGGCAGTCCGCCATCCAGAATACGGACATCGATTGCGCCATACAGTTGGAGCATCCACCAGAAGCGCGCCGCCGAAAACAGGCCCTGTGTGTCATACACGATGATGGTGTCGTTCTGGTTGATACCCGCCTTGCCAAGTTGGTCTGCAAAATACTCCGGCGAGGGCAGTGTGTGCGGTAAGCCGGATTCGGGATCCGATATCTGTTCCAGATCGAGGAAAACCGCGCCTTTGATGTGCTCGGCTATGTAATCGGCACGAGCATCACGACCATCCAGCCACCAACTGCCATCCACAAGCTTGGGTGCGCCGCTTTCCAGAAGGGCAGCCAGTTCATCCGTCGAAATCATGGGGGAGGCAGGACGTGTCATGCGTTCTTTGTATCACATTGCTGCGGTGACGGGGGTGTGGTCATGGCGGATAGTGGCATGGTATCTTGCGCTTAACAGCATCAGACGCCACCTGATGTTCCAGAATCAGGGTGTGTACTTACGCCCGCCTCCTAGATTGAAAGCCTCGCTGTGACCC
>NZ_JAVXCU010000097.1:0-7962 GCF_036659295.1 Brevundimonas sp. | reverse complement strand
CAGTTGCGATATGCGACCGGCTTCGGCACCGATGCGCGAAAGGCGATAGGCTTCCTCGGCGGCGGCCACACCGGCATCGGCAGCGGATACACGGCTGCCGGATGAAGCGAGGCGGGCCATGGCCGCGGCACGGTCGGCACCGGCTTCCTGACGGGCCTGAAGCACGCGCGCCTCGGCGGCGCGATGCTCGGCGCGGGCGGCGTCGATATTGCCACGGTTTGTATCAAACAGCGGCAGGGGCAGGCTTAGGCCGAAGGTCAGGGCCGTCTGGTCTTCCTGACCATAACGGGTCACGCCGACGCTGGCGGTGACATCGGGGCGGCCATTGATGCGTTCGATGTCGATGCGGCGCTCGGATGCGGTGGCTTCGGCTTCGGCAACGCGAACGGTCAGGGTGTCGCGATCGGAAAGAGCCGTCGGTGATACGGTATTGTCCAGCAGACCTGTCTCGATTGAGGTCACCGGTGCGGCCAGCATAGCGACGGCGCTGAGGCGGGCAAAGGCGGCTTCCTGCTCGGCCTTGGCCTCGTCGAGGCTGGCGCGGGCTGCGGCGGCTTCGCTTTCGGCCTGAATGCCGCGCAATAGCGGTTCACGGCCTTCCTCGACCATGGCCAGCGCGGCGCGGGCATCGGACAGTGCCAGTGTAAGAGCTTCCTGAGCCAGCGTGGCACGGCGCTGGGCGACCTCGGCCTCGGCATAGATCAGGGCCAGCCGTCCGGCGGTGTCGATGGTGCTGAGGTCGCGACGCAGGGCGGCTGTTGCAGCATCGGCGCGTGCGGCGCCGACGCGTGCGGATCGCCGCCCCCACAGTTCCAGATTTTGGCTGAGGGACAGGCTGAGATCGCCGGAAACAAATCCCGAATAGGGACCGGAGCCGGCGACGTTTTCCAGATCGATGGACAGGTCGGGATTGGGGCGTGTGCGGGCTTGGCGGACGCGGGCCTCGGCGGCATCGGCCAGAGCATCGGCTTCGGTGACAGCAGGCGTCTGGCCCAACTGTGCCAGCAGATCGGCATAGGACGGGGCAGGGTCAGCCCATGCTGAACCGGGTGCCACACTGGACAGCACGCAAAGCGCGCAGCCGATCGCAAGATGCGGCCAGCGACGGATGGTCGTAGACATACGAAAATTCCGAAAACAGTGAACAGAAGATGCGCAAAAGGGCGCGAAGCTTCGGTTCAGTTTCGGGGGGGGCGCATCAGTCCGTCGGTTACGAACGAGATCATGCTGTCATCGATCGACAGATCATGGCGGGCACGCGCAAAGGGCTCGGCGAGCATAAAGTCGGACGCTGCATGTCGGGCACTGGCGGTGTGGTGGCAATGGCCGTGGGCGCACACGCCCGGATCGCTGCCCGCATCATCTGTGGCGTGGTTGTGGTCCAGCGTCTGGTGGGCGCTGACCGGTTCGGGCGCACAGGCGGCGGCATCCGAAACGGGCGCGAAAACAAAGGCAGCGAGGACGAGAGCCATCGCGACGAATAGTTTTGCCAATGTTGCTTTGGACCATTCCATTGCCGGCAAACTAGTCATCCGGAATTGCGATGGCAACGTGTTATAAGGTTCGCCTTAGCGATTGAAGTTATGTGTTATTTTATTTCGTTACATCGGTTGTTGCGACCATAAAAAAGGCGGAGCCACGCATTGGTGACCCCGCCAAAGGTTTATCTTGCGTGCTGGATTAAGCGGCGAGAACTTCGTCCGCCGGTCCAAAGAACTCGTAGTGGATACGGTCGGACGACACGCCCGCCGACTTCAGATCCGCCACGAGCGTACGCAGGAACGGACGCGGGCCGCAGAGATAATAGTCGGCCTGTGCAACCGGTGTCTGTTCAGCCAGCCAGTTCCCCGAAATCATGCCGTGATGGTCGCAACCGGCATTTTCCGCGTCGTTGCCAGAGGCTTCGTAGAAGACTGTGCTGCGCGCCTGCGGGTGGGCAGCGACCAGATTGCGTATATGCAGTCCCATGGCATGGGCGCTGGCGTCTCGGGCACCGTGTACATAGTGGACCTCGGCCTGTGGGTGCGAGGCCACAAGGGTTTCGAGCATAGACACCATCGGGGTCAGACCGACTCCGCCAGACAACAGAACGACAGGACGCTGGGGTGTTTCGGGCAGGAAGAAGTCACCGGCGGGGGCACCGACCTTCAAGATCGTACCGACGCGCGCATTGTCGTGTAGCCAGCCGGATGCCAGACCCAGTTCTTCGCGTTTGACCGAAATCCGGTAGGTGTCGTCATTGGGCGCGTTCGAGATCGAATAGTTGCGTTTGACCGGCGCGTGGCCCGGAATGTCGAACCAGAAGGTCAGATACTGGCCGGGGCGGTGACGCAGGATAGGGCCACCATCCTTGGGCTTGAGGATAAAGGAGGTGATGACCGAACTCTCGGGACGCACCTCAACCACTTCGAACGCCCGCCAGCCGTTCCAGCCACCCTTGGCGGCGGCAAGATCGTCATAGATGGTCGCTTCGCGGGTGATCAGGATGTTGGCGAGGAACCAGTAGGCTTCGCCCCACGCATTCATGATCTCTTCGGTCGCGGCATCGCCCAGAACGTGCCCGATGGCACCCAGAAGCGCATTGCCGACATGGGGGTAGTGGTCGGGCAGGATTTGCAGGCCGACATGCTTCTGGGCAATGCGCTCAACGGCAGCACCCAATGCACCCAGATTATCGATGTTGTTGGCATAGGCCAGAATGGCACCGGTCAGTGCGCGCGGTTGCGAGCCTGTATCGCCATGGTGCGACTGGTTGAACAGGTCGCGGATTTCTGGGTTCTGGAACATGCGCGAATACATCTCGCGAACAATGTCCAGACCGTGGGCTTCCAGTGCAGGAACGGTGGCTTTGACGAGCGCAATGGTGCGCTCACTGAGAGCTTGGGCCATCAGAGGTCTCCATAGATGAAGCGTTTTAGAAAAAGGGAAGGGGCGGTGTGCCTAGCCGTCAGGCGGGCAAACGGGTGTTATCAAATACGGGCTGGAGCGATCGGGCACAGGCGGCACGGCACGGGTTTGCGATGCGTGTGACTGCGGCTGGACTTGGCTTTGCGACGGGCCATTCATCGGCTTCGCTCCATTGATGCATTACAAATGCATCTATAAGGGCCGAGTAAAACATGCAAATGAAATATATATTATTGTGAGAGTGAACCGGAAGCCGGTCGGAGAGCGAGATGCGCCTGACGCGCTATACTGACTATGCCATGCGCGTATTGCTGTATCTGGGCGCGCGACAGGATCGGCTGTGCTCGATTTCCGAGATCGCCCAAGCCTATGACATTTCGCAAAACCACCTGATGAAGGTGGTCAGCGATCTGGTCGGGGCGGGCTATGTCGAGAGCGTGCGCGGTCGCTCCGGCGGTGTCCGGCTGGCCAAACCGCCTGCAGAAATCAATGTGGGGGCGGTGGTCCGCCATACCGAGGACGGCTTCGATCTGGTCGATTGTGCAAGCTGTGTCATCGCGCCGGCCTGTGGCCTCACGGGCGCTCTGAATCAGGCGCTGGGGGCGTTTATGAAGGTTCTGGACGGATATACGCTGGAGAGCCTTATGGGGCGGCGCGTGGATATGAGCGACATATTCGAGCGTATCGGCCGTTGATGCCCTAGCTTTTCGCTATTTCCGGACGCAACCTCGTTTCCGATAACAGGGAAAGCCGGTTATGGCTTGGGGAGCGTTGTATGAAGCAGTTGATCATCGGGGTTTTGGCAGCGGCATGTGTGCCCATAGGGGCCAATGCCCAAACGCCCCCCCAAACGTCGCCTCAGGCCCCCGCAGTCATCTATCCGGATGCCGAGGCTTCCGACCCCGTTAAAATGGGCTGGATGATCGGTAGCCCGCCACCTGCGGATCGTGTGGTACGTACCGACGACATGGGCCACATGACGTTTCCGAAAACGCGCTGGAGCTTCTCGCACTGGCGCGAGATGCTGCCCAGTGCAGAAGTCTCGCGTGACCGGTCGGCGCATAATGTGCTGCCGCGCCGTGAACGCAGCGATCTGGATCAGGTGGTGTTCACCCCGCTGGGGGGCGGCGAACCGGTGACTTGGCTACAGTCCCTGAGCGAAAACTACACGGACGGCATTCTGGTGATGCATCGCGGCAATATCGTTTACGAGCGATATTTCGGCGCGCTGACAGAGGACGGACAGCACATTGCCCATTCGGTGACCAAGTCGTTTGTCGGCACGGTTGCGGCGATGCTGGTTGCCGAGGGGCGACTGGACCGTGATGCTCTGGTGGTGCGCTATATTCCCGAACTGGCCGATAGCGCCTTTGGAGATGCCACTGTGGGGCAGGTCATGGATATGACCACAGGGCTCGCCTACAGCGAGGTCTATACAGACTTTAATTCCGATGCTTTCGATTTTGCACGGGCGGGCGGAATGATGCCGCGACCGGCCGGATATGATGGCCCCAAGACGACGTTCGACTATCTGAAAACGGTGAAAAAAACGGGCGAGCACGGTCAGGCTTTTGCGTACAAATCGGTGAATACCGAGGTGCTGGGCTGGATCGTGACGCGGATCAGCGGACAGTCGCTGATGCAGGTTCTCGGCGAGCGTTTCTGGAAGCCGATGGGGATGGAGCGCGATGCCTATTTGCAGATTGATCCTGCAGGTCAGGGCGTCGCAGCGGGCGGATTAAATCTGCAACTGCGCGATCTGGGCCGTTTCTGCGAGATGATGCGTAATGACGGACAGTTTAACGGTCGCCAGATCGTGCCTGCCGCTGTGGTGCGTGACATTGCCGGTGGTGGCAGTCAGGCCGCCTTTGCCCATGCGGGATATGAAACCTTGCCGGGGTGGAGCTATCACAATCAGTGGTGGGTATCGCACAACGACCACGGGGCCTACATGGCGCGCGGCGTGTTCGGGCAAGCCTGCTATGTCGATCCCAAGGCCGAGATGGTGATCGTGCGGTTTGCGTCCAGCTATCGCGCTGGAAATGCGCTGATCGATCCGATGTCCTTGCCCGCGTACCACGCGATGGCCGAACATTTGATGGCCACTGGATCTGAGGACTAAATCCAAGGGCGCTACAGGCATAAAAAAACGGCGAATGGCTTTGGGGCCATTCGCCGTTCTCATGTCAGGGGCACGATGGAAATCGCGCCCCTTTTTATTCAGGTCAGGCCGTGGCGGCTTGCGTCTCGGGTGTTTCCTCGTCACCCAATTCGCCTTCCCATTTGGCGACAACGGCAGCAGCAACAGAGTTTCCGACGACGTTGGTGGCCGAACGGCCCATGTCCAGCAGGTGGTCAACACCCAGAACAATGGCGATCCAGGCTTCCGGCAGGCCGAAATAGGTCAGCGTAGCCATGATGACGACCAGCGAGGCACGCGGAACACCGGCAATACCCTTGGAGGTGACCATCAGCAGCAACAGCATGAAGATCTGCTGCTGGATGCTGAGATGCACACCGTGGGCCTGCATGATGAACATGGTGGCAAAGGTGCAGTACAGCATCGAGCCATCAAGGTTGAACGAATAGCCCAGCGGCAGCACGAAGCTGACGATACGGCGTTTCACACCAACCTTGGGCAGGGCGTCCAGAATGCGCGGATAGGCGGCTTCGGAACTGGCGGTCGAGAAGGCCAGCAGAGCAGGGGTGCGGATCTCGCGGAACAGCGGGATCACGCGCTTGCCCAGAACCAGCGCACCGGCCAGGAACAGCAGCAACCATAGCGCGCCCATAGCCGTATAGAAGCCCAGCACGAACTTGGCATAGGTGCCCAGCATGGCCAGACCCTGCGTAGCGATGGTCGAGGCCAGCGCCGCAAAGATGGCCAAGGGGGCCAGCTTCATAACGAACTCGGTCACCTTCAACATGATGGAGGCGGCTTGTTCGACCAGATGCAGAACAGCCGGAGCCTTGTCGTCCAGCGCTGCAACAGCGGTACCGACAAAGACCGAGAAGACGACGATCTGCAGGATTTCGTTACGCGCCATGGCGTCGAAGATGGAGGTCGGCACCAGATGGGTGATGAAGCCATGCAGCGAGAAGGCGTCCGTCGAGGCCGCAGGCCCTGCAGCAGCGACGGCTTCAGGCAGGTGCATTCCGGCACCCGGTTGCAGAAGCTGCACCATGACCAGACCCAGCAACAGCGAAACCACGGAGGCCCCGATGAACCAGGTCATGGTTTTGACGCCAATACGCCCCACCGAGGCGGCGTCTTCCATGTGGGCAATGCCGGCGACCAGAGTGGTGAAGACCAGCGGCGCGATGATCATCTTGATCAGGCGCAGGAAAATTTCGGTGACAAGGTTCAGGTTCGACGCGGCGGCCGCTGCCTGATCCGCTGTCATAAAGTGGTTGAGACCCCACCCGGTCAATACACCGAGGATCATTGCCCCGATGATGAAGACCGCAAACATACGTTTCATATAAGCTACATCCAGTTTCGCTGTGCCAATGCCAGCCCCTCCAGCGAGGCAAGGCGAGTGGAAAAGGAAAGGGCGGCGAATAAACTATTCGCCGCCCGATGAACATCACGTTTTTTTCATCAGTATATCTAACTGATTTTAAATAATAATATTTATGCTGCACTGCAATAAGTGACCTGTATCGGAATGCATGTGTCACTATAGTTGCCGCAAGGGCTGGCTAATAACGACTCCTTACGGACGATGTTACAGCCTATGTGGAAGGCAATAGTCCGGCTGCAAATCCACGGTATCGGCTGTCGCGCACGCCTTGGGTGGCGCGGGCGATATCGGGGGCGAAATAGCGGTCCTGATCATAGGCAGGGGCGGCTTCGCGCACGATGGCATAGACCTGTTCCAGTTCGGGCGAGGATGTTAGTGGGCGGCGGAACTCGATGCCCTGAGCGGCGGACAGAAGTTCGATACCGACAACCGTGGCGGTGTTCTCGGCCATGTCCAGCAGACGGCGGGCGCCGTGGGTGGCCATCGACACATGGTCTTCCTGATTGGCGCTGGTCGGTACGGTGTCGATGACACAGGGGTGGGCGACCATGCGGTTTTCCGCCACCAGAGCCGCAGCGGTGACCTGCGCAATCATAAAGCCCGAGTTCACGCCGCTGTCCTTGACGAGGAAGGCGGGCAGGTCGGTCATTTTGGGATCGACAAGGATAGAGGTGCGGCGCTCGGAGATATTGCCGATCTCGCACAGAACCATGGCAATCTGGTCGGCGGCATAGGCCACCGGCTCGGCATGGAAATTACCGCCCGAAATGACGTCGCCATCTTCAAAGAAGACCAGCGGATTATCGGTGACGGCATTGGCTTCGCGTTCCAGCATGGCGGCGGCGTTGCGCAGGATATCCAGCGTCGCGCCCATGACTTGCGGCTGGCAGCGCAGGGAGTAGGGGTCCTGAACCTTGGTGCAGTCGTGGCGATGGCTGTCGCGGATGGCGCTGTTGCTCAGCAGTTCGCGAAGACGGGCAGCCACATCGATCTGGCCGGGTTGGCCGCGCAGGGCGTGGATACGGTGATCGAACGGCGCATCCGAGCCTTTGAGCGCATCAACCGACAGGGCACCGGCAGCGATGGCGGCGGCAAAGACATCCTCGGTTGCAAACAGACCGGCCAGTGCCAGCGCCGTCGAGCACTGGGTGCCGTTCAGCAGGGCTAGGCCCTCTTTCGGACCAAGAACAACAGGGGCCAAGCCTGCCTTGGTGAGGGCGGTTGTGGCCTCCATGGTCTGGCCCTGATAGCGGGCCTCGCTGACACCCAGCATGACGCTGGACATATGGGCCAGGGGGGCCAGATCACCCGATGCGCCGACCGAGCCCTTGGAGGGGATCAGCGGCAGGACGCCGGCATTGACCATGCCGATCAGGGTTTCCAGCGTGGTGCGACGAACGCCCGATGCGCCCTTCGACAGGCTGGCAATCTTCAGCACCTTCAACAGGCGGGTGACGTTCTCGCTCAGGGGCGCGCCTACGCCGCAAGCATGGCTGAGGACGAGGTTTTTTTGCAGAGTTTCAAGGTCTTC
>NZ_JAVXCU010000096.1:0-7980 GCF_036659295.1 Brevundimonas sp. | reverse complement strand
ATAGGTGATGCCATTGCCGCCTAAGCCGGCCACGACCCAAACATTATCCATGTCCTCTGCCGGTGCGATATAGGGCAGACCGGTTGTGCTGCTCCCAAACGCTCCGGCCCATTTGTATTGGGGCTGGAGGCGTATATCCGGAACGAGCTGTTCCAGTTTCGTTTTGAGCGTTTTCGCCTTTGTATCGAGCAGCCGTGCGATCGAATGCCGTGTCTCGCTCTCTTCATCCTCTCCGCCCAGAATAATCCGGCCGTCGGGTGTTGAACGAAAATAGAGGTATGGGTCAGATGCTTCCCAAACCATCGTGGTCTTGAGCCAGTCCGGAATAGTGGCGGTAGTGTCTGAAGCGATTGCCCAGGTCGAAAGGATATCTGCCTTGGGTATGCAGACCCTTTTAGGCAGTTCGTATCCGGTACAGAACACTACTTTTTTGGCACGCACGACCACGCCATTGTCGAGCCTCAAACTCACGCCTTCTGGATCAGACAGCACATCCAGAACCTCGGCCGGAGAATGGATTGCTGCGCCTTTGGACGTGGCGCGCCGTAGTAAAGCGGCTGCGAGCTGTCCCGGGTTGGCGCAAGACGATCCAGTGCTGAGAATGGCACCTGTACGGTTGATGCCGTAGTTATCACGTAGGTCTGCTGCGGATAGAAACTGGCTGGGTAGACCCAATTCGCGTCGCGCATCGGTTTCGGTTGCAAGTGCCCGTGAACCGTATAGGTCGCCTGCCAGATACAAAGTGCTGCGATCTTCGTACGCACAGCGGATGCGTTCTGATTTGATCAGAGCCGTCAGATCGCACAGAGCGCGAAAGCACCGCGTGTAAGCTCTTGAAGCTTTCTCCGATCCAATTTTCTTGGTCAGTTCAACGAGAGGTAGATCGATTTCCCATTGCAGCATGGCAGTGGAGGCCAGCGTCGATCCGTAAAGGGGAGGGCGCCGATCGAGGACGAGAATGCGCGCAGGGCGGCCGAACGTCTCTTTGAGGCCAATGGCGGCAGATGACAGGGCGTGAGCCATAAAGGCACCGGTGATGCCAGCGCCGATCACGGCAATATCGACCGAAGTGCTTGCGGTCAGCGGTTTGGCTTCTACTCCCAGTGCTGATGAATCCGCCCAAAGCGAGCGCCCGGTTCGTAGGTCGCGTTCGTTTGTAGCCGAGGACATGGACGCACCGATCCTCACGCTTTCAGTTTGATTTTCTTTTCGATTTTTGCAGCCGCTTTCTCTTCCTTTTTTCGACGCTCAAAGACCTTGCGCATAAATTTGCGGTCAGCATCGGTCAGGATTTGTTTAGCGGCCACAAACTGCTCCTGCTCTTCCTCACCAATGTGGTGAAGGTATTCGTCCTTGAGAGCAGCGAAGCGACGTAGCCAGCCCGGAGACGCCATGTCCCGAGCTGCGAGATCCGCCAGCATGTCGTCCAGTTCCTTATGTTCGGCGACAGCGTGACGGGCATCTTCAGTGGTGGTGGGCTCGCGCAGCACAGTGGACCACAAGGCTTGCTCTTCGGCTGCAGCGTGTGATTTCAGTTCCCTTATCAGCTCTTGGAATAGCCGCTGTCTGTCTTCAGACTTGCCATGTGTCTGCTGGATCATTGCCAGCAGGGCGCGGTGACGATCGTGATCTTCGACCAGTCGACCGAATATATCGGGATCACCACGGAACGGTGTCTCCGGTGTCGAGCCGATACGAACAGATAGATCCGGAGCCATGTCCTGGGCCTTGGCGATTGCGTCTGCCTTGGCTTGCTGTGGTGTCTTGGTCGGCTGCTGGAGGTGAGCATGCTTGGGCATATTGATCTCCACACATAGGTTCAGGTGCTAGCTGGATAGGTGGGGTCTCCAAATGTGCGCATGAAGAAGCCTTCACCATTCCACTGACCTAAACCCAATCGGCACGGACTACGTTCCCCCCGCACCCTCTGATGCAGAAAGAACGGATGGTTTGACGTCTTACGGTGCGGCACCCGATCGTCAAAATTACCTAACAAACTCAATGCGATAGAGGCTTGGATCAAGGCCTTTGCGGACCTGGCCCCACCTCAATGGCATGGAGACAGGAGCGCCCGGTCGTCCGCGAGGGGAGTAGGGTGCGACAGCAGTCGCTTTGCGGTCGTTGCGTAGGTAGTCGATGAAGATACGGCCTTTACGCTCCTTTTTTGACATGCTGATCAGATAGCGGTCGGGTGCATTTACAGCCATGACGCGGGCGAATTCCCTGGCGAAGGTCTTGGCTTCTGTCCAGTCCATATCAAGGTGCTCGACATGGGATGTGACGTGCAGACCTTTGCCCCCCGTGGTCTTGCAGTGACTTTCGAGGCCTAAGTCCTTCAACCGGTCGCGGACTTCCTTGGCCGCTGTGATGACCTCGTCGAAAGCGACTTCCGGTGCGGGGTCGAGGTCAAAAATCAGACGTTCGACCTTGTCGTGCTGATAGGGCACACAGTTCCAAGGGTGGATTTCGACGGCGGCAAACTGTGCTGCCGCAATCAAACCTTCAACGGTATCGATACGGATATAGGGCTTGGGATCACCCTTGACCTCGACGGCTTCAATCAGAGGTGATTGGCCCTTCACAGGATGTCTTTGAAAGAAGCTCTGGCCCTCGATACCATCGGGCATACGAATGATGGAGCAAGGTCGGCCCCGAATGTGCTCCAGCATCTTCTCGCCGACGCGCTCGTAATATTCCGCTAGATCGCGTTTGGTGATGGCCGGGCTGTCCTTGGTCGCGGGCCATAGGACCTTGTCCGGACTGGATAGACGAACACCGCGCAGTGGGGCCTTTGTGCCAGTCGAAGTCATTGAGGCCCCCTGAGGATTATCAAGCGCGACCTCTTTGGGGGCTTTATCCTCCCGCAGTCCTTTGAACGAGGCCTGTCGGATCGCGCCCGATCCGGTAAAACCCTCAAAGGCGATTTCAGCAACTAGAACCGGCTTTACCCAATGGACTCCTGCAATGGATTTAGGGCCGCCGGGGAAGGGGCTTTTGTCCGTCTCGATGGCCTTCAATCTGGGCATGATTTGCTCGACGGTCTTGCGGCTGAAGCCGGTACCGATCCGGCCCACATGCTCTAGTTTGCCTTCGCGATAGACCCCCGCAATAAGCGACCGGAAAGCATTGCCCGTCGTCGCCCATCCGGCAATCACGACTTCCTGCCCTTGTCGGCACTTTGATTTCACCCAGTCGTCGCTGCGACCAGAGCGATAGGGTGAACTCAGGCGCTTGGAGATAATCCCTTCGAGATCGAGCCGGCAGGCCGATTGCAAAAGCGCGTTTCCTGTCGTCTGGAAGTGCTCAACATAGTGGATAGCGCCTTTGGCTTTGGCTAATCGCGTTTCCAGTTTTGCCTTGCGGTCTGTGAGAGACAGGCTGCGGATGTCCTGCTGACCATCGTGCAGGAGATCAAAGGCGTAATAGACAAGCGAGGCATCTCTTTCGCCGTCCAACACGTTCTGGAGCAGGGCAAAGCTAGGTTTTCCTTCGTCGTCCAGTGCCACGGCCTCGCCATCATAAATGCCGTCTTTAAGTCCCTTTGCAGCGGCGGCGATGGCGGGGAAGCGCTTGGTCCAGTCTGATCCTTTGCGGGTACGCAGGGTGTTGTTCCCTCCGTCGATCCGCAGTTGCAGCCTATAGCCGTCAAACTTGATCTCGTGCGCCCACACGTCTCCTGCAGGAGGGGATGAGATATTTGTAGCCAGTTGTGGCTCGATAAAATCCGGCAAAGCAGACGGCTTGACTGTCTTGGTTTTCGCTCGGGACTTTGTAGACGTTGTCGTCTCTAACTTTGCGCTCCTGCGCGGCTGGGTCATGTAGGGCGCAACATCGGCCGAAGCGTTTGAGGCGATCTGCTTCATGGTGCGCGTCGAGGCAACCGACTTGTCACGATCGCTAGGGCCGCCCTTGTTTCCCGTCTTGGCTGCGCTGTCCTTATGCTTGATCAACATCCATGGCTTGCCCTTCTCTCCAGTCTTAGGTTTGAGCCGGACCAGCACCCATGAGCCGTGCATCCGGTTGCCTTCCATGACGAACTTCAGTTCCCCTTTTTGTAGATGCTTGTCGACGTCCTCAAAGCCCGGTTCGGGTATCCATAGGCCGCGGTCCCAGATCATCACCGTGCCACCGCCATACAGATCCTTGGGGATAATGCCTTCGAAATCCCCATAATCGAGCGGATGGTCTTCAACCGCCATGGCCAGCCGTTTGTCGGCGGAATCCAGCGAAGGCCCCTTGGGCACTGCCCATGACAGGAAGGTTCCGTTCCATTCCAGTCGCAAGTCAAAATGCAGTTGGCTGGCATCATGTTTATGGATGACGAAGCGCAGATGGTCTGAGGCCGCGATCTCGGCACTAATACCTGACGGCTCTTCCGTTCGGGAAAAGTCGCGCATCTGGCGATAGGTGTCCAAGCGGGAATTGGGCATGCAGTCCTCCACCATACTAACGATCGTTATGGCTTTGCGCTCCACTGCACACAGTTTTCGGAGCCTTCAGTGAATCCATCCGGCGTCCTATGCGTTGGAACTGAGAAGGAGGATCACAATGGCCGCAATCGCACCCGAAAAGTTGAACCGTTATCGCGTCATGGCGATCGGATACCCGACGCGGATTGTCGAGGAACTGACTCTAGAGGCCGCAGCGGTCAGCTATATCGAGGATTGTGTAACATCGCCGCCGGTGCGGGAACTCAAGCTCTGGCTGGCCGATATTGAAGGTGGAAACCAACATTGCTTTCTTCTGGATACGGATAGCGGTGATCTGGAAACCTACGGCTGATCGAACTGTTTGCCGCAATGCTCGTTAGTAAGCAGCGCCCTTGGCAAGGCTGTTCACAAACGAGGTGCTCCCATGGCTCCCAGACCCAGTTGGCAAGGTCATCTAAAGCTGTCGCTCGTTACCTGTCCCGTTGCGCTCTATACGGCGACCTCCACGGGTGGAGACGTCCACTTCAACCTGATCAATCCAAAGACCAATAACCGGATCAAGATGGTCACGACCGATCCAGATACGGGACCGGTTTCGCGTTCGGATCTGGCGAAGGGATATGAGGTTTCGAAGGGTGAATATGTCCTTCTGACAGACGATGAAATTAAATCAGTCAAGCTGGAGAGCACCAAGACGATCGACATCGAAAGCTTCGTTCCGGCCAAAGACATCGACCGTATCTATTGGGACAATCCCTATTTCCTCGCGCCAGACGGTAAGATCGGTCAGGACGCCTTCAACGTCATTCGAACGGCCATGGAGAAGTCGGGGAAGATCGCGCTGGCGCGGGTCGTGATGTCCACCCGCGAGCGACTTCTGGCGCTGGAGCCACGAGGCAAAGGCATTCTAGCCTATACGCTGCGAACGGATGACGAGGTGCGCCAGCCCGAAGAGGTGTTTAGCGAGATATCTAACGCCAAGCCGGATGCAGACATGATCAAGATTGCCGAACAGATCATCGCGCAGAAGACGGGGCCATTTGATCCCGCCAAGTTTAATGACCGGTATGAAGATGCGTTGAAAGCCCTGATCGCCGACAAGCAGAAGGGCAAGAAGCCCGCCAAAGTCTCTGCCCCCAAGGACGACAATGTGGTCGACCTTATGGCCGCGCTGCGCGCCAGTCTGGACGCCAAGGCCGGACGCTCGGCGAGCAAGCCCACATCAAAATCGCCATCCAAATCAACGGCGAAGACCAGCAAACCGCGCGCACGAAAAGCAGGGTGATCTGCCTTGGGTCGCGATGTCGTCGGTAGAGAGGACATACCTGCCGGACTACGCTGGTGTTCGGATGAAATAGAAGGCATCCGTCGCAAACGCGCAGGTCGAGGTTTCTTTTATCTGGGGCGGGATGGCTCGCGTTTAACGAATGAAAAGCTGCTGGGGCGAATACGGGCCCTGGCCATTCCTCCGGCGTGGACACAGGTTTGGATTTGCCCGCACCCTAACGGCCACATTCAGGCGACGGGCCGTGATGCGCGAGGGCGTAAACAATACCGCTATCATTCAGATTGGACGAAGGCCCAGTCGGAGAACAAGTTCGCGAGGATGCCGGCCTTTGCTGCGGCTCTGCCAAAGCTGGAAGCGGCTATTGAAAAAGGCCTCGCGCGACGCAATTTTGATCAGGAAAAGATTGTAGCCACGGCGATGCGCCTGATGGAGCTAAGCCTGATCCGTGTCGGCAATGCCCGTTACTCGCGCGAGAACCGAAGCTTTGGCCTGACGACCCTGCGCAAACGCCATATCGAGATTAGCGGCGCTGAATTGCGCCTGAAATTTCGCGGAAAAAGCGGCATCGTGCATGACCTGAATGTTCAAGACCGCAGACTTGCCGCAGGCGTTAGGCGGCTAAATGAACTGCCCGGTCACACCCTGTTTCAGTATGTCGATGACGAGGGACAGTTCCGCGCCGTCACATCGGACGACATCAATGCCTTCATCCGGGAGAATATGGGCGAAGACTTCTCGGCCAAGGATTTTCGCACATGGGCTGCAACTGTGTGCGTGGCTCGCGCCCTTTGTGATACCGACCCGCCCACTTCGGCTGCGGACGCTAAGCGCAAGGCCAATAGTTGTATTCGCGAGGCGGCGTCCTTGCTGGGCAATACGCTCGCGGTTTGTCGCAGTGCCTATGTGCATCCGCGTGTTGTCGACTTGTTTGAGCGCGGCGCAATCGTCGATGCACTGCCGCGCACCTCGGCCAAGTCGTTCGAACGCGCGTTAGCCAAGGCCTTGGCAGTCGACGATTGAACGGAAGTCCGTCTGGAACAGGCGCGTGGCTAAAGGATTGTTTTTATAGGTTCAGCAGAACCGATCACCCAGGGAGATATGTACCATGGAGAACCGGTCATCGATGCAGGATCCGCGGCATCAATATCCTCGGCCGCCGTTTCCGGATCAGGAACAGACAGCGCCGGGTTTAGTAAGGCGCATGACACCGACTCCTGATCATGGCGAGACAAGCTATCGCGGGCATGGCCGACTGGCTGGTCGTCGTGCCCTGATCACAGGTGGCGATTCCGGTATCGGGCGCGCTGTCGCAATCGCCTTTGCGAGGGAAGGGGCCGACGTCGCTATATCCTATCTGCCTTCCGAGGAAGCGGATGCAGCCGAGGTCACCAAGCTGATCAAAGCAGAAGGCGTAAAGGCGCTGGTACTGGCCGGTGATGTTCGCGACGAGGCATGGAATGCAACCATGGTCGCACGGACCGTTGAAGCTTTCGGCGGGATGGATATCCTCGTGGTCAATGCGGGGCGCCAGCAATATCGTGATGATCTGTCGGAGTTTTCGACCAGCGATTTTGACGCAACTATGAAGACCAACCTGTATGCCCTGCATTGGCTATGTCAGGCGGCGATGCCGGTCATGCCAGCCGGTGCCACCATCATCACGACAGCGTCTATTCAGGCCTATGAGCCCAGTGACATCCTCTTGGATTATGCGACCACAAAGGGCGGCATCGTCACCTATACGAAGGCGCTGGCAAAACAAGCTATCGAGCACGGCATTCGCGTCAACGCAGTCGCCCCCGGTCCGTTCTGGACTGTGCTTCAGCCCAGCGGCGGTCAACCCGATGAAAAGGTCAGGAACTTCGGCGCGCATAGTGCCTTTGGCAGGCCCGGACAGCCTGTCGAGATTGCGCCCGTCTATGTTCTTCTGGCGTCACAGGAAGCCAGTTTTGTCACGGGTGAAGTGTGGGGCGTGACCGGTGGAGCTGGCATTGGCTAGCACGCGTTAAAGCAAGCAGAAGCATTGGAAATCGCAATAGTGATCCGGGCTTCCTAAGCACGGTTGGCTTTTCGTAATTCTCGTTGATCGAATTCATCGTGAACCTCCCTTCCGTCTATAAGGGATGCTTCTTAGAACCACTTCGTTCCAATAATTCGTGCACTTAGAACTCAATGGCTACGGACATACAGATTTGACAATCAAAGTCAGATCTTCAGAGGCTTTTAAAGCGTAGCTAGTTCTCGGTTACCAATTTGATGGCC